>NZ_MCBT01000043.1:0-318800 GCF_001735525.1 Shewanella colwelliana
TGAAGTTGTGCTTGCAAATGGCAGTGAAGATACACGCCAAACCTTAACCACTGCGCAATTATTAGCGAATACCGTCGATGTCGATAAAAATGATGCCGGACTGCTAACCATTGAAAACCTACACGCCGACCATGGTTCGATATTAATTAATGGCGATGGCACCTTCACTTTCACCCCAGAAAAAGACTATAACGGCGATGTGCATTTTAGCTATAACGTCAAAGATGCTCATGGTGGTATTACACATACAGGGGCAACGACCAGTTTAGCAGCGGTCGATGACCATACAGTATTTGGTGGAATTACCACAGCAGTAGCCAAAGAAGATGTTGATTCAGGCGCTAGCTCTTATGGCTATTTTGGTGGTAACAGTTACTCAATGACGCAGTGGCATCAACTGACGATTACCGACACTGACAGTAAGGTCGATCAGCTTGACATTGAATTTGGCGGGAAAACGGTTACTTGGCAAGTTGGCACACCTCTCGATATTCAAACCGACTATGGCAAATTTGAACTACAGACTTATGCCTTCGGTAGTCATAAAGGGGAGTTGGTGTGGCTGTATAATGGAGACAATAACAACCCGTCGATTCAAGGTTTAAAAGAAGGAGAATCTTTACACGAAAGTATTACTTTAGTTGCCCCTGATGGCACTCGTCAGTCCTTATCTGTAGAAATTAAAGGCACCGAAGATCACGTTGTCATCGATGCCCCCAATCATCTTGGCGATGTGATTGAGCATCAATCAACAGGCGCACAAGTCAGCGGTCAACTACACGCACATGATAGTGATACTCATGATTCAGTGAGCTGGGCCATTACTCAAACAACTGGGAAATATGGTGCGTTCTCAATAGATGCCAATGGTCAGTGGCACTACATTGTCGATGAGTCAAAAGCAGGAGCATTAGGGCAAGGTGATGAATGGAACGAGCATTTCACCATCGAAGCGTTATCGACTGATGGAAGCAAAGTGAGTAAAACGGTTTCTGTAGCGGTGCATGGTAGTAATGATGCACCGACTGTAACCAGTGGACTTGTGTTGACCCAAGCCAATGAAGATACACAGGTTATCTTAACCCAACAGGATTTGTTAGCCCATGCCAGTGATGCCGATAACAACGATCGGGGCTGGCTTCGAGTCCATAACCTAACCGCCGATCATGGGACAATCAGCACCAATACCGATGGCAGTTTCACCTTTACGCCAGAAAAAGACTACAACGGAGATGTGCACTTTACCTATGATGTCATTGATCGCCACGGCGGAGCTACACACACAGACGCAACGATCAATTTAGTTGCTGTCAATGATGCTTCCGCACTTGCGAGTGCGTTATCTAGCAACGAAGTGGTTGAAGATCATCTTAGCCGTCCCGCTTCTCATACGTTAACTTCCTATTGGAAAAATCTTGATATTACTGACACCGATGGTCAAGCAGATGCGCAAATTGTCAAAATTGAAGTTAATGGTGTTGAGCATAACGTACCCGCCAATTTTACAATGACCTTACAGGGTGCTCACGGTTCATTTGTGACCACACATGCTGGTGATGGACATAATAAATGGCTTTATATCGCAAATAATAATCACGCTGAAATACAACAACTCAAAGATGGGCAAACTCTAACTGATTCGATGACATTGATCACCGCTGATGGCTCCCGTATTCCAATTACCGCAACGATTCGAGGAACAGAAGATAGCGTCATTATCGATACTCCTGATTCATCAACAGCATCGATAGGCACTGCCATTGAAGATCAAAAAACCTCCCTATCGGGCACATTACAAGCACACGATGTTGATAAAGATGACAGCGTGCATTTTGAAGCGCGAACTCTGGCCGGAAATTTCGGGACGTTTTCTGTAAAAAGAGACGGTAGTTGGCATTACGATGTAGATCCAAGCAAAGCCGACCGCCTCGTCGCTGGGCAAAACCAAGCAGAAGGTTTTGATATTGTCGCTATCTCAAGCGATGGTTCAACAGCAACTAAGCATATTCAAATCAACGTGCAGGGCTCAAATGATGCCGCAATCATAACTGGTGTTGATACTGGCGATGTTTCTGAAAACACAGCAGGTAAAGATATGTCACCCGACCAAGCCCATGCAGGCATGGGGCATTTAACCGGCGCCATGTTATACGCTGATGGGAAATTAAATATCACAGACCTAGATACCGGTGAAAATGAATTTGATACTAACCAAGTAGGTACTCAGGGTTACACTTATCACGGCAGTTACGGCCGCCTTATTTTAAACGCGGACGGCAACTGGCACTATAATGTCAATGCAGGTAGTCGGCATAATGGTGCCATGCCCGGTACTGCAGGAACGGCCATTGATAAATTGGGGGATGGGCAGTCACTCACCGATACCATCACAATCCGCTCGAAAGACGGCACCACCCATGACATTGTTATCACCATTCATGGCAGTAACGACAGACCTTACTGTTCATCTGAAGTTGTGCTTGCAAATGCGAGCGAAGATACACGCCAAACGCTGACTACCGCCCAACTGTTGGCAAATACTGTCGATGTGGATGCCAATGACGTCGGTAAACTAACCATTGAAAACCTTCAGTCTGACCATGGTTCGATATTAATTAATGGCGATGGCACCTTCACCTTTACGCCAGAGAAAGACTACAACGGCGCGGTGCACTTTAGCTATGACGTCAAAGATGCACACGGCGGAATAACCCACACCAGTGCAAGTACGACTCTTGCGGCGGTGAATGATTCCGCCCTTATTAATGGTCAGTCACGAGCATCATCAAACGTCGATATCTTCGAAGATGGTGCAACGAGTCGTCTGACGGGGCAGTTAACACTGACAGATGTCGACAGTGGCGAAAATCAGTTTGCCACAATCAGTCAGTTAGCGGGTCAATATGGCGAGCTCAGCCTTGATGCCGATGGCCACTGGACATACAACCTAAACAACAACTTAGCACCAACCAATGGCTTGGTTAATGGCCAAGTGGTGACTGACACCTTTACGGTTACCTCTCCAGATGGCACTGCTAGCCACACCATTAATGTTCAAATTCATGGCCATGATGACACACCGAGCTTGAGCGTTAATGAAGGTGGAGCGGGTAAATCTCTCGATTTACTCGGTGGACTGAGCAGTGGCATAGTAAGCCACATGCAATTTTCGACCGACGGCGTTCATTACACTAATCAGGTACCCGATGGCTTTATGCTAGCAAGCGATGGCCATACATTACAGGTCGATCCGGCGCACAATAGCTACAACCATTTGGCCAACGGCGTCGCCTTAAAAGTTGACATTAAGTATGAGCTACAACAAGGAGCTGGTAGCAATGTACAGACATCGCAGCAGCAAGCTCAAGTCGTCGTCACAGGCACCAGTGATCGTCCAATCATCCACAGTTTTAACCCACATTCTCAGCAGAATAACGGCCCCGTTACAGGCAACTTACTGCAGGGTGCTACGGATGTTGATGATGGCGCACAGTTAGTGCTTCATGATGTGCAATTTCAAGACCCAGTAACGCATCACTATATAACGGTTCAAGCTGGGCAAACTCATAACATTACTGGTGTTGGGGTTATCGCAATTTCAGCCAACGGCGACTACACCTTTACCCCTAACAGTCAATTTAGCGGGCAAGTGCCTAATCTTATCTACCGCGTCTCAGACACGAATGGTGATTATGCAGACAATAGTCAGAACAACTTAACTATTCATATAGACCCTTATCAAGCCCCGATCATTATTGCGCCATTAGCAGTCTCGCTGGCCCATGATACCGGCAGCTCGGCAACAGACTTGATCACTCAAGATGGGGCGCTTAGCATCTCAGGTCAAACCGCTGGAATGCAGGTGGAGTATTCCACAGATGGTGGTGCTCATTGGAGCAGCCAATTTACTCCTGTCGAGGGACTTAATCAGCTACAGGTAAGGCAAACTGACAGCGCTGGGCACGCATCAAAAGCCACCAGTATTGATTTTACGCTAGACACTAATATAGCAGCGCCACACATTAGCCTTGACCCTATCACTGCTGATGACGTGCTCAATCAGGCCGAGCTCAGTGGCAGCGTGCCAGTCACAGGTACTGTAGGGAGTGAAGTCAGCGTTGGCGATAATATCACCCTTACACTAGGCACACACACATACACTGGCGCCGTGGATGCACAACATAGATTCTCAATCGACATCCCAGCCAATCAACTAAGCAACCACTCCAACATTAGTGCATCAGTCACCATAAAGGATACAGCAGGAAACAACGCTACTGCGGCGGATAATCATCACTACAGCACCGATACTAACGCAGCCATTAGGGTTAACCCAATCACCAGCGACAACATCATTGACGCCAGCGAACACCAGCAAGCGATTGATATAACCGGTACAGTATCTGGCGTTGAAGATGGGCAAACGGTTACAGTAACGATTGCGGGTCAGCAGCATCAAGCCGTGGTAACTCAAGGCGCTTGGCACACTTCATTAACCGCAGCGGAGGTTCAGGCGCTGCCAGGGGGAACGGTTGATATCACCGCATCGGTTCAAGATTTAGCGGGGAATTTAGCATCAATACACAGCCCTCTGTTTATTAGCGATAGCGCTAACCCTGTACCCACTTTGAGCTTTAAGACCCCCCCTACACCAACAGGTAGTGGTAGCATTGGCTCACATATCTCAGGCGATCTGGTTGCACCTCCAATAATACAACAGCTCACCCCTAGTTTATCTGGCGCTGGGTGGGCAATCACTGATGGCCACGGTCATAATTCAACCAGTTTGCAAGGCCAATACGGTACCTTAACCATCGATCCCGTAACTGGCCACGTGGACTATGTTTATAGTCAAGCTCCGACTGCCGGTAATAAGGCGACAGGCGGCACCCATTGGGCTGGGCAAACAACCTCAGAAGAACATCATGACGTATTTCAAGTTGTGTATCATGATGCACATGCGTCCAATGTTGATGTAAAAGTGAATCTTGATGTGACATACATTCACGGTCGCAGTGGACAGAACCAAAGTACCACTCAACTTGTCGGCATGACGGTCACACCAGACACCTCGATGGCTCCATCTCCCAGCCATGCTGCACCTGTGATGCATGATGCACCGCAAAACGATGAGGTAACAAGGGTGACAATTGATGACCTCGACCTATCCGGTGACACCATAGATCATCAAGCAGATAGTCCAGCCGTCGCCAAAGCAGAGACAGAGACCGACGCAGAGGTAGCTCATGCTGCACTCCCTTTGCCTGCGGCACCTGTCGATCACTACCTACATATGGTGGGTCTGACTCAAGGAGATATTACCTCACCTACAGATACCCCCATGATGGCCGCTCTGCCGGATGTCACCACGTTAGCCAGTCATGATGTGGACAGCGATATGCTTGATACCCTAACCCACGACCACTTTGACAACCCGCTGGCTGATGATGAAGACTCACATAAAGGCGAGCATGCAGTGATAATCGATGATCCTATGGACGATGTGGACCATCAACTCAATGATGACGAACTGCTGCACAATGCACTCAACGACATGCATAACCAAACGTAACGCCAATATCAGCAACCACTAAAATGGCCAATTCGATACAGGGACAGCATCGAGTTGGCCATTTTGTCTCGACGCCTCCTTACAAATCGCCGCTTTGGCTCCCTATTGCCGTGTAACCCCATCTAAATTTTGGCATTAAACTTGTAATGTCCATGGTGATGATTTCTTACGGCAAGCTTTATGAGATGTAAAACGACTCCTTTTGGCACCTTCAACAAATATTCAGGAGAGCTCGGCGGCGCTTTTGCCGATTTAGGTACTTTTTTACCCTTAGTCCTCGCACTGATCGCACTAAACCAATTTTCGCCCCAAGGGATCTTCACCGGTTTTGGCCTGTTTGCCTTGTTCACTGCTTTCTACTATCGACGGCCTATGCCGGTTCAACCCATGAAAGTCATTACGGCCCTGGTTATCGCACAAGGACTCACCCCCGGCATGCTGCAAGCCAGCGGCATCATGATGGGCATTATTCTTTTAGTCTTGGCTTATAGTGGTGCCATCACTTGGATGGCAAAACAACTTTCTCCCGCCATCAGCATTGGAATACAACTTGCCATTGGGCTGCAGCTAATCGGTATGGGCGGACAGATGATAGGCCATAGCCCGCTAATTGGCTTACTGGCCTTATCAGCACTGTTACTGAGCCGTTATCTCCCACTCCCCTATCTTGCAATGCCCCTTGTCTTAACTCTAGGGATGCTTTGGCAGTTTAATAGCGATGTTGCACCAAGCTTTGCCTTATCCGCAGGCAGTAACTGGGAGCTAGGTTGGCCAGCGCTCGATGAATGGGGAGCCGCCGCAGGACTGCTTGTCTTGCCACAATTGGCATTAACCCTTACCAATGCCGTTATTGCGACATCGGCAATGGCCAACGAGAAATTCCCCGAAGACCATAAAAAGTTCAACGACCGATTTAGCCCTAAACGATTCGCCACTAGCGCTGGTTGGGCCAACCTGTTTCTGGCGCCCATCGGCGCTGCTGCTATGTGCCACGGCGCAGGGGGCCTAGCGGTACAACATCACTTTGGTGCACGTACGTGGTTAACACCCACCATTTTTGGCGCAGCCTGTTTATTTATTGCCGCATTTTGGGGACAAGGCATCGCCAGTTTGCTGTCGCTTATTCCACTGGCGGTATTGGGTAGCCTGTTGGCTATCGCAGGGATGCAACTGGCTTGGTCAAAACGATTTATCGACGGAAAGCCCTTTTGTATTGTGGTGATTTTATCAACCGCCGCTATCTGTTTACTGGTGAACACCGCTGCTGGGTTAGCAGTCGGGGTGATACTTGAAATGGGCCGCAGGCAATGGCGAATCATTGCAGACTTAACGCGCTAAGACAGGCTGTCTTAGCCAATAAAAAGCCCAGAGTTCTATCTGGGCTTTACGGTAAAACCTAAACTCAAGCTTTAGGCTATGGGTTCATTATCAACTTATGTAACTTTGTCCGGCATACAACACAAAGTGTCTCAGTGCTAATACCCCTGTTAAGCTACAGCAAGCAACTGCGATCATCACGCCTTTAGTGTGGCGAGTCTGAGCAGGCATGAGCATAGAGAGTAAGGGAATTGCAAAGCCAATACCCACGACGCCAATCCAGAATACACTCGCCCAAACACCAGTCGTTAATGAAGCTAGCGCTGCTGCGGCGGCTCCACCTTTGAAATAAAGTGCGCAAAATAGCATAAACAGAAACATCATCTCACTCAGCATCACAGGCAGCTCTAACCCATGCATTTTACCAAGTGTGGCATCGTGACTACTGGTATTAAACATCACTAAAGCCCCAATGGCATTGGCTGCCGCCCCTGCAGATAAACCAGAGACTAAAAACAACGCTGGTAGTACCGCAGTATTGAGCATCGGGTAGGCGTTCATTGCCGAGATCAGGAAGCCTGTATAAGCCCCGACACCGATAGCGAGCACAAATAGCACAACTTCAATCGCCTTTCTAAACGGCATTAAGGCATGTGCGAGTGGCACTAAAAAGCCCAGCTTCCATTTAGGTAATTCATCACGCAGCACGATAAGAGAGTACGCGATACCTATGGGTGAGTAGGCCAATAGCGCCAGCACACCAATCGACATTACTGAGCTCAAATTGTAATTGATTAGAATAAGCCAGAAATGAAATGGCTTAGTTAAATCAAACACTAAGCAAGCCAGGCCGAGCGAGATAGCCACAGGGCTAATAATCGCCGCTGCTTTTAATATTGCACTCTCTATTGACTTATCTTTGCTATACCAGCGCAACCCGATACCGATAAGAATGGACCCCGCCGACAGGCCTGCCATAAACAGGTAAACTGCGATGATCCAGTTCCACGTTACCGGATCGTATTGCGCCATATCGCCCCATGTATTGTTCATGACTGGATCCCCCCACGTTTAGTTGGAATGCGATACACCCTAGGTTGAGTCCCAAGATGGGTTTTCTCCTGATAGGTTGCCTTGGTATTGATCAGTTTTGCGACATCGCTTTGCGGATCATTGGCATCACCAAAGGTCAGCGCATCAGTTGGACATACCGTCACACAAGCGGGTAACTCGCCGCGTGCTAAACGGGTATCTTTACAGAAATTACACTTGTCAGCCGCCTTGGTTTCGGGGTTCATAAAGCGAACTTTGTAAGGGCAAGCTGCGACACAATACATACAGCCAACACACTTATCCTCTTTGATTGTCACTAAGCCATCATCGCCTACATACGCGGCGCCAGTTGGACACACTGTCACACAAGGTGCATTTTCACATTGCTGACAAGAGACGCGGTTATATTTAAAGTGCAGATGCGGTGCATCACCAAAAGGACCTTCAACTCTGACTTGCAGACGGCTAACGCCCTCAGGCGTGCCGTTTTCGCTTCGGCAAGCAACACTGCAAGCTTGGCAACCAATACAGCGATTTTCATCGTGTATCATTACATATCGTTTACTCATACTGGGCTCCTATTAGATCTTCGCTAGCGTGATGCCAGTAGTGTGAATATTCATGCCACAAATAGGCGCAGTTTGATGCGGTAGCAGGTTGCCACAATGGATACCTTTCCCCGTCGCACGTGCTAGCTCTTTGTTTTTAGAGCCAAAGCCCATATAAGCAAACACGGTATCCTGGCGAATACCAGGTGTGACGAGCGCCGTCCCCTCCTCGCTGCCCACACTGCTTGAAAGCCTTATCTTGTCACCCGATGAGATGCCCAGCTTGCCAGCTGTAAGCGGATGAATCCACACGCCATTGTCTGACATCAAATTGGCCAACATAGGAATGTTATGGGTTGCACCATTGGTATGAACCGCGACCTTACCTTGAATAAAGTAGAGCTCGTCCGCCTGCTTAAGTTGCACAGGACGATACTTAATCACGCCGCGTCCGGCGGCCATTTTCTCGACTTTATCTGAACTAAGCTCAATCTTGCCGCTTGGAGTTTTAAAACTCATGGCGCTGGCATAAGTACCATCAGCGTCAGTGGCTTTAGCCTCTGGATAATGAGCGGTAAACGCTGCCACCATGCTAGGTTCACGCAGCATTAATGGCTTACCATAGCTAACATAACCCTTCTCTTTGATGGTATTCCATAGCGTGACATCACGATTAACTTGCAGTAATTGCAGGCTTTCCATATTTTCCCAAGGGAAGAACTGACCTAGCCCCATCTCTTCGCCTAACTCTTTAAAGATCTGCCAGCTTGGTTTAGTCTGCCCAATGGTTTCAACGACGCGTTGACGCACGTAATAAGCGGGGTTTTTACCCGACTTATCGGCTATCTCTTCATCACGTTCAAGATAGGTCGATTCGGGCAAGATGATATCGGCGTAAGCAGCCGTTTCGCTGATGTACACATCACAGCACACGACAAAGTCGAGTTTTTTGAGCGACTCAACCACACGAGCTCTATCTGTCATAGTTTGCATTGGGTTAGTACGGCTCATCACCCAAGCTTTAAGTTGATAGGGTTTAGCTTCTAAGGTCGCATCGAGAATAGTTTGGTAGATACCGCCTGATGACCACATCATGGCGTATTGCTCATCCACTTGGTCAATACGTTTAGCGGTTGGCTTAGGCAAGCCCTCAACCCCAGGTTTACCTAATGTGGGTGCCACTTTGTTGCCAGCAAATTTATTGTAGGTTTTGGCTTTTTTACCGAGGTAAAGCCCACCTTTTCGCTCAATGTTGCCAATCAATACATTGGCCGCAAATAGGGCGCGGCGCATATCAAACTCTTCAGGCGTAAAGGTGGCTCTGTGACCAAAATCCACCACAGCATGGGGTGCATGGGCGGCATATTCATGGGCGATGCGTCGAATATCTTTGGCTGGCACATCACTCACGCCCTGTGCCCACTCTGGTGTATAGGCTTTTACTTCTTCGGCAAAGGCCTCAAAACCCACCACATGCTGCTCGATAAATGCATGGTCATATAGCTTATCTTCAATCAGTACATGACAAAGCGCCAATGCGACTGCAAGGTCGGTGCCGGGACGAATAGCAAACCACTCGTCGGCTTTATCCGCGACCACGGAAAAGCGCGGTTCAAATACCACTAACTTGGCATTTTTTTCCATCTGCGCTTTCATCATGCCACGGGTTTCAGACATATTGATCCCCTCATAGAGGTTATGTCCGAAGTTGATGATGTATTTAGAGTTGCCCAGATCACGTTTGACCTTAGTGCCAAACATGGCTTTGGCCGCTATCACATAACCGCCTGGGCAGGTTGAGGCATGGGTGAAACTATTGGGAGAGCCAAAGGCTTTACCGAGATGAAATAGGTGACCAGACAGGGAGCCGGATTTGGATGAAAAGGCCACCGCCTCGGCACCATGCTTGGCTTTAATATCGTTGAGGTTTTTAGCAATTGTTTGATAAGCCTGTTGCCAAGTGATCTCTTCCCACTGGCCTTCTCCACGCTCACCTACGCGACGAAGCGGATTAACGATACGTTGCGGATCGTACAACAAACTGTGGCCGGCTCCACCTCTGGCGCATACTTTACCGCCAAAAGACTTAGCCTCTTTATTGCCGCTAATGAAGACATTTTTACCATCAACAACCCTTGCAGAAATAGGGCAGCGGGTCGAGCACATCTCACAAATACTCGCCACCTCTTTACCAACGGCTTTTAATGGTTGTTGTTCTAAGGCGGCCAAACTACCGGGCAGTAGTGTCGCCAGCGCACAAGTGGCTCCACCAGCACCTGCACCCTTAATAAACGTTCGTCTATCAAGCTCTATCATGGTTTCCTCCTCATCAGCCTAGGCAGATGAAATCACACACTGTTATTAGTTTTTTTTGCCAACTTGTTGAAGGCATGCCCCATTGTTATCCCACAAAATATTCATGGGTATTGTGGTAAACCACATAGCAGGAGTGAGCGTGATCTGACGCAGTGATCTGTCTATTTTATGTAAAGAAAGTGTGACTTTTATCTAATTGACTCATCGCAGAAAAATAACCACCCTAAGTCATCAATAACGTGGCCAATGCTCTGCACTCGCGGTGCTAGCGGAAACGCAGTCCAAAAAGGCAAACGGTTAGCCACTCAGGTTTTTCATGAGCATTTTGCGATCGCGCCGACAGTTTACTGGCGACATAGCGCGCAAAATAGCGCCCTTTAGCCTCCCGATATGATGGGGCTACGCTCTCCTAGAGAGTTGTGGTAACAGAAGGAACAGATTTGATTTCCAAACTGCCTAAATGGGTTGAAGCTGGCGCGTTTATCCTTGCCTTTATTGCTGGCAGTGTAAACGCCATTGGCTTACTGGGCTTTAAGCACCAAAGTGTGTCGCATCTATCAGGTACGGCAACCCTTGTAGGGACGCAATTGCTCAACTCCAGTTACACAGATCTATTTCATCTATCAGGGATCATGTTGAGCTTTATGCTGGGGGCGGCACTGTCGGGGGCGCTGCTCACTGGCAGCTCATTAAAGCTTGGGCGTCATTATGACACCCTGTTAGTCATTGAAGGCTTGTGCCTCCTTAGCGCTATCTATCTACTGCAAGGCGGCAGTTTTTATGGCCACTACATGGCCTCGGCTGCCTGCGGATTACAAAATGCGTTAGCCACCACCTATAGCGGTGCTATTGTACGCACGACACACGTTACGGGCATTTTTACCGATTTGGGCATTATGTTAGGTACAACACTTAAGGGAGAACGTTTCGATAGACGTAAAGCCATTCTATTTCTATTAATCATTATCGGGTTTATCTCAGGCGGGACATTCGGCGCACTCTTGTTTAACCAAATGCAATTTCAAGCCCTAGCGGGCCCAGCACTGATCTGTTTTATTTTGGCCATCACCTATCGTATCTATAAAACTAAAACAGCACCAAGGCGCTAACAAAAAACGCCAGAGCGATTCACCCTGGCGTTTTGCTTAAATTCTCAAATTTTAGTATCCGTGCTGACTCACTTCAGGCCAATGTTTATCCACCTCTTGCTTGATAAACGCTTGCTTCTCTTGAGTCAATTTTTCTAGTGCTATCCCAACAGCTTGCTGCGCACTCTCTTTGGTTGAAATATCTGGGTACTCAACCTGCTTCACCTCCAACATACTTAAGATCTCCGCTAACGATTTTCGCGCGGCTTTAACCTGGACAAGGGCTGCGTCAAGTAAGTCATTGCCCTCTTGTGGATTGTGCGCATATAAACCATGTGAAGCCATGGCAAAGTCCCAACGCCACTGTGAATGGCGTATGCCCATAATGGCATCATTCATAATCGGCCAGCTACCACCAGCATCCCAAGCGGCTTTCGCCTCATAGTGTGCCTTAACCAATAGCCCTTCAACTTCACGCGCCTTAATATCAATTTGCTGCTTACCTGACTCCAGTTTGACCATAAATGCCTGCTGATCGCCATGGCAACTTTGGCATACCTGTTGATAGTGATCGAGCGCCTTGCTCACTTTATGATCGGTAAAACGGTTGCCCTTATCGTCATTAACTTCTGGCATATGACAACTGACACAACTGACCCCCTGCTTAGCGTGTTCACTGCGACTCCAATGTTCAAATTCAGGGTGACGCGCTTTTAAAATTGGGGTCTTAGAGATGGGGTGTATCCACTCATAGAATCGACGCGTGTCGTAATATTTTTCAATAAGATCGGCGCTACTGCCAAAGATCCAAGGAATGTTGACCTTATTGCTCCGCTCAGGCTGAAAATAGTAAGTCACATGACACTGACCACAAACTTGGGAGCCCTGCATATTGATATCCTGCTTATCAAAAGGCAGGTGAACTTTGGCCATGGCATCTTGAGCATGAGGGCGTGGCAGCGCTAACTTGGCTGACCCATTCTCGTGGCAATCGTTGCAATACACCACACTCTTTATTTCACGACCAAGTTCGGTAAAGTTTTTTGCTGAAAAACCTTCAACGCCTAACTCGTTCATTAGTCTTGGCGCATCGGGGGTTTTACAAGTCCAACAACTGGCAGACAGCCCTTTTTTCCCCGCATCAGGCGTCACCCCCGTACGCAGAGTATGAGTCACATCCGCTACCGCAAAGTGATGTCCGCGAGGGCTGTTGTACTCTTTAGCAAATGAAGATCCCGCCCATAAAATCACTGCAGCGGGGTAACTTGCTAACATGTCGGTGCGCGCCGTTTGCTCAGAGGTGGCTAACCAGCTGTCATATTGCTGCGGATACTTCGCCTTCATCGCCTCAGGCGTGACATTAGCTTGCGCTGCCACCCCTGCACTGCTAAACACGAGTGTTGTTACAATCAATCCCCACATGCCTTGGATTGTTTTGAAAGTCTTTATCATCCACTTATTCCATATTCTTTAATCTTTAATATAAAGCCAAGTACCACAATGTCTTGGTGCCAATACTTCACGCTATCGCAGTCATTTAACCTGGACGTCCATCGATTCGTGGCTGAGTTAAAATAGGGACATACCACCACACAAACATACCAAAAGCTAAGGTCCAACAACTGCCAGCAAGCCACAACCAAACTTGCGCATACTCAGGTAAAAGTAGCGGCATGATCGCTCTAAAGATCGCCGCCAGTGGAATGGCAATAAACGCGAGCGTCATCTTGGGGCCCAAATAGATGTTTCGACTCGTATGACCCAAAGACACTCGCGAGATCATCGACAGACAAATCCCCGCCATAGTACCAATAGCAAACAGATGCAGTAATTGACGATAAGCGTTTTCATTATCAATATTCCACGCCAACAACCCTAAGGTGATGGGTAAAAATAGGTACGCGCAATGCAAAGACCAGAGCAAGGGTTCCTTAAGGGTTTTATGGGGAAGCCATCTTATCCAACGACCAAGATGCAATAGTCCTGCAAGGGCCAACACGCCCTGCTCCACAGCCATAGGCAGCTGTTTAGTGATTGCTTGCGCCACCAGCAAAATCATCAGGGCAATGAGACTACGCTCCAGTAAGATGATTGGATTCGGTTTAGTTAGCTTTAGTCGCATTGCGGTAAAAAATGGGATCACCCGGCCGCCAACAATCGTGATAAGCAAGCCTAACCACCACAGCATTCCCTGCCAAATATGGTGGCTCAAGGTAAAGTCTCGCTGACTCAATGCGTAGTAACTCAATAGATTGATAACAGCGGCGACCATCAACATGATAGGAAAGCCAATATTATTCCACTGTTTCACCTTGTAGATGCAGCGCCAGAGCGTCACCGCCGTTAAACCTAAAAACAGAGTGTCAAATAATGCAGGTAACCAAATCGGCAGATCTAATGGTGCCAGCAGGAGTAACCTTGCCATTAACCAACAACTAAATGTAAACGCTAGCGGCCAGCCTTTCATACTGGGTTGATTGGTCCAAGTCTGTACCGAGGTCAATAAGAAACCACAAACAATGGCTAAAGCAAAACCAAACAAAAGCTCATGAGGGTGCCACCATAAGGGCACGACCCGTACCCAAAACTGCTCACGAAACAGACTAAATTCTGGGATATACCATGTGACCAACCACAAAGGTATATACAGCATGGCTAACGCCGCACCGCCCAAGAAGAAAGGCCGAAAACCGAGACGCCATATCGCAGGCGTTTTTTCTACTTCCTTGGGATCATCAATATTCAGCACGATAATTGGCTCCGTTGTCGAACAGGCTTAATTCAAACACACATAAAAAATATAGCTTTATGAGGTAGTCTAACCAGCCAAAGAACTGCCGACAAACGATAAACTCCGCCATGTGAAGAAGTGTGAACTATGCAAGGATATTGCGCTATGATATTGAAATAAAATACCTCTTTAGAGGCATTACCTAACCACAGCTTGAATGAAGTTTTTGAAAGGACAATAGCAATGCATGAGCCTAATGAGGTCAACAAAGCTGCCGATTTAGAGAAATTCATCAACCAGCAAGATGCTGTGATGCTGCTTTTTGGCGCGCCAAGCTGTGGGGTGTGCCAAAGTATCAAACCCCGCTTAACGGCTATGCTCAGCGATAATTTTCCCAAGATGAGATTGGTCTATATCGATTGCAATGCACAACCTGATATCGCAGCACATCATAATGTGTTTTCGCTGCCCGTGGTTGAGCTCTATTTTCAGGGGCAAGCCTTTGGTCGATTTTCCAAAGTGTTTTCAATAGTTGATGTGAAAGAGGCGATCGCTCGCCCCTATAGCATGTTAGCTTGAGCCCAATTGTATGAATCAATTAGCGGTTCTAAAACCTGAATAACTTACCGGCTTATCAGCTAATACTGTGGATTGGTGTTGTTTATCAAGCATGCGAGAGCTCGATTCATCAGCTTTGTTACTGCAACCACACCCTCCTGCGCAACCATCTGAACTAGCCTCTGAACTAGCACAACCACCAGAACTTGAGCAACAGCCGCCTTTCTTCTCATGATTGAGCGAACTCCTTCCTTGAGACGCATCAACAAGGCGTCGGTTAAGATCGGTTGCAGTTGTTAACAATGCCTCGATACTCTCGCTATGGTCGCCCTTGCTAACACTTATCTGTGCATCTAGCAGCTTACCAAGCATCCGCTCACCAATATGCTGAACAATCACAATATCTGTTTTCTGCTGGACTATCAGTTGTAACATCGCTTTTTTGGCACTGCAGCCACCAGCAAGCGCTGGATTATCAAAGCTTGTGATGAGTTGGTGATACTCATTAAAAAAGCCAATTCGTTGTGCTTTAGTAAAATGGCTAGCCAGTTTGCCGCGGCTCATTGGCATGGCAATAATCATAATATTTCCCTATTGGTTGGATTGAGGCAGTAATAAAATTTGCCCCTGAATAATGGCGGTAGCGCTTTTCTTGCGGGCGCTCGCCAATAAGTTGCCAAACGTTTGTCTAGAGATCCCCATCAATGCAGCGGCTTCGAGTTGACTGAGTTTTTGAACATCGCCAAGGTTTAAGGCTTCAAACTCATCGGCTTGCAGTTGAATCTTTGCCAGTTCTTTTGCAGGCACACCGTTGGGCTTAAACATACTGCACGGAGCGCAACAAGACAGTTGACGAGATTTTTTAGGTCTGGGCATAGTGTTGGCCTAAATCACCTTATTTGAGTTTTGACTTAGGTTGATTTTTTGATTCATCAACATACATCATCCCCAGTTCAGGTTAATAACAATGAAATTTGTCGACGCACTAACGTGTAAATTTTGAAGCGTTAGTTGTCGCCTAGTTATTGGCGCAGGCCAATAACTAGCAGTGTGAAGAATAAACATAAAAGAAACTGTGGCGAACGTCACAGCCAAAAATATTCGCAAAAGCTAACTAATGCGAGGCATCACAATGAGTCTACCTATTATGTTTGCCATTGCATAAGGACTTCAGAGAAAGAAAGCATACTTGGAGGTTATTGGTTAATCGTGACTTTCTCGATAACAATGGCATTAATCGGTACATCATCATGGTCACCTTTAGAGCATGTTTTGGCGTTAGCAATCTTATTGACTACATCCATACCAACCACCACTTGGCCAAATACGGCATAACCCCAACCTGCATTGGTTGTCGCGGTATGGTCTAAAAAACTGTTATTGGCTAAATTAATAAAAAATTGTCCAGTCGCCGAATGCGGGGCATCGGTGCGCGCCATAGCTATCGAGCCTTTTATATTTTTAAGACCACGGTTAGCTTCATTAACAATCGCGGCTCGAGTCGGCTTCTCTTCCATCTCTGCGGTAAATCCGCCTCCTTGGATCATAAACCCCTTAATCACTCGATGAAAAATCGTGCCTTCAAAAAAGCCTTCTTGGCAATATTTAAGGAAATTCTTTGCACTGACGGGCGCCTGCGCCATATTGAGGTCAATCTCAATATCGCCGTAATTGGTAGTAAACGTAATCATAATGTGGGAGGTTAATCAAAATAAAGGTAAGCGAAGTATACCTTGAGTTAATCACAGGTGCAGACAAACATAAACTGACCACTCCTTACCCATAGCGGTTTTTCGCTGTATATTAATCGCCAAATAATTACAGTAAGCTAGGCAACAATTGACTGAGTTTATACGGATATAACATGCAGTACGATAAAGAAAAATATAAAGCGATACAGCTTCCAAATTGGATGTTGCTCCATTGGGTGATCAATCCAGCAATGGCGATAAATGAGTTGGTGTTAGGTCAACGCATTCCCAAATTGAGCCTTATCGATCAACACAGTGATAGACCACTACTCGAAAGACAATTGATCCCCTGCCCCCATTGCAACACGTTGCACAATGCGTTGCGTTGGTCCAAAAGCAAAGCGTTTGGCAATTGGTTTGGACTACTCTGCCCTCATTGTAAGAATGATATTCCCTGCATACTGAATTATACCAGCGTAATCCTACTGGCCCTGACTGCCCCCATCTGGTTTTGGTTTCACAAACCACTAAAACAGCTGTGGCGTGCCAAAAAGTTACAAAAAATGCAGGCCAGTGAAACCCAGCCAACATCCAGGACACGGTTTCCTTATCTCAAAATGGGAATATTCTTTGGTCTGTTTATGTTGCTCTTTTCCCTCGTCATGTTGCAGGTGCAGGCCAATTTCACACACACCTCAGTCCTCACGGCGATAGGGGTTAATATTTTAGGCGGTGTTTTCTTTGGTGGTTGGATGAAATTTGTACTTGAACGCAAAAAGTAGCCTAAAGCTAAAACAACTTCCCAAGTGACTAAACAACTACATTTAAATAAACTCGAGAGCAAGATGATTAAAATAAGATACCTCGCAATATTACTGGTGATAATTTCAACCGGCTGCGCCAATAATAAGTCGTCAGAGTTAACCCAAACCAACACCCACCATGAAAACCAGAGTAAAAACAAAACAGCACCTTTGCTTACCCAAGCGCCAACATATCCTGTCTACGCAGCGCAACAGGGGTTAACGGGTTCAGTACGACTAATGTTTGATATCGACCCAATGGGAAAACCTGTCAATATCCGTGTGACGGGTTCGCAACCTGAGGGCATTTTTGATAGCGCCGCCATTCAAGCATTAGCTCGCTGGCAATACGCCCCCAAAATAGTGGCTAACACGCCTCAATATCAGCGTGACTTGACTGTGCGATTAGACTTTAACTTAGATAAAAGTACAGCGCAGCTTAAGCCTGAAGCCAAGCAAGAGTTTACTCCTCGCAAACCAAACAAAGATCAAGTATTAAAAAATAAGAAAGTCATTAAACTTGTCGAAAAAGGGTTCAATCTCTACATGCAAAACCAGGTTAATCTAGCGATAGAGACTATACATAAGGTTAAACCAACGACCCCTTTTGAAGAGGCATTTGTGACGAGAATGCTGGGGAATTTCTATGCTGAACTCGAAGAGTTCGACCTAGCGATTAACTACTTAAAGAAAGCCACAGATCCAAGGCTATTGTCAGATGCTGACCAAGCTGCAGCCATAAAGTTATTGGCGGACATTAATTACTATCAAGGGTATTATCTCGCAGCAATTGATAGCTATAGCAATTGGAGTAATTTTACAGGTGTCACAGACCCGCTTATTTTTGAAAGAATTGCCGAAGCGAGATCTAAACTTAACAGTCAAGCCCCTTATACCAATTAGTATAAGAAAGTGATCTACTCAGCGCGTTTTTTGGCAACTAATTCAAGACGAATGGGCGATGGAATGCTTGTTCCCTTTTGAGGCCGTTCAACGCAGAAGTAAGCAGGTAAAAAACACGCCTAACAGGCGATCACATCTTTATACTGATTGGTATTAATCAATTCATCACACAAAAAAGCGAACCATGGATTAACCCTGATTCGCTTTAAAGGATAGCAAGTCGGCGGCTTCAAGTACCGCCTTTATGGAAAGTACTCGCGGCGACTACAGCGCGTGCTGAGTCGTCAATGCTCGAGTGCTCATCTCTCCTGCGTCGATACTCTTAAATTTAGGCAACAGGTACTCTCGCGCCATCTCAACTCGCTGCTGAAACTCTGGCAGGCTCACTACAGAGTCATCAAGGGTCATTAATTTCGCTTTAGCCTGCCACTTCTTAATGGTTTTGGCCGATTTCACTGGATCGATAGGCAATATTTGTACATGCGCTTGGTTCCAGCCCATATCCACATCGAACTCGACCACGTATTCTTTACCTGCTTCAACCTCAGCCTCTAGTACCGAATAGCGTTCAGAAAGCGAAACAAAAGTATGCTTACCTGGTGCGACTCTCACCTGGAAATAGTCCCCCGCTTTCGTACTGCCGACATAGCCCGCTTCAGACCAGATATCAAACGGTACCTCACCAATCAAGGTCTCCATGCGATAAAAGCTAATTACCGCAGTTTCAGCATCCGCTATCATAGGTTCAGCACTTGGTTTCATCACTTTAAAGCCAAGCAGAGACGGGTTAGCAAGCAGATTATCGTATGCATCGTTCTTTCTTGGCTCACCAATATCTTTTGCCTTTTTAGTCTCCATAATCATCGACGCACCCATATCCGAGGTCAACTCAGTCATCTTGCCAGTGGTATAGTCGATAGAGTAAAACAGAGTTTCACCTGGTTTATTATCAACCTTGGCATAACCAAAGCCAGCAAGACCTTGAACGAGGTGAATCGAATTTAGGCCCGACGCCAATTTCAATAAGGTATGACTGCCATTTGAGAGATCAGCAACAACATTTTCATTGGCGGCAACCCAAGCACCACGTGCGCCACCTTGGAAATTAGAGCCTCTAATCACGTATACAAAAGTTTGTTCCTGTGTCGGCACGGCCTCTGGTTTAAACTTAGCAACCAACTCCGGATCAACTTTGTAAGTGGTAGAACAGGCTGTACTGAGCAAAACCGTGGCGAGTACAATAAGGCGACCAGCGTTTAGCTTAATGCTTTCAAAATTCACAATATTTATTCCTTTAAAAAATTCCGCTAAAACTAACCTCACCAACACGCAAAGTCAACAAAAAACCAACAAAAGCAAAACCTTAATTAACTTAGAGTTGTGAATGATATCCTTAAAGACTTAACCTAATGCTTTATTTTTCGCCCCGTTTCCGTCAACGTGAGTAGTAGCGATGAGAGGTAGGCAGAGGCGACGGAACCTCTTGGCGACGCGCTTCACATCGAGTTAAAACACAAACTACACTGGATAAACGTAACTTAATCACCACGCCTGAGCGCCAAAGAAAATTTAAGCGTTGAATTAAGTTAACCCACACAATTAAGCAGTCGTACGTTATGAGTGCGATAGCAACAGAGATGACAGCATGGATAATCACTATTTTTATGAACCTAGCAAAGGCCATGGATTAGCTCATGATCCCCTCAATGCCATTATAGGTCCTCGACCCATAGGATGGATTTCATCACGTGATAAAACTGGGGCTCGAAATCTTGCGCCCTATAGCTTTTTCAACTGCTTTAATTACTCCCCACCCATCATAGGCTTTGCCAGTGTGGGGTATAAAGATAGCCTTGCCAATATTATCGACAGCGGTGAATTTGTTTGGAATCTCACCACTCGTCAGTTAGCCGAAAAAATGAATCTAACCTCGGCAAACTTGCCACCTAACGCCGATGAGTTTGCGTTTGCGGGACTAACGCCAACACCGAGCACCATAGTGGCTGCAGACCGCGTTAGCGAAAGCCCTGTTAATTTTGAGTGTAAGCTGTCTCAGTGCATTCAGTTGCAAGCGGCAAATGGCGACAAAATTGATACCTGGCTGGTGCTTGGAGAAGTGGTCGCCGTCCATATTGCTAAACACTTACTTAACAGCGAGGGCATCTATCAAACAGCCTTAGCTGAACCAATATTAAGAGCAGGTGGCCCTTCTGCTTACTACACGATATCCGACACTCTCAGATTTGATCTGGCTCGGCCTAAACTTCCCGAATGATTAGCTCATCATCGTTTACTAATCCCCCACCCCCTTCACATACAGGCAAATTTGTGACTAGGCTCTCTTGAGCAAATGGCTAAGATAACGCATGCTACCTTCCCCCTTGGGTTCAACTGTGGACTCAAGGAGATCCGTTCGGATGAAGGTAGCAGGAGAGTGGGGAGTAACCCCACACCGACGAGGCAACTTTGTTATCGCTAACCATTGATTAGCAAGCAAAGCACTCTTTCAGGTGCCATTTTATGGTGAGGACTGTTACTGGACGAGCCTCTGGAGAGACTGTGAACATATCGCAACGTTAGCGTTTATGTCATCACGGCGCCGAAGGCGAAAGTGCAGTATTGATTTATCAAGCTGTGCGAAACGCTCAGGCAAAAGGACAGAGGAGAGGATGACTGACGTTGTTGTAACGCCTTGCGTTACCTCAGTCACTGTCGTTTGTCGCTGCGCCTAACTTTTGCCATCTGTATGGCAAAATACCTTGTCGACGCCATTCGTCAGCGCCATATCTCAGCCATTTCTTTTCCTCCTCCATATTAATTTTGTTGTTTAATATTCGAGGAATATCATGAATTTTCACGCGCTACTGAGCGACATCAATGCCATTGTTTGGGGCCCTGTTACCCTTTGTCTGCTGGTGGGGACAGGTTTATACCTGACACTGCGGCTAAAGTTACTGCAAGTATTCAAACTTCCTTTGGCGCTATCGCTTTTATTTAAACCCGCCAGCGGTAAGGGTGATCTCTCTTCATTTGCCGCGCTATGCACCGCCCTGTCAGCCACCATTGGAACGGGCAATATTGTCGGCGTGGCAACGGCCATAAAAATTGGCGGCCCCGGCGCGCTATTTTGGATGTGGCTAGCCGCCTTCTTTGGCATGGCAACTAAATATGCTGAATGTATGCTCGCTGTTAAATACCGTACCACAGATGCGCGCGGCAATATTGCTGGCGGTCCTATGTACTATATCGAACGGGGGCTCGGTCTTGGCTGGTTAGCCAAACTGTTTGCAGTCTTTGGTGTTGGCGTCGCGTTTTTTGGTATTGGCACCTTCGCTCAGGTCAATGCTATCAGTGACGCCATGACTATCGCTTTTGATATTCCAGCTTGGGTAACTGCTTTAGTGCTGACGCTATTGGTGGCCGCCGTGACACTAGGTGGTGTAAAGCGTATCGCCAACGTGGCGCAGAAGTTAGTGCCCACTATGGCATTGGGCTACGTACTGGCTTGCGCCTGGATTTTAATCGCCTTTAGCGAACAGATCATTCCTGCGCTGCAACTTGTCCTGCACTCTGCCTTTACTCCAGTCTCCGCCGCTGGTGGTTTTTTAGGGGCCACCGTCGCTCAAGCACTACAAATAGGGATCGCACGCGGGGTGTTTTCAAACGAATCAGGCCTTGGTAGTGCGCCAATTGCCGCTGCAGCCGCAAAAACCAACGAACCCGTTGAACAAGGCTTGGTCAGTATGACAGGTACCTTTTTCGATACCATCTTAATCTGCACCATGACAGGGCTAGTACTGATTATCACAGGCGTCTGGAATGGCGATGCTGCAGGGGCTGCAATGACCAGTGCGGCGTTTGCATCGGGCGGATCAGCCATCATAGGTCAATACGTGGTTACCATTGCGCTAGTCTGCTTCGCCTTTACCACCATTTTAGGTTGGCACTACTATGGTGAGCGCTGCTGGTACTATTTAACGGGCACTCGCCTTGGGGAACGTGGTGTTAGGCTTTACCAGTTAACGTTTCTTAGCCTCATTGCAGTCGGCGCATTTATTCAGCTGGACCTTATCTGGATGCTGGCCGATACCGTTAATGGCCTAATGGCCATTCCCAATCTTATCGCCATTATTGGTTTACGCCACGTGATTTTAGCCGAAACCCAGCGATACTTTACCCAGCGAGCGATGCCTACTGAGCGCGCCGTTGCATCGTCGTAATAGTTAAGATAAGGCGTTGTGATAAAGGATAAGCACAACGCCTTAACCACTATTGATTTAAGCGTTGCTCAAAGCGCTCAAACAGAAAGTCCAAAAATAAACGAATCCGCTTTGGCTGATATTGGCGACTCAAATAAACCACATTAAGGTCGGTACTTGACACTGTGGTGGCAGCGCTGAAGTTTTTCATATAACCGTTCAACACTGTCACTAAACGCTGGGCCTTAATGTCTTGCTGCACATCGATCAGTGACTTGAGCGCGATGCCTGCCCCCTCTAAGGCCCAATAGCGGATCACTTCACCGTCATCAGAAAATCTCGAGGGGATAACCGTCACCGACTTGCGTTGCTCATTGGCTTGAAAATGCCAATGTTTTAGCTCTTCGTTACTACGTAGCATGGCTAAGCAGTCATGTTCGGTCAAAGCTTGCGGCGTCAACGGCGTGCCTTTACGCGCTAAGTACTCTGGCGACGCACACAACACCCGTCGACTAGAGGCCAGACGCCGCGAGATAAGGTTACTGTCAGCCAGCTCACCATAGCGAATCACTATATCTATGCCAGATTCGGCAATATTGGCTAGGTTATCATTGAGATAAAGATAGGGCGTCACCTCTGGGTAACACTCCATAAATTGCGACACTATCGGCAAAATATACTGCTTACCGAGATCTTTTGGCGCCGATATCTTTAAGCTCCCTTTTACCTCGTTGACGCCTTTACGCATCAGCTCTTCAGTTTCTCTTACACTATCCAATATCTGTAAGCAGGACTGATAATAGCGGGCGCCAGCATCCGTTAATGAAACATGACGCGTGCTCCGATTGAGTAACTTGATCCCGTAGCGCTGCTCTAACCCCTGCAACCTAGCCGTCATTGTCGCTGGCGACAACCCTAGCTCTCGCCCTGCAGCCGCCAAGCCTTGATGTTTTACCACAGAGGTAAACATCTCCATATCAGCAAACTTATCCATACCACTTAATCCACAACAGAAAGTTTATTCAGTATATCCAAATAATATTTTCACTTTAAGACCAATTATCAAAAAAAAATAAACAAATATACTGACTCCATCAAACCAATACTGAATGAATTAACGATGGAGCACTCAACCATGAATCAAGCACAAACCACATATGTGATCGTCGGCGGCACCTCAGGCATAGGCGCAGCACTGGCTAAACAAATCAGAGCTGATGGCCATATTGTGCATATTGCCAGCCGTCAAACAGGTTTAGATATCAGTCAAGAGCAGAGTATTTATCGTTACTTCGAATCCGTGGGCGCTTTTGATCATTTGGTGATCACAGCAGGTTCATCCGCGCCAGCCGGAAAAGTGGTCGATGTGGCCATTGATGATGCTAAATCGGCATTTGATACTAAGTTTTGGGGCACCGTCTGTACGATAAAACATGCTGCACGCTACATTAAGTCAGCTGGGTCTATTACGTTAACCACTGGCATGCTTTCACGTAAAGTTGTCGCCAATACTTATACCAAAACGGCCATCAATGCGGCACTTGAGGCGGTAACCAAAGTGTTGGCTAAAGAGCTTGCCCCTATTCGCGTTAATGCCATTAGCCCAGGCCTAACCGACACCCCAGCTTATCAACACCTATCAGACAGCGATCGCAGCAAGATGTTTAGTCAGGCCAGTGAGCAGTTACCCGCTGGCCAAATAGGTAGCCCTCAAGAGATTGCCCAAGCCTATCGTTTTGCTATCGACAACCCATTTGTCACAGGCAGCATTATCGACATCAATGGCGGCGCCTTAGTGAGCTAACGGCACTTCTTTATTAGGTCGAGTCAAATTCCAACGCATCATCATCAACTAGTGAGCCTATTATGAACAATGAAAAAATACCTTTGCAGGTGTGGATTTTAACCCTTGCCGCTTTCGCCATCGGCACCGCAGAATTTGTTATTGCTGGCATTTTGCCACAGGTTGCCAATGCCCTTTCCATCACAGAAGGACAAGCGGGCTATCTGATCAGCGCCTATGCGCTAGCCATCGTATTTGGTGGCCCAATACTCACCATCTATTTAGCCAAGTTTAATAAGAAGCGGGTATTAACGGGCTTAATGGTGCTCTTCATTCTTGGCAACCTGCTTTCAGCCTTCGCCCCAGATTACAATATTCTGTTTGCGAGTCGTGTGATCACGGGATTAGTGCAAGGGCCCTTCTACGGCATAGGTGCTGTTGTGGCGACCAATTTAGTGTCTGAACGAATGGCTGGACGTGCCGTAGGACAGATGTTTGCTGGACTCACATTGGCAAACGTACTGGGCGTGCCTGGTGGCACTTGGATTGGCTTGCAGTTTGGCTGGCACACCACTTTCATCACCGTCGCCGCCTTAGGCCTTATCGCCATGCTTTTCATTCTTGCCGTGATCAAAACCGACGGCCATGGTGAAGCTAAAGATATCAAAACCCAATTGCAGGCATTTAAGAACCCTATGTTATTGGCATCATTAGCAATCACTGTCTTTGCATGGTCAGGCTTTATGACACTTTATGGCTACATAGCCCCAATTGCGATGCACATCACAGGTTTTGGTGAGCATGCCGTAACATGGATTCTGGTTATCGTCGGGATTGGCTTGATTATCGGTAACACTTTAGGTGGACGTTCATCAGACAGTAACCTGCAAAAAGCATCACTGTACTGGGCTATCGCCATGATCATCTCGTTAGTATTGGTAGGATTAGCGCTTGATAACAAAATCTTGTTTGTGGCTGCGGCCTTCCTATTTGGTATCGCATCATTTGCCAATGTACCTGCAATGCAGCTACGTGTAATGAACCATGGCGGTGAAGGACAAGAGCTTGCGGCGACCGCGAACATATCAGCCTTCAACCTTGCTAATGCCTTTGGTGGCTTCCTCGGCGGAATGGTACTCGACAGTCACTTTGGCGCAGGTATGATCCCTTATGCTGCGATTGCTGTCCCCGTGATCGGTTTACTGTTTATCTACTCCACCAATAAACGTGAATTGCGCCAACAGCCTACCAATCACTAACCTTCATGAGCCTCCTCTATAGGAGGCTCTTTGATTTCTCTTTACCCTCATCTCTCTTCCCTACCACCTGCGCACCGTCGGTCAATACAGCACTCACTAACGTCTCGTCTTTTTAAGGTAAGTTCTGCTACAGTAACCCTCAGACTACTAATACCAAAAGGAAAGTTTCGATGCGTGCCTCTCTCCCTCTGTGCATATCCTTATGCGCATTAATACTTACTGGTTGCAACGATGCCACTGAGTCCAAACCAGCCAACAGCACCGACGTCAGCGATAATCGGTCACAGCTCACCGCTCCGGCTAAACCCGTTGAAATCGCTGGTGATAGACAACACGCAGATGATACAGGGATGCAAGCCGTGGTTAAGCCGCACTCACCACAAAAAGGAGTCATGATGAACCAAGGCACTGTGAGACGAATTAATTTAGAAGGCGGATTTTGGGGTATATTGACTGATGATGGCCGTAAAATATTGCCCAGTAACCTGCCTAATGAGTATAAAAAAGATGGTTTGCGTTTAGGCTTTGCAGCGCAAGAAGTCAAAGATATGATGACCATTCAACAGTGGGGCACTTTATCAACCCTTAGCGAGATCACCGTGATTGGAAAGGTTGAGAGTCAAAACGCCGATCCGCGCCTTTAGTCTAGGTTCAGCAGCAATATAGCAGGGCTAACAATAGTCATTATTAGCCCTATAACAGCTTGAAATTGGTGCAATGAAACTCACCCGCCAAGTAAATCTCGCAATTGTTGCTCAGCAATCTCAGCCGCAGTTTTCGGCCGTTCTTGAGGTTGTTCCTCTGCCTGATTACTTGATGTTGGCGCATCGCCAAATAGCACCGCTAATTCAGCTAAAGCCTGCTCATTGGCTGACGGACCACTTTTACTGTATACGCCCGTAGCGGGTTTGAAGTAGTCGCAAAAATTGGCCCGCTCTCGGTCAGAGATCCACTCAGCACGCTCCTCTTTACAATCTCCTCTACCAGAGTCCTGAAAAAACACACACATCTTACAGACATGTTGATCGGCATGACACTCTGCACACGCCTCACGACGAGAAAGAGGTAAAATAACCCCCTCAAGCGCTTTGCCACATTGCCAACAGTTAAATTGATCAGACATCGTTATTGCCTCTATAAAACTGGCTATTCAAAAATCCTCACTAATAATCTACCCTTTATTGGCGTAATCCACCAATGTTAGGAGTGACCACTGAGTCTACTAACGGTTACATTCTGTGGTAAAATCAGCGCCAATTTCACCTTTACAACACAATAAGGCGTTGCGATGAATCCAATTATTGCCATTTTAAAAGAGCACAATGTTAGCGATGAGAAGATCAACGAACTTTTCCAAGCATTGACCGACAATCCACTCATGGCGATGGGCGTGATTGGTCAGCTAGGTATCGCACCAGAAAAACTACAGCAGTTAATGGCCTTGGTCATGCAAAACCCGGCCTTGATTAAAGAAGCCGTTACCGAGCTTGGCCTCGATTTTTCAAAAGTTGAAGCAGCCAAAGCACAACTGCAAAAATAGCGACAATCCATTATCCATCTAGGGATAAAACAGAAAGGCTGTCCTTATCGACAGCCTTTTTTTATTTTGCAATACCGTATTGGCGCTTACTTAGCCCCTGGCTCTGCAAATCGTGTCATCCACTGCTCGACTTGGTTATACCAATAGATGGAGTTATTGGGCTTCATGATCCAATGATTCTCATCAGGAAAATAGATCATTCTTGACTCAACTCCCCGGGTCTGCAAGGTTCTAAACAACTCAAAGCCTTGCCCCACAGGGACACGATAATCCAACTGCCCATGGATCACTAACGTCGGCGTATTAAAGTTGGCCGCACCGTAATGAGGCGAGATTGATTGATAGATCTCTGGCTTTTCCCAGTAATTACCAAAACGGGTACTGTGTACCGCAAAATCGGCCGCCATCTGCGAGTACATGTTATATACCGCGGCGTGGATTAATAGCGCATTAAATGGATGTTTTTGACCAAGAATAATCGAGGTTAAATAGCCACCATAACTGGCACCGCCCGCCACTAAACGTTCGTCATCTATCCATGACTGCTGCGTAAACCAATCGGTCGCTTTAAACACATCTTCAAGGGATTTGTTTTTCCAGTCTGGGTTAATGCTATCGGCAAACTCTTGGCCAAAACTGCTGGAACCGTGAAAGTTAGGCCATGCCGTTACATACCCCCAAGAGGCAAAGGTTTGTGCATTCCAGCGATAATGAAAGCCATCAGAAATAGCGTTGTGCGGACCGCCATGGATTAGCATCATCAATGGATATTTTTTACTGCGATCGAACCCTGGTGGGTAATGCACCCACATTTGAATATCTTGGTCCTTGTAACCTTTATAGGTCACCGATTCATAGGTACCCAAATCGACATCAGCCAAAATATCATCGTTAAACTGATCTAAACGGGTCGTTTCGCCATTGCTGGTATTAATTTTCACCACCCGTGCAGGGTAGAGAAAGCTATCGTTAGCCGCGACCAATGTACCATCGTTGGCCATAGTAGGCTTACCAAAGTTGGTGGCCTGAGTAATGGCTTTTATTTTGCCGTTTTTGGCATTGATATGAAAAATGCGTCGCGTAGCGGCGTCATCCACCGAAGCGTAAAACCCTTTGTTGTCGGGTGTCCAAATAAAACGGGCAACAGAGCGATCCCAGTCCTTCGCTAGCACTGTCTCGGTGCGCTTTTTCATATCCAACAGAATCAATTTGGCGGTATCGGCATAGAAACCATGGATAAGCTGACGAGTGAACGCTAAGGTTTTGCCGTCTGGGCTAAAGGTTGGATTTGAATCTGGCGCATTATTCTGTTCGGTGAGATTCTCCACCTTACCGCTACCAATGGCTGCAAGGAAAATATCTATTTTGGCATCGACTTGGTTATCCCAGCCGTTGGCATTAAAAGCGATCCAGCGCTCATTGACGTCGATATCATAGCTAGCCGCACTCTGGGACGAACGAGGCAATTGCTTCTTGAGCGGTTGAGTGATGGGCTCAACATCGCCCCCCTTAGCAGGAATGCGGAACACGTGCGCCTGCTTGTCTTCATCGAGCCAATGGTCAAAGCTTGAATAAGGCAAGGCATTCCATTGATGGGCAGAGACTTTGTTATCTTTATCGGCTTTCAATTGCTCCTCTGTCTCTTGCCAGTTTTTGCCAGGAAAAACCGCGCTGATAAAATAGATATGCTCGCCGACCCACTTCAGCCCCTTCACCCCACTGGGCACATCGGTTAATCGCTGGGCTTCACCTGGGCCACTCATTGGCAGCAGATACACCTGCCCGACTTCATCTTTATCACGCTTACTGATAAAAGCGAGGGTCTTGCCATCAGGCGAGAACACAGGCTCACTGACTCGCAGTCCTTTAGCCGTCAGCGGACGTTGAGACTTACCCTCATGGTCAAACAACCACAGTTGCGTGCTCCCCTTATCCTCGGGTACGTCATACTCAGTTACTGGCGCAATAATCATCTCACCATTAGGAGAAATAACTGGGCTAGCAATGCGGCTCAGTTGCCACAACAGATCCACTGAAAGGGTTTTACTTTGCTCTGCGACGGCTATGCTGATAGGCATAAACATACACAGGGCTGCAATGACGAATCTCTTCACGCGTGCTCTCCTTTTTATTGTCTTATTGCTCTCAACAGACGCTAACCGCGTCAAGGTTGATTAATCGTTATGCTTGTTACATCCACATGATCGACCTTAACACTTAAACCAAGCTTAAACTCAACCTAGGGATGTTAGATGCCTACAAAAATCGACATTCGCCACGGTGTTTCAGCAAAAAAACGTGATACATCTGTATACACTTGATTACCTTGGCCTTATACTCTGGATGTTAATATTGTTACCAAAATGAGTGTTGAGTTAACTAATTCAGCATTATTGCAGTAACTCAGGGCAAGGACTTGCCGAGTGATTGGTATTGATACTGATCAATTTAAACCGAAGAGCCCCTAACGCCATTGGCGTTAAGAAAGGTTGAATAACGGCTTGGAATTGCACAACGAGTAGATAACTCAGGTAGAAAACCAAAACGACTTACCAGCAGCACACCAATGCTAAGTCAGATGTCATTCAAGGAAAGCTCCAATTCAACTCTATAGCACCGTTTATTGCACGGGCGCTTCACTCTAAATTCACGTTAACGGATCTAAAAATGATCATTAGTAATCATAGGGATAATGTTGCTTAAAGCACAGTTATCGACTAGTTACTATGTAGTGCACTTTTTAATTATTGGACGCAAAATTAGGAAAGTATGCAGTTTGCAGCCTCCTACACACGGAAGTCTCTCGTTTTTTGCATTGGGCTAGGTAATGGATGAACAGCTGGGTTTATCATCATTATCAATTTTATAGCCAGTAGTGTTGTGCAATCGTTTTACTCGCCGTAGGCAGCCAAGGCTAGAATATGAAACTAAACAAGTTAAAGATTAAACATCGAATAGTACTATTAACTCTGGTGGCAATTGCTTCATTTATTTTCTCATTAGTAGTTAATAATCAAAGCGTTAAAGATAACGCCGAGCGCCTCAACTACGTTAACACTCAGCTGTTTCCGGTATTAAAGCTGGCAACTATCAATGAAGGCTTAATTATTCAGCTCGACCAAAATATTCAGTCAGCAGTGACGACAGGCGAAGAGGATTCGCTCATCACCGTCGACAAGATGGTTGAACAGATAGTTAATAACTTAAATGACATCGCTCGACTACTGCCTAACGAGGCCGCCCAAGCTCAATCCATGAGCAATGATCTCAAGGTTTATCATCAAAAAGCCAAAGGCTTGGTTAATGAGTTTCTTAAAGATGATGTCGATTTTAATGTGATTAAAAACCAAGCCGCTGAAAATGCTGAGCGCTATAATAAGCTGCTTCAGCAATTTAACGCTAAGCAACTCGACTTTTCAGAGCAATTTGCGCAATCAATTCAAAACACGTTAGAAAGCTCCGATAACGCATCAACATCTATGCTAACCATAGGTATTGTCGCGTCTATTTTCCTGATCGTAGTGGGCTATTTTGTCAATAACTCTATTATTGTCACCCTCAATAATGTCACTGATTCACTGCGTAATATCTCCGAAGGTGAAGGGGATTTGCGTTCACGTATTCAATATGACGGTAAAGATGAAATTGCCGTATTAGTTCATTGGTTTAATCAGTTTGTAACTAAACTGCAAGCCTCAATTGCCGACACGCAACGAACCACAGAAAGCCTAGGTAAGGTGTCGACGACACTGCTAGACAGTTGCAGAAACAGCGAAAGCACCGTCACCGAACAGTCTCAATCGGTTGATCAGATATCCAATGCGATGCGTGAAATGTTTGTCAGCGTTGAACACGTTGCAGAATACGCCACGAATGCCGCGTCAGAGGCCGATAATGCCAACCAAGAAGCACAGCGTGGTCAAACCGTTGTGGCAAATGCCATTGCCACCATTAACCGCTTATCCGATGAAGTAAAAGCCACTGCCATTGTTGTTAATCAACTGGACGCTTTTACTAGCAATGTGAATGCGATTTTAGGCACCATCCGCGGTATTGCCGAGCAAACTAACCTATTGGCGCTTAATGCGGCCATTGAAGCAGCACGAGCAGGTGAACAGGGACGTGGCTTCGCCGTGGTTGCCGATGAAGTGAGAACGCTCGCATCGCGCACCCAATCCTCAACAGAAGAGATCCAGCAGGTATTGCAAGAGCTAAGCTCAACCTCAACCCAAGCGGTAGAAGCGATGCAACGCGGCATAGAAACCGCCGATGAAGGGGTGCAGAGTACGTCGCTTGCGGGCGATGCATTGGTGAGCATTACGGACAAAGTTAGCGCGATCGTAGTGGTCAATGAACAGATAGCGGCTGCCACAGAGGAGCAACACAATACCTCTGTGCTAATACAGCAATACGTCGCTGAAATTGAAAGTAACGCTCAAAAAGTGAAAGCCACTACCGATGAACTCGGTGGCATCAGTTACGACATCGAAGGGGTCAGCAAACAACTGACCACCATCACCGACCAATTTAAAGTTTAATCGATTAATACAAAAAATAGATCAACCGGGAGCATATGATGAACACAAGACATACCTTTAATACGGCGCTTAAAGCACTGCCGTTTGCGATATCTATTTCGCTGGTATCCGCACAAGGTTTTGCTGCAGAAGAAACCAATGAGCAGAAGATAGCAAAACTAGAGCAGCAGGTGCAAACCTTGCAAAAACAACAAACTGCCAGCTTAACAGACAGATTCAAGTTTAATGGTTTTATGAGCGGAGCCTATGTCTCTGCAGACAATAACTCTGGCTATTTGGGCTCAAGTACCTCGGCAGATTTTAGTGAAGAAAGTAAGCTAGGCTTCCAAGCGACCTTTGCGATCACCGACAGCACCCAAGCGGTAATGCAGCTCATGATGAAGGGCGAAAACGATTGGGATGTCGAAGCAGAATGGGCATACGTGTCGCATCGTTTTGACGGCGGAGTACAACTGCGCGGCGGTAAACTACGTGTGCCACTATTTATGTACTCAGATTACTTAGATGTGGGTTACGCCCAGCCTTTTGCGCGTCCACCAGAAGAAGTTTATGGCTCAGTCCCCTTTACAACCTATACCGGTGGTGATGTCAGCTATGAATTTGAGTTTGATGACTCTACGTTAACAGTGCAAGCCTTTGGCGGTGAATCTGAAGAGTCTGGCACAGATATCAAAAATATACTCGGCGCCAACCTAACATGGACCGATGAGATCTGGACCCTACGAGCCGTATACGGCCAATCAACCTTAGATGGCACCATCAGCCGCTCTGTGACAATTCCGTCGCAAGACCCTGTCACTGGTTTGCCAATCTCTATCGAAGCATCAGTACCACTACTAACGCTCGACAATGAAAAAGCCACCTTTACAGGCGTGGGCGCAAGCTATGACAACGGTGAGTTCCTCGCTGTCACCGAATGGACTCGAGCCGAAGTAGATGGCCAATATACGGATTCAGATGCAGGCTATATCACCTTAGGCTACCGCATTAACGCGTTTACACCATATGTGACTGCCGCCTATTATGAGTCACAAGATGATGACCAAAGACCTGTATTCAGTCAGGGCAGCGCACTGATTGCGGCACTGTTCAACGGCCAACGTACCTCATACAGCGGTGGTCTGCGCTGGGATGCATTGGACAATCTCGCGGTGAAATTTGATGTGACTTACGCTACCGACTTTGGCGACACTTCAGGTGGATTCCAAAGCAATGTATTGCAAGAATATGACGATGTCACTGTGTATACCGTTAAATTCGACGTAGTATTTTAAGGAGCGCTACAATGAAAAAACTACTCTCTATCGTAGCGCTTAGCCTATGCAGCATGGTTTCAGCACAAGCCGCTGTAGTGTTAATTGGTGCCCCAGGAACCAGCGATATTTCAGCGTCTGATGCCAAGAAATTATTCCTAGGTAAAGGCTCATCCTCTTCTGTACCTTTTGAACTTGATGAAGGTAACGCTACCCGCTCTGAGTTCCACGACAAAGTGACACGCAAGAGCGATGCGCAATTGAAAGCCTACTGGTCAAAACAGGTATTTACCGGTAAAGGTAATCCACCAGCGACAGTTAGCAGCGCGGCGGCAATGAAGTCAACCGTCGCCTCTACCCCTAATGCTGTTGGTTACATCGACGAAGCAGATCTAGACGACACGGTAAAAGTGATCTTAAAGCCGTAAGCTTCAGCCAAGCTAATAAAAAGCCGAGTGAATCAACACTCGGCTTTTTTGATTATGTACCTTCAATATTAGATTAGAGAGCACAGGTATATCTCATCCGTTAACACTTAACAGCAGGTACTTACCATTACTGACAAGTAGAGTGATAGTGATTCAGTTCAATAAGGCCTTGCAACACAATGCCATGGTAACGCGCTTGAATAAGTTGGTAGTCTAGCTCAGGAGCGAAATAGTAGGTCACGTCTTCGGCCCCAGTTTGCTCAACCGGGATGAGCGAGAGGTTCCCCCAAGGCGCTATCGTTTTTGTTTGCTTAGCTTGCACATAATATTGATAAGGCTCTATGGCATCTGACGCTTGTCTGATTAAGGCAAACTGCTGGCGACCTTGCAGCAAGAGGTGGCGCATCTGAATCGCCAACGTATCCACGTCTCGCAGTGCGATCGAAGAAGAGTGATAATGCTCGATATCTCCGTCTACGTTGACCCGAGACTCGCGACCATTAGCACTAAAATTTGCCTGTAAGTCTCTGGCGCGAAAACCACTTACCTGCTGGTGAAACTTATCGGTGAGCCACTCATGAGTTGTCGTAGACCAAGAGAGCTCTGCCCGCTGACGATACTCAGTGCCTATGCCTAAAATACTGGCTTTACTATGAGAGGTCACCACCGCCGTTTCCCCGTGCCAAGTTTCGGTTCGGCTCATGGTACCTGTATGGATGCCGCTAAGATAAATGTCGTAATCTGACTGACGCATGCACTGGGGCGCCAATGCCTTAACCAGAGTTTGAGATGATACAGGCGCAGCGCTGACCGATACTTTGGCCTTATCAACCAAAGCATCTTCAGCAAACGCCAACACCGAAGTTAACGCGAGCACACAGCCCAGCATGCAGGCAGATAAACGCATCATGCCTAGAACACTTCGTTCACGTTGAGGTAAAAGTTGGTTTCATTTTCACCCACACCGATATCGAGGCGTAAATTGATGTTGTCTTTAATTTTAAAACGAAAGCCAGCGCCATAAGAGGTCATCAGCTCATCACTGAGTTCACTCACCTTAGAGGCCACGCTACCCAAACCACCCCAAAAGACCATGCCATAACGTTGGAAGATAGGCAGACGATACTCAACTTGCCCCATCATCATCTGCTCATCACGATAGCGGCCCTTGATATAACCACGCATCGCACTTGAACCACCTAAGTCTGGCAGCATGTTCCATGGCACATCGCCACTGGTGAAGTGTCCCTGCACTTGCCAAGCGATAAGCCCTGGGGCGCCGCTAAGTAGTGATGTCGAGCTCAAATCAATATAGTTGGCCAGCTCAAGATTATAGGTCGAAAATGTCGAGTACTCGCTGTTTTGATAAAGCCCAGCATCAAGCTGAAATAACCAGCCTTTAGTGGCATTAAGTCGATAATCACGAGAGTCATAGATACTGGTCAGCACCACACCTGAGCTAAAATTATCAGGCAAAATAGCATCAGATGGTATAGGCAGATCGGTATCAACCAAGGTTAACTTATCGGCACTGGCGTAGGTAAAGTCGGCCCCGACACCTAAAAAGTAGTTGTCCGCCACCTCAGTCATCCAGCGCGGTGTAAAGCTGTAAAGCTGCTCATCAAACTCATGATGATTACTGTCGATATCGCCAGCGGCAATCCCCTGGCCATAATACACAGACGCTTCGTTATGTAACTCCAGCCCCAATAATAAGCGCTGCTTACCGCCGTTGAAAAACGTCATGTTTTCCACTTCAACGCCATACGAATTGTTCATCGATACAAACGAATTCAACACCAAAGATGAAGGCTGCTCATCACTCGCGGCCCCGTCGGTTTTGTATAGCCCCACCATCAACAGGCCAACGCCAAACTTCTTCTCTGGCGTGTAATAAGCCGTTGGCAGGTAACTCATATCGATAGGTTTGCTTTCATCAAACTCACCGTCAGCACCGAAAATATCCAGAATATCGTCGACCCAAGTAGGCTCCATATCTTTTGGCGTGTGAATCAAGGGTTCAACGGCGACAGCCTGGTAGGATAAGGCAAGCAGGGATAACAACAAAATCCGTTTCATAGACACTCTAATCAGTAATGGAAAATAGTAGGTAGGCAGACAAGAGCTGAATAGAACGCCATCTGTCAGGCCCAACGATGAGGGGCGCATTTTAACACCCCAGCGCTTTTCAACAACGACTTTTTCGCAGCCACCGACACCTGACCCATCACTTAATTGAGCACAGAGTCGCAAAGCATCAAGAGTGATTTGGGGATAACATAGACGATTAAGTGCCAGTGCAGCGCGTTCGCGACCATTCACTTGCAATCGGTCAGAACACAGTGACATTTCTTTCACTCAGCCAATCATAAAATAGGAGCAAGCTGAATTAACAAGAGCACCTAATGAACCCACTAAGCCTAAGCTTCGAGCAACAACACACAAATCACCACCAAACCTTTCTCCTTCAAAGAAAGCGTGAATCTGGCTTTTTATGGGTGCTGTTTATTTTGGTCTGCGGATTTGTCCTCATGATGAAGCAAAGCACTAACCACAGCTTATTCTTACTCGTTAATCAGGCGAGCCAGCACTTTAGCCCGGCGCTGCTTGCCAGTATCACAGACCTAGGTAATGGCATTGTTACTGGGAGCTTGTTAATCATCATTCTATGCTTTAAACCAGCTTGGATATTACGGGTAATGCTGGCAGCAATTATCTGCCTCGCTGCCACCCATCTTCTTAAAAACTACTTTGATGCTTCACGTCCAGCCTCCCTGTTAGCGCAACTGCATATCGTCGGCGACGCGCGCCATAGCAATAGCTTTCCCTCAGGGCATACCGCAACCATATTTTTACTCGCTGGCACCGTTTTTCTCTCATCAACACGACAATTGAGCCGGATATTATTGCTCTCATTAGCCGTCCTTGTTGGACTGTCGAGAGTGTCCGTTGGTGCCCACTGGCCCATTGATGTGGCCTTAGGGGCGATCATCGGCTGGAGTAGTATTTATGCGGCGAGCGCGCTCAACACCTCATTGGTCACCAAGCAGGCACAGTGTTTATTGTTAGCCACGTTATTACTGCTACTAACCAGCTTGAGCGTGATGAATAACAGCGAATTCCCGCAACTTCCAATTGTCGAGCAACTACAAATTTTCTATATTTTTGCCGCGGGAGTGTGCCTGTTTACGCGCTACGTTTACCGACCGTGAGCACCTAACAGTCTCGCCAAACCATGGGATTGCAGGAAAACATGAGATGACACTTATTCAGCCTGCACATGTGTAGTCGTTAGCCTTGCGTACAAAATAATACACGCCGCCAGTAGGGCTAAGTCTTTAACAATGAATTGGCCACTTCCGGTTAACACAGGAAAACCCAAACTGGTTTCGTAAGCGGGCAAAGTGATAACAAAGGTTTGAGTCGCTGCAAACGTCAAGGCGGCGACGGCAAGCCCCAACACATAAGCTGTGCGAGACCAAGAGGCCAGCAATATGCCCAAGACGGCAATGAGCTCAATGACACCGATAAAGTATGAGCCATGCAACACACTAAAAATGGCATATATCCAACTAAACAATGGGCTGGTGCTCATCAAGCCTTCAATACCATCAGCTTCAATTTGAGTAAACTTCATCGCGCCAATCCATGCCATGACTAAAACAATACCGGCCGCAAGCAAGGCTGTTGCCATGCGCTTAATCCGATAGTGATCGCCATAATGAGAGGCCACATAAAGTGTCACGGCCACAATTGCCAAATATTTTATTAGCCCTTGTCCGGCGCCAATTGCAGGAAAACCGCCAAGTGCGTCAATCCAAACAGGATGGGTAAACAGCATCAATAAGGGCACGGTCGCAAGCACAGCATAAGCGTACAGGGTAACCTGGCTCCACTTATGTTGAGGCAGCAAAAGCGCTAACACGACCAGCAGCTGTATTCCCCCCAATACTGCCGACAGCCAAGGCATATCTGGCAAATTAATCGCCGCGAGTTGTTTATTGAAGTAAATGGCATCCCCCGCGGTAAAGCGAGTCATAGCGGTTAAGAATAAAAAACAACCCAGTAACCCCCTGGCAATTAACAAACTCAGATTATGGCTAATGGGTTTTAGTAATGCAGACATATAGACTCCTATTTTTTCGCTATAGACCCGCAAAAAAACAAAAACCTTTCATTTTGCTATGGGAAAGTGGACCGCATTACACAAAAAAGCCCTGACAACATAAGTTATCAGGGCTTTACATTATTGGTGACTTATTCGCAGCGAGACACTAGCCCAATGGCCGTTAACGTACCCAACGCATTAGCTGGTTGGCATCGCTCACCGCGAACTGTCTCTTGATGAGGTTTCCGGCAGGATCGAACAGTAACAGTTCAGCGGGCCCAGCCTTGTATTTAGCAATCAACTGCTGCCCTTCTGGTGTGCCCGTTCTTGCTAACAAAAATAATACCTTATCACCAAGGTGCGCACGCGCTTCGTTCATCTGTTCGGTCTGGCTGTTACTCAGAGCAAGATTAGGATCATACACAAACACCACCGCAGGCTTACCTGTGCCTATCTGCTCATGAGTCGCTTTAAACCCTTTAGGCATCATCATTAATAACAGCCCAAATATGGCCACGATTGAGATAACGACGCCAATAGCCACCCAAGGCATGCGGCGAGTAGGTGCTGAATGTTGTGTATCCATGCAGGTAGATCCCTCTGTTAATGGTTGAAGTCGAGCATCTAACCACACATTGTAGTCACCTAACCTTAGGCATAGATTAAAATCTATGCCTAAGGTGAGTTGCTGTGATTAATCGCCTATCACATACTGCCTAATGGTATTAGAACAGGTCTTCAAACCACTTTTTGGTCAAACCTGCACCAACCATCATCTTAAGTTTTATCAGCGCCATAGTATCACCAGACTCCAACGCCGTATCACCACAACGTGGATCTGAGCGTTGCAATGCGCCTGTCATTTTATGGTCGATAGGAATAGGTTCGCAGCCATGGCCAGACTCACAAATAAAGTCCCACTTCTCTTTAGCTGGCACATGACACGCAAAGCAGTTGCCATCAAAGCGATTGACCACATCAACGAAACCGCGCTTTGCAATTTTAGAGCCGCTCTCATCGACCTCTAACTCGAAAAACTCCCAATCATTGGTTGCCACAAAGGTGCCAGGCTCACGCTTAACCATTACCTCGGTCGGCACCAGTTGCACCACAGAGCCTGTGGGATAAATAGCGCCCTCAGGCGAATTCGCAGCAGCTAATGTGCCTTCTATATTACCCAGCAGATTATCAACATAAAAGTGACGCACTGGCGTCATGTCGCGGATGCAGCTAAAACTGGTTTCATCAATATTCACCACTTTAGTGTCTGATTTATCCACCTCCGCTTCGGATACTGTGGCGGCATAGCTCGCTGTATTACTCATTAGTGTCATGAATAAAATCATCGCCCCTTGGCCAATCTTTATTACTGCTTTCATGGTATTTCCTATTACTAAAGGTGATTAATTGGGGTGAGTTAATCCCTGTTATCGGCAGGCATTACACTCATATGGCGTAACCATACCCCACAATTAAATTGCACACAACCTAATTGCGGGCAACAATGCTGACGGTGTCACTTATTCTAAGTTTATGTGACATGAGGTGCGTTGCTAACGATGGAAGGATAATCGACGAATTTTCAGTAGCTTTTTTATACTAAGGCTATGTATTATAAAGCTGACTTTTATCAGACTGCTAACGCTTACCTAACGAAAAGACTAAAGCAGAGAATGGATGCTGTTGATAGATGATTCTAAAAAGCAAATCAGTGCAAAACACTCAATCACCCCAAGCGATTGCTGGCCAACAGCAAGAACAAAACGTCGCCTTCTTTCTGCGCCGTGCCTTCAAAGATCATCCACAAGTGCTGGTGATCAACGATTTTAAGTTCCGCTTTAACGATGAAACCGCCCAAATCGACCACCTCATAGTCTATAGCTACGGTTTCATTCTAATTGAATCGAAGAGCATCAGAGGTCAGGTAAAGGTCAACCAGCAACAGGAATGGACGCGCAGCCTAAGCATCAATCAAGGCAAGACTGATAAATGGCAAGGCATGCCCTCGCCCATCAAGCAAGTAGAACTGCAACAAGCTCTATTACTCGAATTATTGATGCACCATCGCAGTGAGATTTTAGGTAAATTGCTTGGCTTTAAACAACAAGGCTTCAAAGGTCGATGCTGGGATCACCTGTGTGCAGTATCCAGTGATGCCATTATTGATAGAAAGTCGATGCCCAAGGCCGTATCAGACAAGCTGATAAAATCAGAGTTTCTGGTAGAGAAACTCGACAAGGTGATGAACCTAAAAAGTAAATTCGCTCGGTTTATAAATACCAGCGATACACGCCCAGCTTTCAATCAACAAGAACTCGAATCTGTCGCCTCATTTCTTATCAAGCAACATATCGCACCGAATGCAGCTGCACCAGAAACAAGCAAAATAGCGACCGAGCAAAGCACTGCGCCACTAGCAAACACACCAGTAACTGCAGCCGCTAGCACAGCACCTGCTCAACAAATGCCAGCTCAACCAATACCAGCAGAACCTGAGCAACAAAAAACAGCTGATAAAAGCCAAATAATTCAGATAGTTCTACGCTGCAAGCATTGCGGGGAATCAACGAATTACACCCCAATGTATGGCAAATTCGGCTATTACATACATTGCAACCAATGCACTAAAAACACACCGATGAAACAAGCCTGCCCGCAGTGCAAAAGCAAGAATACCAGAGTTCAAAAACGACAAGAAACCTACACCTTGAACTGCCAAGAATGTGGTTGTGGCCAGCGAGTGATTTAAGAGAATTGGAAAGCTTCTCTGACCCACTTATTTAATAATTAAACTAAGGCTTTAACATATGGAAAATCTAGTAGTACAAAAATTTTCAGACATAAATTTAAATGATCCATTTTTTGACAGCTTAAAGGCTGACTATACAGAGTTCTCGGATTGGTTTGAGCGAAAGGCCAATAACAATGCTCTTGTTCTATATAATGTTGCAGGGACAATTGAAGGCTTCTTGTATTGTAAGTTTGAGCAAGGCCCAGGGAATGATACGTATCCCCCACTACCAAATACGCAACATATGAAGGTGGGTACATTTAAATTTAACCCAATGCAAACTCGTCGAGGTGATCGATATTTGAAGAAAATTTTTGACTACGCATTAGCTCAGTCACCAAATGTAGATGATATTTACGTAACAGTATTTGGGCAAAAGCACAAATATCTTTCTGATCTGTTCAAGCGCTATGGCTTTGAAGAATATGCAACAAAGACAACAAGTAATGGCACTGAGAATGTTCTATTACGAGACTTAAGCAAAGTCTATGATGATGTAGATAAAGACTACCCATTCGTCAATATATCTGGAAATAATAAGTATTTACTTAGTATCTATCCACAACACCATACTAAGCTATTTCCTGATTCAATATTATTTACGGAAGGAACTAATGTAGTAAAGGATGTTTCACACTCAAATAGCATTCACAAAGTTTATATCTGCGGAATGAATGGAGTGCTAGATTTTAAGCGCGGCGATGCAGTCGTGATCTATCGTACTCGAGATGGCCAAAGTGCTGCTGAATATAGTGCTGTAGCGACATCACTTTGTGTTATCGAAGATGTCCACACCATAGATAAATACAATAATGAAGATGATTTTGTAAATGCCTGTGTCAAGTTTTGCGTATTTGACGATGCTGAATTACGCACAATCTATCGTCAAAAAAAGTACACATATATTATTAACTTTACGTATAACGCAGCACTTCCCAAGCGACCTATTCGCAGAGATCTCGCTGATAAGGCAGGTCTAAATAGAGATGACTATTGGGGCGTACTGAAGCTAACAGATCAGCAATTTAATAAAATTATTGACATCTCAGAACTTGATCGAAAAATTTTGATTTAAAGATAAAAGCAATAAGCACCTTTAGGTGCTTCTTGTCTGATTAGCTGAGAATTTTTACTAATAGATCAATCGGGTTGGATGATTGATAATCATATAAAGAGATTGAATTAATTTCACAATATTCTTTGGCTCTCGCCGTTTCTTTTAATTGAAGCAATTCCAGTTTATCGACATTAATAGCATTACCATCACGATTTAGTAATCTTTCATGAATAACTGACGGCTCACACACTACATTAATAACTGCAACAGGGGCTATCGCATCAAAAACGTCATAATCTAGCTCGATGATACCCTTTTCTTTACCTATTAAACAAAAGTGACCATCTAACAGAAAACGTTTTTCATTAATCTTTCTCAAACCTTGAATTAAAGCTTCCTGATTCCGTTCAGCTGTAGTAACAATCTTACTATTCTCTATATAGCCTGAGTTTTGTTTTATCAAGTCACTACAAGAGTAAATTGGTAGCCCAAGCTCTGCATTCAGTTGATGACAAAGAGTTCCTTTACCTACACCATGTATACCTGATATAAAATATATCTCTTTCATTAATCCCTAACCTTATATTATAAAAAAACGAGCATAAGCTCGGTCATTATCAACTAAAACATAATTTAGACGCACCATCTAAGTACTTGAAAGACTGTGGTGCCTTAAAGCCCATCTCTTTTTTGTATGGGTCTATAGGTGTTTCATATCTTTTAAAGTCTTTAATCTGAATAGCATAAGCGATATTGCGTTCGTTAAAGTACTCATCAAAGAACTGTTTGTTAATACCCGACGCAGATTTAGTCTCTTCCCACAAATCTGCTGGATGTTTAGCCAAAATCTCACCAATCATAAATTCACCAACGATCTTCCCTTCCGGCATCGTAGAATAAATAACTACAGACTTAACATCGGGTCTTTTGAATATAGCCTTCCTATATTCAAATAGCTTTTCGCCAGAGATGATCTTTGCTACGAACTCAGGTTTAATCGACAATAACGCTTTCATGATTTAGCTCTTAATTCTATCTAAGGGCGAATAGTAAACTCATACAATCAAAATTTCATCAGAAAATCTAACTATCTGCGAGTTTCAACTAGACAAAAGTTATACATACCACCAAAATGAACACTGTTTATTTATACAGCCATTTACGCATTTTGCCAGTTATATCTGAAAATTAAAAGGCAGTTTATCCAAGTTCATACCAAAAAACTAAAGCCAGCCACTATTAATCAAAGACATAACCAACCAATACTGCACATGTCGATGAGAACTAGGCTTTTGTCTCTGCGCGCTGCCAATATCCCTGACAGCTCAAGCAAAACTGACGTTAAAGGCTTAAAACAGACACATATAGCTCACTTTCAACCGAGTGGGTTCAACTCAGGTTGTTCAACTAAGGGTGGAAGGTGTTTATAGATGTTTTTAACTTAGTTAACAGCCAAATACTCACAGCTTCTGGTGAAGTGTCGCCTTCCCTTGTTCAGATGTTCACAATAGTGGCTAAACTTCGCCCGCATCCCCACAGGAACGGCGTTTTTCAAGCTAGCTGTCCTCCTTGCTCTGGTGTGGGCGAAGCGCCACGATGGTGACCTCAAATCCACACGAAGTTTGGACTCATTCACGCTTAGCTCGGCTGCAAGGCAGCTTTAGCTAAAGCTTTAACTTTAACTTTAACCAAAACTACAGCTCTATATCTTTAATTTCCGGTGCCATAGCTAGGTAGCGTTCACACCTTGCCAGTAGCTGCGCTCTGTAATTATTGACAAAGGCTTGCTCGGCCTTATCAAGCGCGGGGAGCATTGCGATAACCTCATCTATGGCTTGGGTTATCTTAGTCGCCATTTGAGTTAAATTATTGACTAGCAAAGCTCTTGGTAAGCCTATCTCATCAATAAATGCGGCGAGCTGATAGGCATAAATCTTGTTGGTATCGAATTCATCATCAATCGCCATTGCCAACTCTTGCTCAAAATCATCATACAGCGCCACGCACACCAAATCGTACCATGGCGTCGGCGCTAAGCCTGTGGGTGTCATAAAGAATGAGTAGTTTTTGCCGTGGGCATCGGCATTACCGCTCAGTAAATTAAATAACGCCCACTGCAACATATCTTGCTTAGCGGCGGCAGGATTAGCGCACTGACTCGTTAGACTAAACAGCCTTGCGAAGCTAACGCCCTCACGGATATCTTTTACATCGCGGCCAGTACCAAAATTACGCTCATACTTTTTGTTAACGCTAAAACCGAGTGTTTGACAACTATCGATGATATGCCTTCTCAGCACCTTGTGTTCGGCTGGTAGATAACGGCGATCAAAGCGTTCAACACTAAGCGCCTTATATTCGCCAAAGTAGCTGATATCGACATTGGCCACATTCATTGAGATGGCCTTAGCCAACCGCATAGTCAGAAATTCATTGATCACTAAATGCTGGTGCTTTTCGAACTTGAGAATATGGGTCGAAGAAAGCGCACCTTCAGCAAAACCAAATGCTTCACCGTTATAGAACAGATTTAATTTTGACTGCACACCCGCTACCGATAGCCTTGGTTTGCCGTCCCAGATCTCCATTGGCCAGCTATCTGGATCCTCGAGTCGCTTTATTACTTCAGCGTCGCTTATTTCTCGAAATAAGTTAGCAGGCAATAATACGCCTTGAGGAGCAAAGGCAATTGCACCTGCGGTATCTAAACCGATTCCACGAATAAGCGCGAAGGTATTGCCCCTAGACACACCTAGCGATTCAACCAGATAGTCGAGCCCTTTGTTCTCAGGCAATAAATTAGCCAAGAACATGGCTATTTGGTTACTACGCCCACTGCCATCTAGCGGGATCATGGGTGATATGGGAAAACCATTTTGCTGCCACTTGTCGGTATAGTTAACGGCAAATGTCTCGGTATCAGGGTCGAACGACAACTCACCAATAATGCGATCGCCCAGATGCATATCCAGAACAAGCTTGACTGAATCGGTCATAAACTAGTACCACCCACTCGCGTTTTCACTGCTTTTTTGCTTAGCAACAATAGCGACGCCCAATCCATCAAGAATTTTAAACACCGTAGAGATATAAACATCTTCACCTTTCTCTACTCGGATCAACGTCTTTTTAGTGACACCGCACAACATCGCCGCCACCTCTTGAGTCAGTCCAGCTTTTTTGCGGTTTTCTTTAACCAGTGATCCCAAGGATTGTTGATTTAGCGAAGATGCCATAACGTAAATTCCGTAAGGTTAACTAAAAGTGTACCTTGATACACTTTAGCCCTAACTATTCGATGATTCAACATTAAAGTGTAGCTTCATACACTTTAGTGAAATTTAGCGTTTCGATACCACATAAAGTGTAACTTCGTACACCTTTGTTATTACCCAGCCATTAATCGGCCTAAAAGTGTAGTAATTTACACCTTTAGAGCTAGCCCAAACCGCTCACTCACCTTACTCAATTTCAGCCAACAAAAAGCCCCGATACTCAAAGTATCGGGGCTTTCTCTATTCTTTTACAAGAAGTTTGGTTTCAGGCTGTGAGGCTTAAGACCAGCAGAGCATTTTACATGGTATAAATCTTGTTAGAGCAAGGCGCTTTACCGCGACGTTTAGTGTACTAAACGAGTAGTGAAGCAACGCAGCTATCACAGATTTAGGCCCGTAAAATTTACATCATGCCGCCCATACCGCCCATACCACCCATTCCACCCATGCCGCCCATATCACCACCAGCACCAGCTTCTTGAGCAACTTCGCCCACCATAGCTTCTGTTGTGATCATTAGGCCTGCAATAGATGACGCGAACTGTAGCGCACTACGCGTCACTTTAGTTGGGTCAAGGATACCCATCTCTAGCATGTCACCGTAAGTGTCGTTACCTGCGTTGTAACCATAGTTACCAGTACCGTTCTTCACGTTGTTAGCGACAACTGATGCTTCTTCACCGGCGTTAGTAGCGATTTGACGTAGTGGCGCTTCCATAGCGCGTAGTGCGATAACCACACCGTGCTTTTGGTCTTCGTTTAATACTTCAACTTCGCCAATCTTGCTCGCTACACGTATTAGTGCAACACCACCACCAGCTACGACACCCTCTTCAACGGCGGCGCGGGTCGCGTGTAGTGCATCTTCTACGCGGGCTTTTTTCTCTTTCATTTCAACTTCAGTGGCTGCGCCCACTTTGATCACTGCAACACCGCCGGCAAGTTTAGCCATACGCTCTTGTAGTTTCTCTTTGTCGTAGTCAGAAGTTGACTCTTCAGCTTGGATCTTGATCTGTGCAACGCGAGATTGGATCTGCTCTTGCTCACCATTACCGTCGATGATAGTGGTGTCATCTTTAGTGATGATAACGCGCTTAGCCGTACCAAGGTCTTCTAGGGTCGCTTTTTCAAGCTCTAGGCCAATCTCTTCAGCAATGACAGTACCGCCAGTTAGGATAGCGATATCTTGTAGCATGGCTTTACGACGGTCGCCAAAGCCTGGTGCTTTAACCGCTGCGACTTTAACGATACCGCGCATGTTGTTTACAACTAATGTTGCTAATGCTTCGCCTTCAACGTCTTCGGCAACGATAAGCAGTGGCTTACCAGTTTTTGCTAAACCTTCAAGGATAGGTAGTAGTTCACGGATGTTTGATACTTTCTTATCAACCAACAAGATGAATGGGCTTTCTAGCTCTACGCTGCCGGTTTCTGGCTTGTTGATGAAGTATGGAGATAGGTAACCACGGTCGAACTGCATACCTTCAACGACGTCGAGTTCGTTTTCGAGTGCTTGACCTTCTTCAACTGTGATAACGCCTTCTTTACCAACACGCTCCATCGCTGTTGCGATGATTTCACCGATTGACTCGTCAGAGTTAGCAGAGATAGTACCTACTTGAGCGATAGCTTTAGTGTCGCTGCACTCTTGAGATAGGGTTTTAAGCTCAGCAACGGCTGCGATAACCGCTTTGTCGATACCGCGCTTAAGATCCATTGGGTTCATGCCCGCAGCAACGGCTTTTAGGCCTTCAGTTACGATTGCTTGAGCTAGTACGGTTGCAGTAGTGGTACCGTCACCGGCGGCATCGTTGGCTTTAGAAGCAACTTCTTTCACCATTTGTGCGCCCATGTTTTCGAACTTGTCTTCTAGTTCGATCTCTTTTGCTACTGACACACCATCTTTAGTGATAAGCGGTGCACCAAAGCTTTTGTCTAGTACTACGTTACGACCTTTAGGGCCTAAGGTAACTTTTACTGCGTTAGCCAGTACGTTTACGCCTGCTAGCATTTTTACGCGAGCGTCATTACCAAAAAGAACTTCTTTAGCTGCCATGTTCTGTATCCTTTAAAAAAATTGGGTTTAACTGGGATAGAAAGTAACTTAGTGGATTATTCCACTACAGCCATTAGATCTGCTTCAGATAGGATCAAGACTTCTTCGCCGTCGATCTTCTCTTTTTTCACGCCGTAACCTTCATTGAAGATAACTGTGTCGCCAACCTTAACGTCTAGAGGTTGTACGCTACCGTTCTCAAGAATTCGGCCATTGCCTACTGCAAGGACTACACCGCGAGTTGATTGCTCAGCAGCACTACCTGTAAGTACGATGCCACCGGCAGATTTTGATTCAACTTCAGAACGCTTAACAATGACGCGGTCATGTAATGGACGAATATTCATCTATGGACTCTCCTAATGATTTTTTTGCCCAACAAACGTTGGCGGTTTTTCAAAGTAATACGACATAAGCCTTATGTCGTCTGATGTTTGGTTATATGGGGGTCGCTGCATCAAGATCCAAGGGCTTTACAAAAAAAATCTCATTTTTTTTAACTCGGTTTTATAAAATATCAGCCAATCCTGATAGAATTGCCCTCCTTCTGTAATCTAGGCAATCCACTTTAATGAGAGACAGACACGGGCTGCTCAGCCAGCCAATCGGTCGTGTACTGCTAAACATGAGCCTCCCTAACCTGATTGGTATTTTAACCATTCTTGGGTTCAGTCTTGTGGATACCTTTTTTATCAGTCAGTTAGGCACTGAAGCATTAGCGGCTATTAGTTTTACCTTTCCTGTAACCTTAGTGATCTCTAGCATTGCCATTGGCATTGGGGCTGGGGTGTCGACCAATTTAGGGCGACTCATTGGCAGTGGTAACAGTGCCAAGGCTAAGGTGTTTCTGCACGACGCCCTACTGATCACCTTTTGGTTGACGGCAGGGCTGTCACTGCTAGGTAGCCTCTGTATTGGCCCGCTGTTTACCTTGCTTGGCGCTAACGATTCTAGCTTGCCGCTTATACGCGACTATATGTTTTTATGGTACCTCGGCGCGCCATTGCTGGTGCTACTAATGGTGGGTAACCAGGGGTTACGCGCCACGGGCGATACCAAATCACCCGCTAAGATTATGGCGCTGGCCGCCATCATCAACTTAGTGCTCGACCCCCTACTGATTTTTGGTCTTGGACCATTTCCACGTTTAGAGATCCAAGGTGCGGCCATTGCGACACTTATCTCTTGGGTCGTTGCGCTGTCGCTGTCGGGTTACTTACTGATTATTAAACGTAACTTAGTCGAATTTGCCGAGTTTAATCTTGAACGTCTGCGCTGTAACTGGCGCCAACTGGCTCATATTGCTCAGCCTGCAGCCTTAATGAATCTGCTTAATCCTGTGGCTAATGCTGTCATTATGGCGATGTTGGCGCGTATCGATCACAGTGCTGTGGCCGCCTTTGGGGCCGGAACGCGCTTAGAGTCAGTGTTGTTAATTGCCGTAATGGCGTTGTCATCGAGCTTAGTGCCTTTTATTGCCCAAAACCTTGGCGCAGGCCAGACTGAACGAGCCCGTGATGCCCTGCTGTTGTCGCTTAAGTTTGTGCTGGTGTTTCAAACCTTGCTCTATCTGCCACTGCTATTTTTAGCCACACCGATTGCCGAGTTATTTAGTAGCGACCCTCAAGTGATTGAATGGCTGACCTTCTATATTATTGCCCTCCCTGCCGCCTATGGCCCGCTGGGAATGGTGATTCTAATGGCGACGTCCCTTAACGCCTATCATCGCCCAATGAGCTCACTCGTGCTCAATCTGTGTCGGTTATTTTTACTCTTGCTGCCATTGGCCGCATTAGGCTCCTACTTAGGCGGAGTTAAGGGCTTACTGCTGGCATTACCGATAACCAATACTCTTATGGGCATCGCCTGTTATATCTTGGCCAAGCGGATCAGCGAACCGAATAAAAGCCCTGAACATGTGGAGCTGATTAAGCGATGAACTTGATGACGAAACAACATTTTGTCGACCATGATTTCAGTGGTGAAGATCTGCAAGCGCACCACTTTCAAGACTGTCAGTTCTACCGCTGCCAATTTAACCATGCCGACCTGAGTGATTGCCAGTTTGAACGCTGCCAGTTTATTGAAAGCGGCGACCTTATTGGTTGCAGCTTTAGCTACGCCACCTTAATCAATGCCAGTTTTAAGCAGTGTAATCTGAGCATGGCAACCTTTACCGGTAGTCGCTGTTTTGGCGCCGAGTTTCGCGACTGTAACTTACAAGGTAGCGACTTTCATCGCGCCAGTTTCACCAACTACATCACCCAGAAAAGCTATTTTTGCAGTGGGTTTATTACTGGCTGCAACTTGGCCTACAGTAACTTTGATGGCGTACTCCTTGAAGCGTGCGAACTGTTTGATAATCGCTGGCGCGGCGCTAATTTAACGGCTGCGTCAATGAAGGGCGCAGACCTTAGTGGCGGGGAGTTTAGCCCTGAACAGTGGGGCAGTTTTGAGCTGCGCGGCGCCAACCTCACCCGAGTCGAACTCGACGGCTTAGATCCACGCACAGTGGCGCTTGAGGGCGTGATGATTAATCAATGGCAACAAGAGCAACTACTTGCCCCCTTCGGCCTCATTATCAGCGCCGATTAATGTTCTAGTTAATCTCAACGTTTATGGATTAAATCCAAGGCCATATTTTAGATCAGGGGCTTAATCGCGCCTTTGGTTTTGGCTTGTCGATCGCAGGCACCATTTTGGATGCATGTCTCTAACGCCAACATCATATGGTCGATAAATCGTTGACTCGCTAAGCTAATAAAACGCCGTGAGGGATAAACCAAGAAACACTTACCTTCATAGGGCTCCACGTCTTCAAATAGCATCACTAATTTGCCGTTTTCCACATACTCTTGTGCAATAGGCAGTGGCATCATTGAGATCCCTCGCCCCATTAAAGTCGCTTCTAAACAGGTGCCCAAACTGTTCACACACAGGTTGCCAGTTACCGACAGAGTTTTCTCTTTACCAAAGGGGACCTCGTTAAAAATTCGGCCATTAGGATAGCGGAACAAAATGGAGTTATGCGCGGGTAACTCCTCTGGCGTGAGGGGTTTACCCGCTCTCTCTAGATATTCTGGGCTAGCAAAAAAATGCACGGTTTCGTCAATTATGTGTCGTGCCACCATCTCATTTTCGTTAAAGGCATCTTCGAGCATAAAGGCTAAGTCGATGTTGTTTCTTATCATATCCTTAGGCTCAGAGCTGACGATAATTTCGACGGTTAACTCTGGGTTGAGATCCATAAACTCAAAAATAGCGTGGGTAATGTGCAGAATCTCGGGGATGGGGAAAATCAGAATGCGTAAATGACCGGCAACTTGTGCCTCTTGGCCAGACAGCTCCGATAGGGTTTGCTCCAATGTCGCCAACATTGGCGTAGTTTTATCGTAAAAATGGCTGCCAGACGCCGTTAAGGTCATGGCCCGACTCTGACGATGGAACAGCTTCACATTGAGTTCATCTTCTAAGGCTTGCAAGCGGCGACTTAGGGTCGACTTAGGCAAATTTAAAATATCTGCAGCCTCCACTAAACTGCCAGTTTCGACAATACGGTGGAACAGCGCAACATCTTCGGTTTTCATGGTGACATCTCAAAATAGAATAAATGGGGGCCATTCTGCCCTTTTACTTTGCACACACTCACAAGGGTAAATCAAGCAAACTTAGTTTCATTTTTTGGAACCCATGGTTCCACATAATTCCATTTTACTCAACAAATAGTCCTGTTATCGTTGCCACAACTTTGATACATCTTGTCACAATGCATGGGATTTACGTTATGAAACACCTGACAACCTCTCTTTCACTAATGGTATTGACCATTATACTTGCTGGCTGCAGCGCGGAATCCTCTGAGGTGACGGTGCCAACGGTTCGACCTGTGAAGCTTTTGGAAGTGAAGGATGTCAATGCCGCGTCATTGCGCACATTTCCCGCTAAAGTTGCTGCAACCAAGCAAGCGGAACTGTCATTTAGACTGTCGGGGCAACTCGTTGATTTTTCACTCATTGAGGGCCAACGTGTCAATAAGGGCGATACACTCGCGCGCCTTGATGACCGCGATGCACGCAATACTTTACTTAACCGAGAGGCCGACCATGAACTCGCCGCAGCGGACTTTAAACGCAAAGGGGAACTACTTCGCCGTGAGTTAATCTCTCAAGCTGACTATGACTTGGCTAAAGCACAACTCAAATCGGCAGCGGCAAACCTTGCCAGCGCGCAAGATCAGCTTAGTTATACGGTGATTAAGGCCCCTTTTAACGGCACAGTGGCCAAAACTAACATAGACAATCATCAAATAGTTCAAGCCAATCAACCTGTGTTACTGCTGCAAAAAGATCGCTTTATAGATGTTGTCATTCAAGTGCCTGAATCGCTCGCTAGCCAAGTGACACGCTTTAACCCTAATACTCCCTTTCTGCCTAGCGTGGTGTTTAGTCACTCTCCTGAGCACAGCTACCCTGCTCGCCTAAAGGAGTTTGCCACCCAAGTAACGCCGGGCAGCCAAAGTTATGAAGTGGTGTTTACGCTCCCAGTGCCACAAGATATTAGCGTGTTACCAGGCATGAGTGCCCAGCTCACCATCGACTTGTCACACAACAAAAACCACAAAGCGGTTACCCTACCTGCCAGTGCAATAATTAAACGTGACCTAGACGGTGAAACCATTGTATGGACCTATAACAGTGATACAGGTGCCGTGCAGGCAAAGGTGATCACCCTAGGTAAAGTCACCACCGATGGCATTGAGGTGCTCAATGGAATAGAGGTTGGCGACAAAGTAGTTGTGGCGGGCGTGCAATACCTTAAAGACGATCTGCAAGTGAAGCCTTTGCATTGGCAGCGAGGGGTTTAGTCGATGAATTTTGCTGAGTATTCAATCACCCACAAAGTCGTCAGTTGGATGTTTGCGCTGCTACTACTGATTGGCGGTAGTCTCTCCTTTTTTAATTTAGGACAGTTGGAATTTCCTGAGTTCACTATTAAGCAAGCACTTGTGGTCACCGCCTACCCCGGAGCATCACCCGAGCAGGTCGAAGAGGAGGTGACACTGCCACTGGAAGATGCCTTGCAGCAGCTCGATGGCATCAAGCATATCACCTCGATTAATAGCGCAGGCTTGTCTCAAATAGAGATTGAGATTCAAGAAAACTATGGCGCGAGCGAACTGCCGCAAGTGTGGGATGAGGTTCGCCGTAAAGTGAACGATGCCAAAGGCATCCTCCCCCAAGGCGTCATGGAGCCAGAGGTTATTGATGACTTTGGTGATGTGTATGGCATCTTGCTCAACTTAAGTGGTGAGGGCTACAGCGATCGCGAATTACAAAATTATGCCGACTTTCTTAGACGCGAGTTAGTTCTGGTAAAGGGCATTAAGCGGATCAGTATTGCTGGCGCGGTTGATGAACAAGTCGTGGTAGAAATTTCCACCCAAAAGATCAATGCACTCGGACTCAACCAAGATTATATCTATGGCCTGATTAACAGCCAAAACGTGGTGTCCAATGCTGGCAGTATTAAGGTGGGTGATAATCGTATCCGTATTCATCCAACCGGTGAGTTTGATAGCACCAATGCGCTCTCACGCTTAGTTGTCAGCCCTCCTGGGAGTGCAAAACTCATCTATTTAGATGATATTGCAGACATCTACAAAGACTTAGATGAGGTGCCCACCACCCTTTATCATGGTACAGGACAAAAAGCCTTATCCGTAGGCATCGCCTTCTCTGGTGGGGTCAATGTGGTTAAGGTGGGTGAGGCGTTAAATGAGAAAATTGCCGCCTTAGAGGGTGAGTTGCCGTTAGGCATGAGCCTCACCACGGTATATGACCAAAGCAAAATGGTGGATCAAACCATCAATGGTTTTTTGATTAACCTCGCGGAATCGATCGCTATCGTTATTGGCGTACTATTGATCTTTATGGGGGTTCGCTCCGGCATCTTAATGGGGCTGGTACTGCTGCTGACGATACTGGGCACCTTTGTGGTGATGAATGTACTCAATATTGAGCTGCAGATCATCTCCTTGGGGGCACTGATCATCGCGTTGGGGATGCTTGTTGATAATGCCATTGTGGTGACCGAAGGGATATTGATTGGCATTAAGCGGGGGCAAACTCGTCTTGAAGCCGCCAAGCAAGTGATCACCCAAACCCAATGGCCATTATTAGGGGCCACGATCATCGCGATTATCGCTTTTGCGCCCATTGGCCTATCAGATACTGCCACGGGTGAGTTTTGTGTATCGCTGTTTCAGGTGTTGTTGATATCACTGTTTATTAGTTGGCTGACGGCGATGACACTGACCCCCTTTTTCTGCAACCTGATGTTTAAAGATGGTATCACTGAAGAAGACAATGATAGCGACCCATACAAAGGCTGGTTGTTTAATCTCTATCGCGTCAGCCTTAACCTAGCGATGCGTTTTCGCGCTCTGACTTTGTTGGTGGTGGTCGTGGCGTTGATGGGCTCTGTCGTTGGATTTGGCCATGTGAAGAATGTCTTCTTTCCGGCATCGAACACCCCTATATTTTTTGTTGACGTTTGGATGCCAGAAGGCACAGACATTAAAGCGACAGAGGCCCTATTGGGACGCATTGAGCAAGATCTGTTATCTCAACAAGCCAGCGAAGATAGGGGCCTGGTTAATATCACCACTGTCATTGGCCAAGGAGCACAGCGTTTTGTACTGCCCTATGTGCCAGAAAAAGGTTACAAGGCTTATGCCCAACTGCTGATTGAGATGACCGACCTCACCACGCTTAATCTTTATATGCGCAGCCTTGAACAGGAGTTGAGCCTGAGCTATCCAGAAGCCGAATACCGCTTTAAGTATATGGAAAATGGCCCTAGCCCAGCGGCTAAGATTGAGGCACGCTTCTATGGTGAAGATCCAAAAATACTGCGACAACTTGCCCATCAGGCAGAAGCTATTTTTAAAGCTGAACCAAGCGCTACAGGCGTACGCCACAACTGGCGCAACCAAGTAACACTGATACGTCCGCAATTGGCATTAGCCCAGGCACGCGAAACGGGCATCAGCAAGCAAGATATCGACAATGCCTTGCTCACAAACTTTAGTGGCAAACAGATAGGTCTATATAGAGAGAACAGCCACTTGTTACCCATAGTGGCACGTGCACCGGCCAGCGAACGTTTAAATGCCAACAGCGTGTCTGAGTTACAAGTGTGGAGCTCAGAGAACAATCTATTTGTACCGATTAGCCAAGTGGTGTCGGACTTTAGTACGGAATGGGAGAATCCGCTGATCATGCGCCGCGATCGCAAGCGCGTACTAGCCGTGTATGCCGATCCGATAAATGGTTCCGATGAAACTGCCGATTCTGTGTTTAGAAAGCTTCGTCCCAAGATTGAAGCCATGGCACTGCCTGCTGGCTATGAGCTGGAATGGGGCGGCGAATATGAAACTTCAACCGAAGCCCAAGTATCGGTATTTAGCTCTATCCCACTGGGTTATCTTGCCATGTTCTTGATCACTGTGCTGCTGTTTAACTCGGTCAGACAGCCGTTAGTGATCTGGTTTACTGTGCCACTAGCGCTAATCGGTGTGGTATCTGGCCTGTTATTGTTTAATGCCCCCTTTAGTTTTATGGCACTACTGGGACTGCTTAGCTTAACCGGTATGATCATTAAAAACGGCATTGTATTAGTGGACCAAATAAACCTTGAACTGTCACAGGGTAAAGCAGCGTATCAAGCGGTTGTCGATTCATCGGTGAGCCGGGTTAGACCCGTATTGATGGCGGCCATCACCACCATGCTAGGTATGATCCCCTTGCTGTCAGATGCATTTTTTGGCTCCATGGCGATCACCATTATTTTTGGTCTTGGCTTTGCCTCTGTGTTGACCTTAATAGTATTACCTGTGACCTACACCTTGCTCTTTGGCATCTCCCACCCTGCGGGTAACAGGAGGTCACTACCACAAAACTAATCCGAAACTCGCTTCCCGGCGCGCCCAGCTCTCTTGAGCTGGGCTTATATTATTACAGCTTAGCCACTTCTGTAAAAATCCTTGTCATGATTACGACTATCTTAGCTCGTCGCTTTGCGATACATTTTGCTCATCTAATAGAAAAAGAGCACAAATGAGGAGCCAAAATGAAAGCGACCTTAATATTACTCTTAGCCTTAGTTAGTAGTATCGCCCATGCAACAGAATATGAGGAGCAAAGTACCCAACAGCAGATAGGCGCTATGGTGCAAGCGCTAGCGGTCGCCATCGACTCCCCCTCAGCTAAATCGGTTGAGGTTATTGCTAACTATGGCACCGATTCGCGCTATTATGTGATGATTCGCGGCTGGTTAGTACAGGAGCTGGCTGGGGTCGAAAGCCAACTGGCAGCACAGGGCGCTCAGGCCGAATCACAACTGATTGTTAAAGCCAAACATCTACATACCGCACTTCGTCGTATCGACTTAGAGTAATCAACCATCTTAATGCAACGGACCGAAATAAAGAGAGCAGCATGAATAAAGCCATTACCGCCGCACTGATGTCGGCGCTGGTCTGCCCCGGCAGTGGTCACTTTTACCTCAAACGCTATAACACGGGTACGCTTATCTCATTTTTAAGTTTATCGGGTTTGGTCTATCTACTTTATAAAGCGGTTGAGCGAGCGCAAGCTATCTCTGATCGCATTCTATCAGGCGAAATTCCGTTAGATTTTAATGTGATCTATCAGCAGATAAGTCAAGTGCCGCCAGGCGATAGTGGCCTGCTAATCAATTTGGCAACCCTAGCGTTTATCGCCGGTTGGGTGGTGGGAATTATTGATGCCTACCGTATTGGCAAACAGTTGGATATTGCGCAAGCCAGCTAGCAAAGGAGCCAATGCTCCCTTTGCTGCGTTCATCAATCAATGCGGTTAGCTGGGCCGGCTCGCCGCAACCGTTTTAGAAAAATCATGCTGAGTTGAAACGGCATTGTCTGAACAATGGGGACTAGCGTTATTGTAGCTAAAGTCATACTGGCGATTAGCAGCGGTTGTCTTAGAGAAATCATGGCGGGTGGTGCGCTGCACAATATAATTTTTCTTTATCGGTTGATTATCGGCAAATCGATAATCGGATTGTGCTGCAACGGTTTTAGAAAAATCAGGCCTTTCGGCAAGGGCTGCAGGGGATAATAACAGAGAGGCTATCACTAGGGTCGCGCTGGCTAACAATTTCATCATGTACTCCAATCTTATTGACCACATTAAGTTAACAAGTATATTACCTTAACCACCCATTTTTATGAACGCGATCACACAAATCTATGCAAATTGATACATTTTCGACCGACGGCATTGGCTTTGGTAACTGTAATCAGTAATTGATAAATCAGACGCCCATGGGTAATACCAATGGCAACATCGCGGACTGTTTAGACCGTGGCACACTTAAGGATGAGTCCCTCTCAACTCATAAAGAGGGATTAAATAAGGAAATTGATATGGCTAACCTGTTTAAACTCGGCGTGATAATGATCGCCTGCTATTTTGGCTACCAACATTGGTTCGCCGCATTCCCGTTAGAGGAATATCGACTCACCTCTGTCCCTGTGACACTCGATATTTTGCCAGCGCCTAAGGTATCACGAACTCAGAATAATCAAGTTGATTTTGAGCTACTCGATAGTCAGCACCACCAAGATAACTCGCTGACCATGCTTGTTATGTCATACCACTCAAGCATGGATCGTTTCGAGGCGGAAGATCTAGAGTTCCTTCCCTATGAGATTGAGAAATACAGCCCAGTAGGAAACACATTTGGCGGCCTAAATGCAATGACAAAAGAGAGCATCATCGACCGCGGCTACATCAACACCGATGGCGTGCGCGGTTATCAGCTAGTCATGAAGCTAGAACCACAACAGATAAATCTTATCCAGCATATCTATATCGTTGATGAGCATCTATTGGTACTTATGGCGGGTTATCAATCTGAACGTGAAGAGAAGACCGCGAAGAACTTTCTTAATTCGGTGCAGTTTCTCTAAGAGAAAAACATTGAAAAGCCCCTGTAATAACTAACCGTATCACAGGGGCTTTAATGGGTTAAATAGGTGAACCTGGCGGCATGGTTAACGGTGTTTGAATCAGCTTAACCTTGCTGTCACTAAGCCCCTTCTCTAGTGAATGCCTGAGCCATTCAAAATGCGCCGCTTCATAGGCGCTGCTGCGTTTAACTTTGCGGCTCAACTGTTTCTGCGCGTAGTTGATACGGTCAAACAGCTGCGCCTTAACTTCAGACGTCACCGTGTCACTGTGATAGCTAGCCAGTAACTCATCAAGCACTACAGCATTAACCCGCATCCACACACCAAGCTCACTGCCATTGGGAATATCATTATAGAGTGTCGCAGCCATCAACTTGTTCACTAAGCTCACCACAGAAAGCTGCTCCTTATCGAACAAGAAACCTTGATTAACTCGGTTGAGTCGCTGCGGGGCCAGTAGCTGTTTAACGGTGTGGCGACTTAACACCTCTGCCATGCCTAATGGGTCGGTGATCACCCCCAATGATGAATCGAAGCTTTCACGCGTTGCCTGATAATTACCCGCTTTAGGCACTAAGGCGTCGAGCAGTTCAGTAGGGATTGTCAGGTCACTAGGCGCTAAGGTGGCCAACAAACTCTCTAGCGCGCCCTGTTGTAACTCGGGTGCCAGATAATGCCAGCTATGCCCTGCGACACCCTCAGCATAACTATAATCAGTGCCACCGATAAACTTCGCCGCTGCGGTAATTTGATAGCGATTGAGCAGATAGATAGGCACAAAGGCATCACTGAGTTCAGCAACGGGTTGATCGGCAAGCAGTGCACGGGCTGAAAACTGGCTAATCGCGACTCCGCGCACTTGCGCTAAACGATTAAGCTCTGCCACGGGATCGCTACCGTTATCCCACAAGCTGGCGTAGGCATGGCTAGCGCCTCGAGAGCGCGAGTCGGCTTCACCAACAAAGCGTAACCCCTCAGCTTCGGCCTCTTGCATCAGTTGAGCCTGTTTTGCCGCTTGGCTCGCTTCACTCCACTGGCCATACCCATAGGCCACGGCGAACTTATCCCACACCCCGATACCTTCATCATAAGGCGCTGAGATATCAATGTTATCGCCATTGAGTGTCACTTTAGGGTGAGGGTAATCCATCACCGATGAATTTTGATTACTTGATGCGGCAAAATTATGATCTAAACCTAAGGTGTGCCCTACCTCATGGGCAGATAACTGACGAATTCGCGCTAATGACAAGGCCATTGACGCCTCCTCAGCGGCAGCTCTATCTTCCCAACCTGCGGTAAGGCCGCGAGCAATAAGGTGATCTTGCCGAACGCGTTGACTACCTAAAGTCACGTGACCTTTGATAATTTCACCGGTTCGCGGGTCTGCAATGGCACTGCCATAAGACCAGCCACGGGTCGCACGATGCACCCACTGGATCACGTTGTAACGAATATCTTGTGGGTCGGCGTCTTCAGGTAATAACTCCACCTTGAAACCATTGATGAAGCCCGCCTCAGTAAAGGCTGCTTCCCACCAACGAGCCCCTTCGAGTAGTGCTGTGCGAATAGGCTCTGGCACACCGGGATCGAGGTAATAAATAATGGGCTTAACCACCTCTGATGGCGCGTCCCCCGGAGTGATTTTCTCGAGACGATGACGCAGCAGGTGTCGCTTAACGATATCTTGATTCACCTCAGTGCCATAATCGAGATAGTCATCGGACAGGTAACCGCTCATGGGGTGATAAGGCCGTGCTTTAAAATCTGTGTCTGGCAGGGCAATAAAGGAGTAACGCAACCGCAGTGACAGATGTTTACCATCAGGGGTAACTTGCGCCACTTGCTCACCCGATTTCGCGGCGTTGAAGGTGAGTAACACATCGACATCGCTATTGCGCTCAAACGACTTTACTCCTTCAGGCAGAATCAATGACTTCTCTTTATCGAGACGATAGCTGCCCTGCTTGGTTTGTTCGAGCACATCACTAATGCCGTGCAGATCATTGACGACTAAATCATTAATTGATACCAACGCGCGCTTACCAGGGGTGATTTTTCCCCGCCACAACACGGACTCGGCAAAGGCCTCTTTGACGGCGCGCTGTTCGGCAGCATTATCTGTGCTGGCCCGATAATCGGTATTAAGCTGCTTTAAAATGAGGTATGGACCATGGCGTTCAAACTGCACCATACGGGTGAACCCCAATTGGCCACGGTCTAGCCCGATATCATTGGATCCCACGCCATGGGGCAAACTGGTCAGTAGCAAAAAAGGCTGATTTAAACGATTGGCTTCGAGGTACAAGTCACCAGACTGTTTTTCATAAAAGAGATTGATAAACCCTTCGGCGATCTGGCTGGCTTTGACGATTTTGCTACTGTTATCGGTGGCAGCCACTGCGTTGACGGCTGGAGTGATGGCTAATGCGATGGCCAGCGCTATCGTAGAGGGTTTCATGCATGCTCCTAATCTTGGCATTTAGTTGTGAATTTTTATTTGCCTGTGTGCAATGCCTAGCTTAACAGTTATTTTCCTTGCCTCAAGTGCAAATATTTCAAGCATTACCCTCTATTGTAGAAAGTATATTTGTTCGGTTGGATAACGCTCAAAGCCTGCATTTAAGAGGCTTTGGCTTATACGCATCAGTATAAAGGTGTGAGTATGATGCTTTGGGTGCAATGCCAAACCCGCCACATTAGCAGGTGATCAAGGGATACTTGTTGCAGAGGAGTGGATAACAAAAGGGAGCCAAAGCTCCCTTAAATAGTGAGCTGTTGACTATGGGTTTTGATTAATCCAATGCGTCAGTGTATCGAACAACTCATTAAGCACTATTGGTTTAGTAATATGGGCATTCATACCTGCCGCTAGGCTCTTTTCTCTGTCGCCGGACATGGCATGCGCTGTCATAGCAATGACAGGAAGCTCCTGCTGTGAGTATCGTTCTCGCAGCGCTTTGGTGGCGGTTAATCCGTCCATCACTGGCATCTGAATATCCATCAATACCGCGTCATAAGGTTTGCTGTCGACCATATCTAACGCAATTTGACCATTTTCCGCCACGTCAACTTCATAGCCAGCACTCTTGAGCAACTCTGTCGCTACTTGCTGATTAATAAAGTTATCTTCAACCAGTAGAATCAAACCCGATACTTGACTATCACGCTCTTTAACCGGCTCTTTTGCCAGCTCAATAGCAGGATTAAGCTTAGGTTGGTCGACAAAGGCAGAGATAATCTCATCGAACAGGGCCGATGCTTTAAATGGTTTTTGCAACATGGCATAAATGGCTAAATCATCGAGATCTTCTTTTAGCGGCTCAGATGCATAGGCTGTCATCATAATGATCACCGGCCGCTTACTGATACGGCCATCGGCCACCATCAGATCCAGCTGCTTTATCACCTCAACCCCATCCATCTCAGGCATCATCCAGTCAAGCAAGAGTAGATCAACCGGACGACGCTCAAGCTTATAGAGGGCTTCGGCGCCAGTTGACGCCGTATCCACATCGAAGTGGAAGTCACGCATTGCGGTCGAATATATCTGTAACGCCGTGGGATTATCGTCAACCACTAAAGTGCTCAGGTTACCCATGCCTTCTGGTACAACTAAAGGCTTCACCTTCGCTTCTTCGGCAATTTCAAAACTGATGGTGAAACTGAACGTACTACCAACGCCCATTTCACTCTCTACCTGCATGGTGCCACCCATCATCGAGACGAGATGCTTACTGATTGACAGCCCAAGTCCCGTGCCACCATAGTTGCGCGTGGTGGAGCCGTCGGCCTGTGCAAAGGCATCAAATAAACTCTCTTGCTGCTCTTTACTGATACCGATACCTGTATCGCGCACCCAGAACTTGAGAGTGATACGATGATCCCGCTCTCCCACGTCTTCACAACCTAGTTCAATCTCACCCGTCTTGGTGAACTTCACCGCATTGCTGAGCATATTAATCAGCACTTGCCCTAGGCGCAGTGGATCACCCTCGAGGATCAATCCTGCAGTCACTGGCGCATACAGAAGCAGTTCAACCCCTTTTTCTTGCGCCTTAAGCGCATTGAGGTCAAGCGCGTGGTCTAAGACTTTGTCTAGAGGGAAGGCGACTCGCTCAAGCTCTAGCTTGCCCGCCTCGATTTTAGAGAAATCAAGGATATCGTTGATAATGCGTAGCAGTGATTGCGCAGAGAATCCCGCTTTATCGAGATAATCGGCTTGCTGTGGTGTCAGCGAGGTACGCTGTGCCAACTGCACCATACCGATAATGGCATTCATGGGGGTACGGATTTCATGGCTCATGTTGGCCAAAAACTCACTCTTATACAGGTTAGCGGATTCCGCATCCTGTTTAGCCTCAAGTAGCGCCACTTCGTTACTCTTATGTCGAGTAATATCTTTGTGAGTTCCCACCATACGTTTAGGCTGATTATCACTGGTGAATTCCACCACCCGGCCCCGACTAAGCACCCAGTGATACAAGCCACTCTTGCCGCGCATTCTAAACTCGATATCGTAGGCACCAATAGGATCGGCAAGATACTGCTCGCGGTACTCTTCGACCCGAATGCGATCGTCTGGATGAATCAGATCATCGATAGTAGAGACCAAGGCGGGGAACTCATTACTCTTATAGCCGAGCATCGAGTAGTAAGCTGGATTACAGATGATCTGCTCTGAGTCTAAATACCAATCCCATAGACCATCTTCTACCGCATCCATGGCCAAGTGATAACGCTCTTCACTTAAACGTAGCTGTTCAGCTGACTCATATTCTCGGGTTACATCACGCCACACAGCAATCAAACCCAGTAGCTCGCCACGACGGTTATAGAAAGGAATTTTGAGAGTATCGAGCAATACAGGTTTACCCGCCAACTCAACTTTCTCTTGATAACGAAGTGGCGTGCGCTCAGACAATACGCGCTCATCTTCAGCGCGAATACGCACTGACTGCTCGTTGCTGGTCATGGTTTTAGAGTCCTGACCTATCATCTCGCTTTCGGTATAGCCCAGCATCCGCTCTGCTGACTTATTACACCCTAAATATTTACCCTCTTTGTCCTTAAAGACAATCGCCTCTGGTATAGAGTCCAGCAGCGAACGTAGCAATGCATACTCTCTCTCGCGCCGCTCGGTGGTCTCTTTCAAACGCTCTGTACGGCGGGCCACCAACTTGTCTAATCGACGGTTCTGCTCCGCAAGATGACGGGTATATTGCTGGTTCTCTTCAAAAATTCGACTGACCAACTGGAACCAAGGCTCCCAACCTTGAGTGATCTTCTCAGGCGGTTTGCGCGGCTCTTGAGAACAGCCCTCTAAGTGAGTGAGTAGTCGCGAAGCAGGGCTCACAAATGAGCGGCGTGTCTGCCAATGAACAATGGTCACCAAGACTGACAGGGCGATAACCACCAGCAAGAAGGTCAGCTCGAGTTTCTCCCAAGAATCTTTAAACAGTTCATTTTCGTCTTGCAGATACAACAAACGCCATGGCGCATTTTGCAGCGCCACTGAGTGAATATAGTAACCGTTGCGCATAATGCCTTCATGGGCATCAAACAATTCCGACTCCGGCACTGAGTGCAGCGCTGACGGGATCTTCTGACTAATGTGATACACCCGGTTAAAGTCACCAGTGTCGATATCACTGTGAGACAATATGTTGTTTTGCTGATCAAGCAGAATCACTGTGCCCGGCATCTTAAAGTAGAGACGGATCTGTTTTGCCAGGGAAGAGAGCGTCATATCTAAGTTGATTGAACCAATAAACTCATCTTCAAGGTAGATGGGAACACCTAAGGTGGTCAGTAAGCCTTTGTCTGTCGGCTCAACATAGGCGGGGCTCCAGAACACACTGCGCTGCGGGTTCATAGCTGGTGTGGCTAACTGAAATTGGTTTTTGTTGAGCAGTTCTTCACGAAATCGTTGTTCATCCGATGGCCATGGGTAGTAGGACATCATGCGGTGTTTGGAGATATAGTAGATAGATGACGCTTTAGGGGCTGCTTCAGTCGCGACAGGGAATGAGAGTGATAATTCGAACAGCATTTCAAGCTCTTGGTAAAACTTATCACTGCGGCCGTTGAGTGAACCCGCACCTGTGATGCGCCCCATATTGGTAAAGGGCTTACCACTGGTAGCGTAGCTAGGTTCTAAGGTAAAGAACTGGCCACTTTCATTAAATTTCTCATATTGCGGCAGTCGTTCAGTACGCACCAACTCACCGAGTTTTAAATGGTCAACCGCCACATTTCGTAAACTCTTTACCGCGCGAATACTGGACTCAAGTAACAAATCAATCTGCAATACATGACGCTCAACCAGCTCTTCACGCTGGCTCATCATCTGGGTCTTTTGCCGTTCAAAAAACATCCACGCTGTCAGCAAGGCCATAATAATTACACCTATGTAAGTGTAAAATACGGCGCGGTTATAGTTTTTTTGTATGGGAGACTTAAGCTGTAAGTCCGGCTCTGTCGATTTCATTCATTACCTTTGAGAACAAGTGCCTGCCACCATCAATCCATATCATGGCACAACATATTGCTCTTATAGTATCAGGAAGCCAGAGCTTTGGAATACAAACTACAACCGGCTTGAGTAAAACTTAAATAATTTGTGAGCACTACAACGCAAAAAGACTCCAATTGATGGAGTCTTTAACACCAGGCGCTTAGATTGATAATGCGCCGCATTAAATCGCTAACATAAACGGCTCAATGACACTTTTTTAGAACATCCACAACTGACAACATCTGGATACCCCTGAATTGATGTCAGCAGATGGTTATTACAAGTTCTCCTCGGCAAACTCGGCTAAACGAGAACGTACGACCCCATTGAGATAAACATTAGCACTGCCCTCAAAGTTCTTAAATCGCTCCACAATGTAAGTTAACCCCGAGGTCACCGCAGTGAGGTAGTTAGAGTCTATCTGCGCTAAGTTACCGCTACAGATAAGTTTAGTACCCTCTCCCATACGGGTGATCATGGTTTTTATTTGTGATGCCGTTAGATTTTGACACTCATCGAGTAACACCACAGAATTTTGAATCGAACGGCCACGCATAAAGTTAATCGACTTAAACTGGATATTGGCTTTATCCATGATGTAATTCATGCTGCCAGTGGGGTTAACATCGTTTTTATGTAACACCTCTAAGGTATCGGTAATTGCAGCCAACCATGGCGCCATCTTCTCCTCTTCTGTGCCCGGTAGGAAACCAATAGACTCGGCAATTTCAGGCGTGTTACGGGTAACAATCACTTTGTCATATAACCCCCGTTCAACCACCATCTCCAAGGCTGCGGCCATTGCTAGCAATGTTTTACCGCAACCAGCAGGGCCGGTGAGAATGACCAAATCGATATCGGGATCAAGTAACGCCTGAAGCGCCATCCCTTGATAGATATTCTTCGGCCGAATCCCCCAAGCATCCAAATGCAGCAGTCGATCGCGGCCTAGATCGAGGATCTCAAGTTCTTGAGTATCATTGCTTAACACTCGGCCACAAAAGTTTGAGTCTTCATCGATGAGGTACTGATTGGTATAGAAGTTTTCATTACCGACTTCGGCAAGGGGGATTTTGTGCACCGTATGCCGGCCCTGCCCCTCGGTCGCAACGTGCTCTTTGCGTGCCCAAAAATCACCACCAAACTGATGGAAACCTTTAGCAAGAAAGCGAATGTCATCGATAAGCTGATCGGTACGGTAATCTTCTACTTGAGTGATACCAGCACCTTTGGCCTTGAGGCGCATATTGATATCTTTGGTGACGAGCACCACTTTACGGGGCGCATGCAAGGTTTGCAGGTGCAGTGCAGTATTGATAATACGGTTGTCATTGTTATCGCCGGGAAGCGATGCTTGAGTAAATTCGAGTTGGTGATCGGGGAATATTGAGAGGGAACCAACAGCGTCGCCGTGGCCTTCACGTTTAGGCAACTTCACTCCATTAATAATCTCTTCTGGAGTGGTTTTGCCACCGAGGATATCCTCCAACGCTCTAATAGCGACTCTGGCATCTCGGCTTACGTCTCGCTTTCTATCTTTTATCTGGTCGAGCTCTTCCAGAACGGTCATGGGGACAACTACATCATGCTCTTTAAACGAATAGATAGCTAAAGGTTCATGCAGTAACACATTGGTATCCAGTACAAACAACTTCTTGTCGTCTTGTTCCATGGCGCCTCCACTTGTGCGTAGGGTTGATTTTTTGGCTTAGGTTATGACTCCAACTATTAAGGGTGACGGATCAAATCAAAATTGAACCAACATTATGTTCAAATCCATACTGACACCAAACCGATTTTGCTTCAATCGGAAACTTGTTACTTAGAGTATAGGCAGCCACTTTGAGACTCACAGCCCAGCATGACAAAAAGATGACAAGCCACCCCACCAATTTACAATTGGATAATTTGTAATCTATCCCGTTAGCCATTAGGCTTTTAAGCTGAGCAGCAGCGCGGTATTTGTGTTCGACATCATAGCCTCGATTGGATAACATACGCGCCCTTTCGTGATTCACCCTGTAGATGAGAAATTGTAATGCCCTTTTCCTTAGGTCAACGTTGGATTAGTGATACCGAATCAGAACTTGGTTTAGGTACTGTAGTTGGAATAGAAGACCGCATGGTCACTGTGATGTTTCCAGCGACTGATGAGAACCGCATGTTTTCGCGCAACGACGCGCCATTAACACGCGTTATTTATAATCCAGGCGATACCATTGAGAGTCACGAAGGGTGGAGTTTAACGGTTAGCGAACTGGAAGAAAAAAACCAACTCATTATCTACCACGGTGTGCATAGTGAAACTGGCGAACAAGTCAGCCTTAGAGAGACGCTTCTCAACCACAATATTCGCTTTAACAAGCCGCAGGATAGACTGTTTGCGGGTCAAATCGATCGCTTAGATAGATTTGGCGTACGTTACCAATGCCAACTGCTGCGTCACAAGTTGGCGACCTCAGACCTATTGGGTCTACAAGGCCCGCGTGTCGGACTCATCCCGCACCAGCAGTGGATTGCCCATGAAGTGGGACAGCGTTTTGCACCGCGCGTATTGCTGGCCGATGAAGTGGGACTAGGTAAAACGATCGAAGCAGGCCTTATCATCCATCAACAACTGTTGACGGGCCGCGCTGAACGTATCCTCGTGATTGTGCCAGACACATTGCGCCATCAGTGGTTAGTCGAGATGCTACGCCGCTTTAACCTGCGCTTTTCGGTATTTGATGAAGACAGATGTGTCGAAGCCTATGCCGATCACGACAACCCTTTTTATACCGAGCAGTTAGTCATCTGTTCGCTGGAATTACTGCGCAAGAAAAAGCGTCTTGAGCAAGCCCTGGATGCTGATTGGGACTTAATGGTGGTCGATGAAGCGCATCACCTTGAATGGACAGAAGATGCCCCAAGCCGCGCTTACCGTGTGGTTGAAGCGTTAAGTGAAGTGGTACCTGGCGTATTACTACTAACCGCCACCCCAGATCAACTTGGTCACCAAAGCCACTTTGCCCGTCTACGCCTCTTAGACCCAGACCGTTTTTACGATTACCAAGCCTTCCTCAAAGAGGAAGACAGCTACAAAGAGGTGGCGACCGCGGCCGACCAGCTCAGTAAAGGCGTTAAGCTTTCTGACGATGCAGTTGCGAGCTTAACCGAGCTATTAAACGAAAAAGATATCACCCCTTCGCTGCGTCTTATCGAAGATGAGAGTGTTGATGCCGATGTACGACAAAATGCACGAGAAGAGCTATTACAGGAGCTACTGGATCGTCACGGCACTGGCCGCGTACTCTACCGTAATAGCCGAGCCTCAGTAAAAGGCTTCCCAACTCGCATATTCAACGCACATCCCCAAGCGATGCCAACACAATATGTTACGGCGGCGAAAGTATCGGCCATGATGGGTGGTCAAAGCGATCTGCAAGCTAAAGTGAAGCAGGCATTAAGCCCTGAGAAGCTTTACCAAGCGTTTGAAAGTGATAGCGCCAGTTGGTGGAAGTTCGACCCACGAGTCGACTGGCTGATTGATTTCCTAAAGAGTCATCGCAGTAAAAAAGTGCTAATCATTGCCAGCCAAGCGGAAACTGCACTCAGCCTGGAAGAAGCGCTGCGTACCCGTGAAGGGATTCAAGCAACCGTATTCCACGAAGGCATGTCGATTATTGAACGCGATAAAGCGGGTGCTTACTTTGCTCAAGAAACTGGCGGTGCTCAGGCACTTATCTGCAGCGAGATTGGCTCAGAGGGACGTAACTTCCAGTTTGCTAGCCATTTAGTGCTGTTCGATCTACCGCTGAACCCAGATCTGTTGGAGCAACGTATCGGTCGTCTCGACCGTATCGGTCAGGCCAATGATGTCGAAATTCACCTGCCTTACCTTGAGCAGACGGCGCAAGAAAATCTCATGAACTGGTATCACAAAGGTCTTAACGCCTTTGAGCAAACCTGTCCAACTGGCCATATTCTGTTCAATGAATTCAGCGAAGAGCTACTGACACAGCTGGTGTACCGCGATGAAGACCAATTTACCCAGCTACTGAACCATACGCAGACACGTTACAAAGCGTTAAAGAAAGCGATGGAACAAGGACGCGACAAACTGCTAGAAATCAACTCTCATGGTGGTGACAAAGCCAACAAGCTGGTAGAGAGCCTCGCCGCACGCGATGAAGATACCCAGCTCATTGGCTCAGTGATTCGTTTGTGGGACATCATAGGTGTCGAACAGGAAGATAGCGGCGAAAACGCTATTGTGCTGCACCCAAGCGAGCACATGATGTTCCCCACCTACCCGGGGCTGCCTGAAGATGGCGTCACTGTTACTTTTGACCGTGAGATGGCGCTGTCTCGTGATGATATTGCGCTCATCACCCAGGAACACCCGCTGGTACAGACTGGACTCGATTTAATCACTTCATCTGAAACCGGCACCACTAGTGTCGCCATTTTGAAGAACAAGGCGTTACCTGCAGGCACAATCTTCTTAGAGCTTATCTATATGGCTGATGCCTCTGCACCTAAGTCAAGCCAGTTGTATCGCTATATGCCGCCGACACCAGTACGAGTTTTGCTCGACAAGAATGGTAATAACCTATCAGACAATGTCAGTTATGAGAGTTTTGATAAGCAGTTAAGTGCGGTTAATCGCCATATCGCCAGTAAGTTAGTCAATGCATCACAAACTTTACTGCACCCGCTATTTGCTAAGGCCGAAACCTTTGCCGAAGCCGAGTTACAGCTGCTTACTGAGACCGCTAGAGCGAAAATGACCACGCAATTGACGGGTGAGCTTGAGCGTTTAGAAGCGTTAAAAGCCGTTAACCCTAACATTCGTGACGAAGAGTTAGCGCACATTAAGTCACAAATGAGTGAGCTCAATACCTACTTAGATGGTTGTTTGTTGCAACTCGATGCCGTCCGTTTAGTCTTGGTGAGTCACGCTTAATATTTACTGCATAATGATTGCAAAAAAATGCAGGAGTTAATGACTCCTGCATTTTTATTGCCACCAGAAAATTTCTCACAGCCTTAAGATAAAACCAATTATACTCAGCCAATAACACTCTGCTTTAAGCCCGTAATGAAATCACTAGCCCTATATTTTGCAGCACTGTCGTTTTGCTTCAGTCTATCGCCACTCTACGCTGCCACCGCACCGGCTTATGACTACCTCCCCGAAAACGAAGTAGCCACAATCACCATTGGCGAAAAACAGAGTCATGCGTTGGTCCGCTCATGGCGTGGTAAACACCAGTATGGTGCTGCTATCTTATTTTCTGACTTTGGCACCAATGCCGACCCCAGCGATGTGATCACCTTTCTAAGGCGTCATTTAAATGATAAAGGTTGGGCAACCATCAGCCTTAGCGCCCCCGATAACGGCCCACAGGTTAACCATACTACCGACGCGAGCGAAGTGAGCAAATCTGGTGAAAAACAACTGGCACTAAAAGCCAGCAAGTCGCTGCCCAAATACAGTGAAGAAGCGTGGCAAAAACTCAGAGAGAAACAGCATGAACAGCTGATTCAGACAATGAATCAATTGGATGCATTAGGTCAACCCTATCCAGGAAAGCGTATTCTAATTGCATCGCAAAAAGGCGCAGGCTTGGCTATTACCCTATTAAATGCTGGCTCACTCCCTAAGCCCGATATCTTAGTGATCATTAATCCCTATTTAGACCGCAGCGAAGAGAATCAAAAACTGGCACAACAGATTGCCGAGTTAACCATTCCCGTATTAGATATTCAATCACCAGATGCCTCACCTGAGGCACTGGCAACCCTATTAGAGCGCAAAGCTCTAGCACCGCAAAACCAGCCCCTTAGGTATGAACAGCAAATATTAGCACTTAACTTAGATCAACCGAGTGCCTGGCAAGAAATTTTAGTGCTAGTACAAGGCTTTGCTAAACGGATCATGAAGGCCTACCCCTAACGAAGATAGGCCATTTTTGCGAGGAGCTATTTTTTATCTTTACTGAGCATCAACGCCAAAGCGATTAATACCACTATCACCCCCATGTAGAGCAGCTCTAGCATGGAGGTTGGTTTCATCTCGGTAAAATAGGAAAACACCTTGATGATGAGCATCATCAATATCACTTTACCTAGCTTGCTCTTGAGCGAGTCGATACTGCTGATCACTAAGATTTTCCCACCAGCAACACTGTCATCGGCCGCCTTTAGGTTACTAATAAAGAGCTCATACAGACCAAAAGCAAAAATCAGCAACACTGCGCCCAGTAGGAAGGTATCTAAAATCTCAACGACAACCATCACTAAGTCATTGCGGACGTCATGACTGCCCGTGATGAGATAATCCCAAATCAGTGCCATCATATGCATCACATCTTTGACACCCATAATAAACACCACAAATGCCGCGACGACACAGGCAAATACACCTAACATTACCGAGAGTCGGCTACTCCATAAAAACCGTTCAAACAATTCACGCATCAATAATATCTCTACCGCTAATATTTGCGGGCGATAATAGAGTTTCGCTTACCATACGTCATAGCGACGATATCAGAGTGTGATCGTTATCACTTAGGCGCCGTTTGCAAAGTAGATTAACTACCAGCCGCGCTGTCGCTCTTGATACGCCCGCTTAGGATCTTTGGTCTGACGAATCGCAGCATTAACACGATTCTTGCCTAACAACAGGCGGATTTGACTAAATGATTCACGCCTCAGCAAACTACGCTCCGTTGCTCGCCAACTCTTATTGATACTCGCCTTAATCGCAGCATTAGCATCGGGAGAGGTCGCCAGCAGCTTCTCAGCCAAGGCTTGTGCCCGTACTCGTGGTTGCTCTGACACCTCTGTCACCAAACCATATGTTAATGCTTGTTGAGCAGAGATCACTTCCGCAGTCATGGTTAATAGCATGGCGACATCTTTACCCACTAACTCCCTAAGCCCAACAAGCCCTGCCATGTCAGGGACTAATCCCCACTTAGCTTCCATGATCGACATTTTGCAATCATCAGCAACAATGCGAAAATCTGCACCCAGCGCAATTTGGGTGCCGCCACCATAACAGACCCCTTCAATGGCACAGATCACAGGCACTGGCAGACGTCGCCAACCAATAGACACCTGTTGGGCTAAGTTCGCATTACCAGGTAACCATTTAAATAGCAGTTTTACTGCTTGCATGGGCGACTTCATCACACTACTGACATCAAGCCCAGAGCAAAAATTGCCTCCGCTTCCCTGTAAAATAACGCAACGTACACCTCGATTTTTAGCTAGCTTCCGTTGCACCCGACGAATTGAGGTGAATAGCGTATAATTAAGCGCATTATATTTATCAGGCCGATTTAGCTCGACATAAGCAATGCCGGCTTCAATCGTCAAAGTTACCAATGGATGTTGCATTCCTTTACTCCCACAGCTCATCTGGTCAGTCCAGACGAAACTTTAACACATTTGGCATATTTACCTAAAACATATAACATGTAGCGAATTTTTGACTAACGTCAAAATATTGCCACTAATATTTACCTTAGTTAATCAATCTGATAGATAATGCTTGAAACCAGGTTGCGAGTGATGTTTTTTTGACAATTGCAATAAAAAACCTTACACAAGATCTTATAATTAGCGGCACGGTAACCGTACCTACTTACTGTTAGCTAAATACGTTTTCATCATTGAAAACGACAATGAATAAACAACAACTGCCCCAAAATCATTAATAAGTGTTATCTTCAATAGAAGGGCAGATTAGGATGTTATAACTAGAATGTCGATCCCAGTACTAATATGTGATGATTCTGCACTCGCTCGAAAGCAGATGGCTAGAACGCTTCCAAAGGAGTGGGATGTCGAAATTACCTTCGCCAATAATGGCGCGGAAGGTATCGATGCGATACGCGCTGGCAAAGGGGAAGTGGTTTTTCTCGATCTCAATATGCCTGTCATGGATGGTTATGAAGTCCTAAAAACCATTCAACAAGAAGATCTCCCCGCACTGGTTATTGTGGTTTCTGGTGATATTCAAATAAAGGCTCATGAGCGCGTAAAAGCCATGGGCGCCCTCGATTTTATTCAAAAGCCAGTTAGCGCTGATGCCATTAGCAATATTTTGCAAGAATATGGCATTTTGACGATTGCACTGGGCGAGAGTGACAGTGATAACCCGATGATCGAAGTTGATCTGCGCGATGCCTGTCAAGAGATCGCCAACGTTGCTATGGGCCGCGCGGCGGATCTCTTAGCTAAACTCCTCGATGTGTTTGTGTTACTCCCTATCCCAAATGTCAATGTGTTAGAGGTGAGCGAACTCACCATGGCACTCAAAGCAACTGAAGAAAGTCAGACCGTATCGGCACTCTGCCAAGGTTTTATTGGAGCAGGCGTTGCGGGTGAGGCTTTATTGTTATTCCATGACTCCTCCTTTCAAGATATGGCGCAACTCATGGGGCTGACCAATCCAGAGGATGCCAACACCGAAATTGAGGTGATGATCGATACTGGCAACGTACTGATTGGCGCTTTCCTCAACGGCATATCTGAACAGCTGCATATGAAATTTAGCCAAAGCCACCCAGTGGTCTTAGGCAGACACTGCACCGTGAATGAACTGATCCACGACAATTCAGAGAAATGGGCTCGCACGTTGGCAATGGAGATCAACTACCGCATCGAAGGCCACGATATTCAGTGCGATCTGTTGCTACTATTTACAGAAGAATCACTACCGACGCTGAACTTTAAGCTCGGTTACTTGCTAGATTAAATTGGACAATTAGATGGCGTATGACCAAAGCGCAATGAACGAGTTACACTGGCTAATCGATATGGTGCAAACCATAGAGGTGGGCTTGGTTGTGCTTGATCGTAACTACGATATTCAGCTCTGGAATGGTTTTATGGAGAACCATAGCGGTGTCTCACCTAACTCCATAAAAGGCTCTAACCTGTTTGAGCAGTTTGATTACCTACCAGCAACCTGGTTAAAGCAAAAAATGGAATCGGTGTTTCTGTTGAAAAACCGGGCGTTCATTAGCTGGGAGCAACGTCCCTATGTGTTCCAATTTGGTAATTATCGCCCTATCACGGGTCGTGCCGATTTCATGTACCAAAATGTTACCTTGCTGCCACTCTCCTCGTTAACTGGCGAAATCACTCACATCAGTATGATCATTTATGACGTTACCGATGTCGCGATCAACAAGCTACAACTCAAGGCTGCCAACGAACGCCTTGAACATCTCAGCCAAACAGATGGTTTGACACAACTACACAATCGCCGCCACTGGCAGATATGCATGCAGCGCGAGTTCGATCGCCATGCCCGTTATGGTGAACCAACCACGCTTGTGATGTTCGATATCGATCACTTTAAACGTATCAATGACACCTATGGGCATATAGCAGGCGATAAGGTGATTCAGCATGTGTCACACATTCTAAAACAGTCTTTGCGTGAAACTGATTGCGCCGGACGTTACGGAGGTGAAGAGTTCTCGGTAGTACTAGCCAATACCGATGCAAAATCGGCACTTAACTTTGCCGATCGTTTACGAGAAAAAATTGCAGCCTCAGAGATGCTCTATGAAAGCGCAAAAATCAGTGTAACGGTAAGTATTGGTATCTGTGATATTGAAGAAGAATTAGAAAATAGCGGTAAATGGTTAGCCAATGCCGACCATGCGCTTTACGAAGCCAAGCAAGCGGGCCGCAACTGCTGTAGGATTTTTGAAGGCTAATACCATCTGTATCAGCATTAATAAAAAAGCCCTTGTTATTGACTAACAAGGGCTTTTTTTTCAAACCGATTAATGAAAGCGGGCTTCTTCTTCGAACTCGTCATCATCTTCATCTTCGGCACCTTCGCCAATGAAGTAGGTGCCCCAGCCGTCGTAATCCACTTTTAACTTAGCCGCTAATAGAATCAGATCTTCACAGGCCTTGTCCAATAACTCAACTTCGAGCTTGTGGTAAGCAATGGCATCAAAGCAGAAAATCACCGATCCATCATCGAGTTCCATCTCTTCAGCATCATTGACTTCAAAACCCATTTTAAACGCCTCAACAGCCGCTTTTTCTAAACGATCGAAGTTGGCTGCTGAAAAATGATGTTCAATGGTATATTCAGCATCTGGCTCAGAGCCATCGGCAAGGATCGCTTCAACAATCTCTTGGTTCTCTTGCTTCTGTTCCTGTAACTGACGTTCTGTAGACATGGATCACTCCGAAATAAACAATAAAAACAGGTTAAATAGCTTGCTTTGCCATTAAAGCAGAAGCCTCTAAATTTAACTGCGCTAACTTTTCAGCCATCATACTATGAATACGGGCAGACAGCTCTTTGACTTGTGATTTAGCTAACCCCTTGGTTTCGATCGGCTCCATCATCTCGATGATCACCACACCATTATTCCAACGGTTTAACTTTATATGTTCTTGGTTAGAGGCAAGCACTGGTACCATAGCCACACCAGCCTCAATGGCGGTATGAAATGCGCCAGACTTAAATGGCAATAGCCCCTTTCCCCGAGAACGTGTTCCCTCTGGGAAAATCCAGATAGAAAGACACTTTTCTTTAATCTTTTTTGCCGTTTCAGCCATGGTTTCAAAGGCGCGATTACGGTTTTTACGGTCAATGAGAATATTACCCGACAACCAGTAAATCTGACCAAAAAATGGGATCCAAGCTAAACTCTTTTTACCCAAGCTCACCGTACCTTTAGGCACTGCCGCTGTATGGGTAAACATATCAAAGTTATTTTGATGGTTAGCCAAGAAGATACAAGGTTCGGCACGTTGTACCTGCGGCTTGCGCACCACCACTTTCACGCCTAATACAGGCGCGGCCCATGAAAAGATTTTAGCAAACAAATGTACATTGTCTCGATGGCGCGGTCTAAGCAAACAATAAAGTCCACCAAAAACAAATGCCAACAACAACATAACTGCCAAGATCAGTGATCTGAAGATTAACAGCACAACATACTCCTGTGATTTCAGTGGCGCTAGTATACCAGCAAGGGTATTCGACTTACACCTGTACGAGAGACTCTTGCACTGTTAATCACTCAATACCTTTTACGCCAATACCTTAGCAAGTTTGGGTTGCAGTAATCTAAATGCCACGGCAGTCAAAGCCAAGGTTGCAACAATGGCAGCGCCACTGGGTAAATCAAAGCTCGCGGAGAGCACAAGCCCAACCCCATAACCCACAATACCGACGAGATAAGCGATCGCCCACTTAGCTTTCCCTAGGTATTTGTTCACAGCCAGCGCGGGCAAGATAAGCGAACTAAACACCAAATAAACCCCAACCAGTTCAACCGACAGCGTGATAACTAAGGCAAATAACAGATAAAATCCAGCCCCCTCGAGTAGGCTAGGTTTCCATGCAATGGTCAGTAAAACCAAAAAGGATACGATGGCTGGAAACAGCAATTGTGACCAGTTGACCCACAGGATTTGCCCAGACATCAACTGTTTCAGCATCTCTGCACCATGGGGATCATTTGATAACAGCAACATAGCAGCCACAGCCGACAATACGTAGAAACAACCAATAATGGCTTCTAGCTCATCTGCCATACGTTTTGATAGCCAGGCAATAAAGCCAGCACCAAGCAGGGCAAACAATGCCGGCATCCAAACACCCGAAAATGGTAGGTGCTCAATATCATGGTTGGTATGCGCAATAATTGCACCCAAAGCGGCTACTTGAGCAATCGCGAGATCGATGAAAATAATCCCACGTTTGAGCACTTGGCTACCAAGTAATACATGGGTTGATAAAACGAGAATACCAGCGGCGAAGGCTGGCAATAATATAGAAAGCAGATCGAGATCAAACATAATCTTACGCCTAATTCAGTAGAAGCCGCAGCGCTGCTTAGTCACAGCACTGCGGCTATCGATTACTGTTGCGACAAACTTAACAGCAGACCGATCACGCTACGGTACAAGGAAAACAGATCTTCGCTGTCATCATTACCGCCAACAGACATAGGAAGTACTTGTACAGGTAAGTTGGTACGTTCCCCTAGCCAGCGTGCGCCACGTTCATCTTGGTATGAGGCGACAATAATGGCCATGACATCACCCTCTTGTGATCGACTTTGTAAACTGGCCAGATGGCTAGTACTAGGTGGGATCCCTGGTTTGGGTTCGAGGTCGCCAACTTGCTCCATGCCTATCCAGTTAAACAGGTATCGAAAGCTACTATGGTACGCGATTACTTTTTTGCCTTTTAATGGGGCAGCTAGCTGTTGCCACTCAGCTATCGCAACCTGCCAGCGTTGGCTAAAGTCAGCCAGTGCGGCATCATATTGGTCTTTCGAGTCAGGGTCGAGTTGCACTAACTTAACGCTTAATGCCTGTGCCACTTGCAACAAGCGGTTCGGGTCAAAGTGCAAGTGAGGATTACCTTTCGCATGCACATCTCCCATGCTGCGATCGACACTCGCAAGCCTATCTAAGGTATCGATATGCTCAGCGGCAAAAAACAATCCCTGCTCGGTAGAGCGTACCTTTGCGTTAGATGATTTCATCTGCAGCATAGGCAACCAACCCACTTCGAGATCGGCACCGGCGCAGATAGCCAGATCCGCTTGGCGCATCTTAGCAATCAAACTCGGTCGCGCCTGAACCTGATGGGGATCTTGCATTGCAGTCGTCGCCGAGTAGATTTTGGCATCGGGTGCCAATTCCTGTGCCAATGCGGCATATTCAGGCTCACAAGCAAAGATATTCAATTGTGCTTGAACACCGCTGGTAAACGTCAGTGCAAGAGCCGCACAACTGGCTTTAATGACTTTAGAATTGATGCGCACCGTGAGCCCCCAGAGTCATAACATATTGAAGTGTGATGACATTATCGTCGGTGAAACCATCAAAGTTAGTACCTTGTTGATTGGTATACTGTAAACGCACTGTCGAAAAATGACTATGATGCCAAGCAAGGCTCACTTCGGTTTCTTTTAACTTTTGGCTATCGAAATGGTCGTCATGTAACTCTTGCGTATCGACCTGACCATAGCGAAGTCCTGCTGACCAATTAGGGCTAATCTGATACACAGAGCTTAAATACCAACCCGTCTGATCATCTGGTCCATGTTCACTGCTGTGAAGGTGACCGTCGTCATGTTCATCAAGCGGCGCAAAATCTGTCACTTTAAAGTACTCACCACTGACCGTTAAATGCTGGTACTTATAGTTACCATTAGGCGCCCACTTATAGACAAAATCAGCCATATAAGTATTTTCACCAGTATACTTTGCCGCATGGGCATGATCATGGTCATGGCCGTCATCGGCTGCAGGCTCAATGCCATGCTCTTCATCTTCATGGGCAGTTAAACGACCATTTTCGTTACGCAAATAACTTAAGCCTACCTGCCAAGAGCTGCTTAGCCCTATATCGCCACCGATTTTAGTATAGGCCGTATAGACACCAAGATTTTTAAAATCACGTTCACCATGTTCATCTTCGGCGCGCATATTGTCCCCCTTAAAGGCTTCAATACCCATGGCCCAAAATAGATCAGTTGGCGCGACGTAATCGAGACGCACGCCGTCATCAAAATAGTGACTACCTAAAAAAGCTCGATAGGCTGCTGGCCTATCAGAAAACGCATCGGTATGGACATGCTGATTGTTGAGATAACCCACGTCCGACAAAAATCGACCCGCACGCACAGAGAACCCCGCAGGCATCGCGGTTGTTTGAATAAAGGCTTCCTCTAACCCTAGTTCTGTCTCACCCTCATGAACTTCTAATACTGCAGTCAGCTTACCGTAAAACATATCGTCAATATTGGCACTAATCGCCACTTCCGTATGCCCTAAACCGAATCCTTCTTCACGCTCGGCCATCGGTCGTTCAGTATTTTGATAATAACCATCGAGTACCGCGCTGATTGCAGGGTTAGTTAGGCTAGAATCTTCCGCAAAAGATACATTAGAAATAAGCGCACACGCAGCGGCTACCGCTGAAATTCGGGTATTTAAACGAGTCATATTTTCTCCAAAAACAGGTAAAGCGCTCTCTAGTCAAACGACTGAGAGAAATAATAATTAATTGTTAAAACAAGCAAGTATTACGAGTTTTTGGGCGGCGCGCGGCTATGAAAATAATCAATATGAGTCGCTAAGCTAACAGTTAACTTTGACTCAAACTTTTCATAAATGGGTGAAGGAAGGGTAAAAATGAAATCGCCAACAGGCAATAAACTATTAAGTTGGACTTTTTGAATACAGAGGGTGCAGTGATTTTTCGCACCGTCATCAACATGTTCTAGGCTATGAGCTGGCGCAGCAACAGACAAGCAAAACAATATCGCACTAAGCCATATCGCTACTCCTCTTGCCAAACCCTTAGTCTTATATGCCATAGACTCTATGATTGATGATTCAAATTGCGACCAAGTTTAGGGATTACCATGACTAAGTCAAGCAACAAATAGGCTAAATTTTAGCGCTTGTGTAACAATTTGTCAGCAACAAGCGTCTACCTATAGCAGCCGTGCGGTAACCTTATGCTGTTGTTATATCGAAACTTGAATCTTATCTTCACCCAGCCAACAGTATCAAGTATACAGAGCAACAGAGAGCATCAAATTCGAAATGTTTTATTTCAACAACACGGCATATGAGAGGGGAACAAACACTAACCAAAGCTTGAACTGAGTCACGCAGAAGGATCGGCTAATTAAGTCTGACTTAAGTTCCAAACGCTAAAATAATGCCATATAGTGACATTAACAACAAACATGATGTCAACGACTCAACGCTAAAGGAAACAATAAGTATGAAGGAATTTTTCCGCGAAAATTTTAAGATGATCTTTTGGACATCGGTTTTCTTTATCGCCATTCTTGGCGGCATCTATTACGTTGAAGCAGCATTAGAAGCTCAGGTTCAAGTGGTCAGCTAACAGACCTATGGGTGGCCAACAATCGGAGCCACCCTCCCACCTTCATCAAGCACCAACGTTTACCTCAGTCGCGATACTTGCGTCGCTGCTCACTGTCATCGACAACTTCAACCTCAGGCGCCTCAATCACCTTAAGGTGATCCATCATATGGCTAACTAACAGCAGCATGATAGAAAAAATAGCGATTGGCGTGGTGATGTGCCTAAGTTCAGGGGCAAAATAACCATAGCCTAACGCCGCAGCACCAATATAAAAACCTAAGATTTTCAAACGTGATAATAGTGGATTTTTACCTAGCCACGCCAGACAGTGAGGGCACTGTATTTGCGCATTGAGTCCCTTCCCCCGTTGGGCATTCACACCACCCACTCCAAATGATTTATGACAATGAGTACACAGCACAATAAAACTCTCTAATGATATTGGCAGGCAGTTTAACAGATAGCGTGCAATTTTCGCAGATGTGATTTTACAGTATCTCGCAGAGGGATTATGATTCAAGGCATTACATTACCAAGGACTTTCATAAATGTTGCGCACACTCATTTTGGGATTTATCACCGTTATAGGATTAAGCGGAGCGCCCGCTTTTGCTGAAACGGCACCCACTCCAATAGATGCAGAAACAAGCACGGCAGTCAGCGCGCTAGAACAACTGCAAACAAGCATTACTAGTGATATCGATAAGCTGGCCAAATCCAATGGCGAAATGAAGCAGTTTGTTGAGTACCGCATCAAAGAACACGCTAACCAATACCACGACCAGTTAAAGGCCTTAATGGGCCAAGAGCAACTTGACAGCGCAACCTTGCTACCACTGGTTAATGACCATCTAGCCTTTATCAACCAAGTCGCGGCCTATTATGCAGAAGATATAGAAAGCTTCAAATCTGAGCTGGGTAAAGATAATGATACTGCAGTGATGCTAAATCTTGCCAATCGAGAGCGAGAACGCGATGAGATGCTACAGGCAAAATATGAAACCTTAACTTGGTTAGAGAAACTCGGCGGCGACATTACAGCCCAGAAGCAAACGCTACTTGCAGCCTTGTTAAAACGCTCAAATGTACTCAATAGCCTAGTGCATTTCACACAAGATAAACTCAAAACCGCTGTCGCTGATGCCGCTACCGCTGGCAAGGATGTCACTGGTGAACAAACCGCATTGATCACGCATTTGAAAGAGCGATTAGATCTGACGAGCAGCAGTTTGACGGTTGCTATCAATCTCCTGGATCAGTTAGAGCAAGATACCTCCGCATTAAAACAAACCCTGTTTAGTATCTCAGGCGATATTACCCAAGATGTACTTAATATTGATGTAGCCAGCAACCTGTTAGAACAGTGGTGGGATACCGCCAAAAACCAAGCCATCGACAATGGTCCAGGGCTAACCTTTAAAGTGTTTATTTTCGTTTTAATCCTTTTTCTAGCTAGCCTTGCAGGTAAAGCGACTCAACGTTTGATCAAGAAAACCGTCAGTAACTCAAAACTAAAATTCAGCAAACTATTACAAGAATTCTTTATCTCTTTGTCGGGCAAGATTGTCTTTGCCCTGGGGTTAATGATAGCCCTGTCACAACTCGGATTTGAACTTGGCCCACTGTTGGCTGGTTTCGGTGTTGCCGGTGTGATTATTGGTTTCGCGCTGCAAGATACCTTATCTAACTTCGCCTCAGGCATGATGATCTTAATTTATCGTCCTTACGATGTGGGCGATCTGATCAATGCTGCAGGGGTCACCGGTAAAGTCAGCCAGATGAGTTTGGTTTCCACCACCATCAAAACCTTAGACAACCAACGCCTGATCATCCCTAACAATAAAATATGGGGCGATACAATCAACAACATCACCGTCGAGCATCAGCGCCGCGTCGATATGACATTTGGTATCGGTTATGGTGATGATATTGAAAAAGCAGAGAAAGTATTAAAAGCGATCGTCGAAAACCATCCTAAGGTACTCAAAGACCCTGAGCCAACAGTGAAACTACACCTATTGGGCGAGTCATCGGTAGACTTTGTGGTACGCCCATGGGCTAAGCCTGCGGATTATTGGGATGTATATTGGGATATCACCCGTGAGGTGAAAATGCGCTTCGATCAGGAAAATATCTCTATCCCATTCCCACAACGCGATGTGCACATCTATCAGACTAAGTAACCTGAGTTCGGTTTCATCGTTGAGATAGAAAAAAGCGCCAAGGGTGTATTACCTTTGGCGCTTTTGATTTTTTTACAGGTCAATAACGCTAAATGATCACGCCAAGCCGACTATTTCGCCATGCTCATTGATATCGACATTAAGGTAACCAGGGCGAACCCCGAGCCCAGGCATTGTCATGACTTTCCCCACTAACGCCGTAATAAAGCCTGCACCAGCATTGAGTTTTAACTCAGTGATCGGCAACTCAAATCCACTAGGAGCGCCCTTAACCTTAGGATCATGGCTAATTGATAACGGTGTTTTGGCTACACATAAAGGTAAATGCTCAAAGCCTTTCTGTTTTAGCATTTCCAGTTGCGAACAAGCTAAAGGAGACAAGTTAACCCCAGAAGCACCATAGCCAATTTCGGCAATCGTCATCAGCTTAGCTTCAATGCTCGCTTCCAATTCATATAGATACTTGAACTCACCACCAGCTTCAGTGGCATGGACCACAGTTTGTGCGAGCTGGGTCGCCCCTTGGCTACCTTGAGTGAAAGCTTCTGACACCTCACAACCAAATGCCCCCAACTCAAGTACCTCTGCTTTAAGCCAAGCCAACTCTTCAAAAGAGTCAGACTCAAAACGATTAATGGCAACCACCACCGGCACACCATATTGCGCCACATTGCGCATATGCCAAGCTAGATTGACAAAACCCGCTTGTAACTTGCTCATCTCATCCCTTGCCTCGCCATCGGCAAGCTCGGCGTTGGCTTTTAGGGCTTTTACCGTCACAACAATGACCGCTGCATCAGGGGCTTTTCCCGATTGCCTCGCCTTAATATTGCAAAACTTCTCAAACCCCATATCAGAGCCAAATCCACCCTCGGTCACCACAATATCGGCCAGTTTCAGGGCTATATCATCGGCAATGATAGAGGAGTTACCGTGAGCAATGTTGGCAAATGGGCCAGCATGAATAAGACAAGGCGCCCCCGTCAGGGTTTGCATCAGCGTCGGTTCAATGGCCTCACTCATGATCACTGTCATTGCACCCGCAACACCAAGTTGCTCTGCGGTGATGAATTCACCGCTTTTGCTCAGTGCCAACACTATCTGACCGATACGCGCTCGCATATCTTGCAGATCTCGACTTAACGCTAAGATAGCCATCAACTCAGACGCGGCGGTGATATCAAACCCGCCGTCATGAATAGGGCCATTACTAGCACCTTGTGCCAAGGTAATTTGGCGCAGGCTGCGCTCATTTTGGTCCACCACCCTACGCCACATGATCTTATTAGGGTCAATATCTAGCGCTGGTAGCAGAGACTCCTGCGTAAACACTTCGGCGCCAAGCCGCGTTTCATGATAAAGACGCGCATCGAGGGCAGCGGCAGCGAGATTATGGGCGCTGGTCACGGCATGAATATCACCGGTCAGGTGCAGGTTTAACGCCTCCATCGGTACCACTTGTGCGAGCCCCCCTCCAGCAGCCCCGCCCTTAATACCAAATACAGGCCCCATACTTGGCTGACGAATACAGGCGCAAGCTTGCTTACCTATGGCTTGTAATCCTTGAGTCAAACCAATAGTCGTAACCGTTTTTCCCTCCCCAAAAGGCGTGGGCGTTACCGCTGTGACTATAACTAACTTACCATCTCTGTTATCTTTTAGTCGTTGTTTGATAGATAAGTTGATTTTGGCTTTGGTCGAACCAAATAGGGTGAGTTCGGCAGGGATAATGCCAAATTCTTGAGCAATCGTCTCAATGGGCTGCAACTGCGCTTGGCGGGAGATTTCAATATCAGACAGCATAGGCAATGCTCCTAAAACATAAAAGAAAAAGAAAACATGAGCTGTGTTGCATAGTAGGGGAAAATCCAGCCAAGACAAACCTATTCATTTGCGGCAACGCCTTTAATTAAGCTTTTATGAATCTAAATCAAAAAAACTACCGACCCAGGTAAAAAAATAGCGAGATTGGAGAAAAAGATGAGTGTCCATAAACTGCAACTTTCCCCCTTTATCGCCGGATTCTGGCGGCTCTGCGATTGGCAACATACACCGCAGCAGACGTTAGCCTTGATTGAGCACTACCTAAGCCTAGGCGTCACCAGCATGGATCACGCCGATATCTATGGCGAACATCGTTGCGAAGCCCTATTCGGCAAAGCCCTCGCACTCAAGCCGTCACTGAGACAACAGATGCAGCTCGTGAGTAAATGTGGCATCAAACCCGCTTTTGCATCGACTCCCGAACGCTACGTTAATCATTATGACACTAGCTACAACCACATTATTGCCAGTGCAGAACAATCACTGCGCGCATTACAAACCGACTATTTAGATCTATTACTGATACATCGTCCCGATCCATTAATGAATGCCGATGAGGTGGCGAGTGCTTTCGAGCAACTATATCAAACAGGCAAAGTACGGCACTTTGGCGTATCAAACTTTACACCGTCGCAGTTTGAGCTGCTGCAATCTCGGCTAGATCGTCCATTGGCAACCAATCAATTAGAGATCTCGCCAATGCAACTGTCAGCGCTGCATGATGGTAGCTTAGATCAGTGCCAGCAGTTTCGATGCGCCCCCATGGCGTGGTCATGCCTTGGCGGTGGAGAGATATTTACAGACACATCAGCTAAGGCTAAACGACTGCGTGCGACTCTCAACAAGATTGCCGCGCAGCACAATACTGATGATATTAGTCAGATCATTTATGCTTGGGTGCTTGCCCTTCCTAGCCGGCCAAAACCGATTATTGGCAGTGGTGATCTGGCGAGGATAACGTCAGCGGTTGCGTCTCAACATATCAATTTAGATAGACAGCAGTGGTTTAGTATATGGCAAGCCTCTAGCGGACACTGCGTGCCTTAACCCTATAGTACTGATAGTCCATGGCACCAAAAATCAAAAAAGCCAGCAATAATGCTGGCTTTTCAAGCAGAGAAACCGATTAGCCACAACAATCAATCGAGGAAGATGACGTTGCCGCTCAAGTGAGGACGACGCCCCTTAATATCTCTAAGCTCAAAGACCAATCCACTTTCATGCTCGCTATCGATACCAAAGCTCACTTCTGCTGGCATTAACAGTGGCAGCTTAAAAGCGACCTCTACCGTACAGGGACGAGTACCGATCTGCGGCATCAATTGCGCCACGCTGCGAGCTTTAGACCACATGCCATGAGCCAAAACTCTATCGAAACCAAAACGCTTAGATAAGACAGGATGCAGGTGAATTAAATTATAGTCACCCGATGCCTTAGCGTAACGACGACCAAGATCTTCATTTAACTGCCAATTAGCGGGATTTTCCCAATTCATTTGGCTCGCCTTAGGGGGACGAACACGACGCCCAGCGCCTTCGATACGGTACAGGTATGTCGATAATGACTCCCACACCAGCTCTTCACCAACAAAGACTTTCGACACTAGCTCAAACTCTAACCCAGAGTCGGTCTCTTGGCTGCTGGTCAAAGCACACTCGATGTTAAACCGCTCATCAACTCGTACCTGTCGATATTGGCTAATGCTATTTTTAAGATGAATCATCCCCAGTAACGGAAACGTGATCGCATTGTGGGTAAAAATGCATGCGTGCAGTCTAAACGCCATCACATACAGGTAGGTGATCGGCAGCATTTGTCCATCAAAGTCAAAGTCGCAGACCTTAGCGTATTGACGCACTTTATCCTCAGACAAGGTAACATTAGGACAATTCACATGAATATGCGGCAATGGCTGCTGATCCCAGCCGGGTTTACGGCCAAAAAAGATCTTGCGATAAAGCGACAACAGCGACGGCATCGCCTTTAAATCAACACAAATTTCTTTATTCACGCTATTGGAACCCTTCAAAAATTACCAAGCCAAAAAATTTCAAGCCCGCGAGTATACCTCAAAATGCACAATTGTGCCTAAAATCCTTAGTGCCACGCCCTTGCCTATGGCAAAATATCGTCTATTTCCCCTTAGATAACGTTGTAGGATTGAGCCTCAGTGCAAGATAAAAATTTCGATCCATTGGCCAAAAAATTTGCTAAAAATATCTATGGCACGCCCAAAGGCGAAGTCAGGGCTGCCGTAGTATGGCGCGATCTTAATCTCGCCTTAACTCATCTTGGTGATAAACCGCTGCGCATACTCGATGCTGGCGGCGGCTTTGGCTTTTTCAGCCAAAAGCTCGCGAAGATGGGCCATCAAGTGACCCTATGTGATATATCGAGTGAGATGCTCGCTATCGCCAAAAGCCAAATCAAAGACTATGAGCACCAGCATCAAAAGATGCTCGACATCAACTTTATCCATGCCCCTATCCAAGCACTCAATGTGGCAGAGCATGGCCATTTTGATCTCATACTCTGCCATGCGGTAGCCGAATGGCTCAGCGATGCCGAGCAAACTCTGGGCGTGCTGACAACCTTGGTCAAACCAAGGGGGCTTTTTTCACTGATGTTTTACAACAAAGAAGCTATGCGTTTCTTCAACCTAGTTTCAGGTAATTTTGACTATGTTGCCGCAGGATTAAAGGTGAAAAAGAAAGTGGGTTTGACGCCGACACACCCACTCTATATCGAACAAGTTCGCGGCTGGTTAGATAACTGGAACATGACCACCATTGCTGAGTCAGGAGTGCGGGTGATCCACGACTATTTAAAGCAACAACAGCCTGCCAACTCCAGTTTTAACCAGCTCATTGAGATGGAGCTATGTTATTCGCAGCATCCAGCTTATCTGCCGCTGGGTCGCTATGTGCATTTTATCTGTCAATGGCGCTAACCACGACGGGTTACTGACAACGCTGTTGCCAGCAATTAGTGGCTTTAACATCAAATAACTGCTGCATCTTTGCGGGGATACTCTTGTCCCCCACCACATGCCCAGCGCCAACAACAATAAATAACGGCTCTGGCGTGCTATCATCAGCCATCAGCTGAGCTATTTTGTTGCTCATGTTGACATTGCGCTGCCAAAGTAGTTTTTCAAGTAACTCGGTATCTTCTCCCGGCATCTGCGCCTGCATTAACTTATCAAGCGCTTCTTCATCACCATCACGCCAAGCGTAAATTAAATTAAGCATCTCATCATCGGGCGCATCAATCGCTTCAATCACCATATCCCATTGGGTTTTGGCTGAAAATGACGCTAGCAACTTAAACTGAAACTCAGTGCTTTCTAATTCAATTAATGGCCGTGGGCGATTTTTTTGTACCAACACCTGATCAACACCAAACTGTGCTTGATAACCCAGCTCATCGAAGCGCATCACACTCAGCTGCATCGCTTGCATCCATGCCGAATAGGGCCGTAATGAATCACATAACGTGCCACGATATTGGCAATATTGCGCCATGCGTTGTTCGACATTCGCACCTTGAGGTGTGGAGGACAGCCCATATTGACGGATAAGCGCCATCACATCGACATTGTCGATATCCGCTTCAACCACTAAGGCCCCCGCCTTAGCGAAAGCACGCTCAATTTGTGGCGCCATCGGATAGAAATCATCACGTCCAACATGAATGGACCCCAAAAGATAGGCGGTCTTACCGCGATACTCTAACTGATAAAAGGGTGGTTTGTCGGTAACTGCCGCTTTCGCATCAGTCCCACTGAAGAAATAAAATAACCCCACCAACGCCAGTAAAAGTGAACCACGACTTGTTGCCATCAGACTAGCCCCTTATAATTCGGCTAAATTTTATGATAAGAGGCTGTTATGCCACATACACACCTAGTAGAGCAACTGAAAGAGAATCTTCAAGTAGCTTACCGCCAAGCGATCGATGCAGATGCGAAGCTCGATGAGCTTAAAAAAGCGGGACATGGCAAGTTCAGCACGATTTTCACCCAAGATGAAGGCTTTGATGCCCGCAGCAATCGCTTTGGCCCATACGTACAAGAGTTGGCACTGGAGTTAACTCAACTCCCCAATGACGCCAGTAGCATGCCTGCCGCATTAGAAAAATTTGTGCGGAAACTGGGTGTACTATTACAAACCTTACAAGCCTTTAAGAGCCAAGCAAAATAGTCATTAAGGCTTAATCGTCATAAAGCTGTCATAGGATGGTCATAGAATCGCTTCACTACTAGTTGAGGCGATTTAGATATGACGGCAATCGATCTGCGCGATACATTGGATAAGATCATCATTCAGGAAAAGATCCATGTCCTGTTTCAGCCCATTTTCAATATAAGCACCCAAAGAATCCATGGCTTTGAAGCCCTGAGTCGCGGACCACAGCACAGCGCCCTTCACTCCCCAGTGCCGCTCTTCCAAACTGCGGAGCATGAAGGCCGTCTAGCTGAGCTCGAAGAGATATGTCGTCGTCACTCCATCCATCGATTTAATACGAGCGAGTTACCCGGCAAGCTATTTATCAATATTTCGCCCAAAGCCTTGTTGGAACCCAGCCATGCTAAGGGGCTCACCCTCAGCCTAGTGCAAGAGCTAGGGCTTTCGCCCAACCAAATCGTCATAGAGCTCTCTGAGCAATATCCCGCCGATGATATCGATCTACTGAAAGATTGCCTAAACCACTACCGCAGCCAAGGTTTTCTTACCGCCATTGATGATCTGGGCACAGGCTATTCTGGGTTAAGACTATGGTCAGAATTGGCACCCGATTATGTCAAAATTGATCGCCACTTTATTCACAATATCGACAGTTCACCAGTCAAACAGGAGTTTGTCCGCTCGATTATCGATTTGTGCCAAAGCCTCACCTGTAAAGTCATTGCCGAGGGGATAGAAACCCAAGCGGAGCTAGCACTGTTAAAACAGTTGGGGATAATCTACTGCCAAGGCTATCTGCTTGGCCGCCCAGAAAGTGAGCCCAAGCAGCACTGTTCTCATGCGTCCAGTGCCGAACCTATCGCGTTACAAGCACGCTATGCTGAATCAGCCGAGTCACTCTGTGCCCGGGCTATTACCGTCAATCCACAAACCAAACTGAAAGCATTGAGTGAACTCTTTATTACCCAACAGTCGTTGCAAGCCATTGCAGTGGTCGACAATAAGAAACCATTAGCTATTGTAGATAGAGCCCAATTGATGGAGCTGTTTAGCACCCCATATGGACGCGCCCTGCATGAGAATAAAGCCGTCAGTGAAGTGATGGATAATAAGGTATTGATAGTGCAAGCCAGCGACCCAATCTCTAAAGTAAGCCAGCGATTAACAGCATCAGATCACGGCGTTGTGGCCCAGCAATTTATTATCATGCGCGATAAGCACTTTCTCGGTATCGGCCACACCAAAGATCTACTGCAGCAGATCACCGAACAACGGATCAAAATCGCTCGCCATGCCAACCCACTGACTGGCTTACCTGGGAATATTCCGATACAGGAGGAGCTAAAGCGATTACGTGATCATAACCGCGCCTACTACTTAGCCTATTTCGATCTGTGTAACTTCAAACCTTACAACGATATCTACGGCTTTTGTCGTGGGGATGAAGTGATTCAATCGGTGGCTAAACTGCTGCAGTTGCAGCTGTGTGGCGATAATTTTGTTGGCCATATTGGCGGGGATGACTTTGTTATTATCAGTACCGATGACAACATCATCGAGCAGTGTTTTCAGGTTTTATCTCAGTTCAACGCTAGCAAGCAGCTATTTTATAGCGCGGAGCATTGGCAAGCACAGAAAATGATTGCTGAAGATAGGCAAGGCGTATGTAAAGAACATCCACTCATCAGTCTATGCGTTGGATTATTGCCACCAGAGATCACTCATAGCTGCAGCGAGCAAGCGCTATCAGCTTATAGTGCTGCAGCAAAAAAACAGGCTAAAGACGCTGAAAACGCCTTTAGCCTGTTCAAACTACCAAAATGCTATCCGATACAAGCGCATCCATTAAAGCGTGCTTAAAGCTGCGGAGTAATACTCTTTTTTAGCCAGTCGGCCAGCATTTTTGACTCGTAGCTAAGTGGCTTATCGCTTCTGATGCCAGTGGTGTGCATAAAACTCATGTCAGTGAGCTTCTCATCGCCAGCCACAATCACCTGATCGCCATCAAGGACCTTGTAGCTAAAGGTCATACGAGGCGGATAAAGGTCTTTGATCACGCGAAGATCATTAGTGGTGGCACCAAATGTCGGGCGGACATCACCAGCAAGGTCGACGTCGGTCACCACCATTTCTAACGTTTGATTTGGCTTGAAGTGTTTGGCCGCTTCTTTATTAAGGTTTTTAGTGAGTGTCTCAAAAGTACGTTTTTCATAGCGAGATTGAATATCGCTCACCGCTTTAACGTCCCGATAGCTATCAACATCCTGCCAGGTGATTTTAACAATACCAGTTTCGGTGACAGGGTCGACTTTGGGTTCATCGGCAGCAACCACATTTAGGGAAACTAGCGCCCCCACTACTAGTAGAGATTTAAACTTCATCTTAGCCTCCTTCGGCTGTACAACTTTCACTCAACATCCTTACTGTACAAAAGCTAACCTGAATATTCGCTTAATGCAAAGTTAATTGGCTAGCACTCTGTCTAGGGTACTTTTTTGAAAAAACTCATTAACCTTTTACCTTCATCACACCCTTTTCGCTCCCACCTGTATCCTGATTGCTTGTTGCTGAGTTAGACTCTAGGTTTACTCCATCTAAGACAAATATACATGCAAAAATTTATGCCTATTCTCTTTGTTGCCTTGCTATTTTCAGTGGTTGGCGCAGTCATCATTTGGATCAACCAAGGACAACAGCATGATGAACCAGAAACTTGGTCGGCATTTGTTTACGCCAATGGATATAACTCTGGTCGCTATAAAAAGACCGATGACTTTGATGACTATTTACGCTGCAAAACATTTGCAACAGAGCAGGCCCAGCAATTAGGCAATGTCGTGTGGGAATGTGGCCTTCGCTGTCGATTTGACGCTAGCCGTCAGGGATTCCAATGTGAAGCGATGCAAAATCATTAAATAAGCCGATTTATTGTTTACCTATATACACAACTTAACTGATGCTTTTTTGTTCAGCTCGGATTCAGTTTATCACCGCTATTATATCCCCCAAGTTAACGAGACTCGATGCACCGACAAGTTCTGCACCACCTCGAATATACAGTCGATAACGGCTTAGTGACCCTGAGGATGACACCCTCAATTTGACAGCCGCGTCTGCTCAAGTTGAAGCAAACGGTTCCTGATAGTAGGTCTAATTGATTAAAATTGGAGCAAGTATTATGAGCAACTCAATCACAACGACACGGGTAAATTTCTCAGGAAAGATGGCACTCATTGCAGCAGTTATTGTTGCTTTTGCTATCTCCACTCAAGCAAAAGCCAATGAACTCACCCCATCAGAGCAGGCCGCTGTTCAACAGCACTTTGAGATCCTCGACCAGCATCAGCAAGCGAGTGAAGCGCAGATCATCGACGATATTCAAGCCAACCTCGATCAGCAAATGGAGCAGGCCGAAACGCAGTTTATGGAAACCACATGTGCTGAACACGACAGACAATACGATAGCGAGACGCAAGTCTGCTACGAATAACAAACCAATCCATCAATAAAAAGCGGACCTAGTGTCCGCTTTTTTTGCTGCTATTTTTAGCAAAATTAGAAAGGAAAACGCTGACTGAGCTGTGGATAAGTCGATTTAAGCTGTTTTTTCTTATGAGAAAACTTCTTCCCCTGAGGCGTTGCTTGACCTGAAGGTACGAATGGCAACTCATCACCACAGCGGTCTTCAAAAATTTGTCCAGCAATCAGATCGTAATCTTCGATAAAAGGATAAGCGTAGCCATCTTTCTCTGGCCAGGTCACTAACGCCCCCAGACAGTCAGGATCTAACAAGACTTTTTCAAACCACTCCAGCCCTAGAGAGATCAAAAAACAGCGAAACTCAGCAAATGCATATTCACTGTCGCAACCAGTAACAATATAAGCCGCTCCCCAAACAGACCAAAGATAACAGCGACGCATCTGCTGAGAAAATAGCTTATCAAATGCCGCCAACTCTTCGTTGCTCAGCGGTTCAAGCTTTTGCTTTAACGCTTCAGCTAAGGTTTCTTGGCTTTGATCGGCATGGCTGCGGGTCACCAGTTGCCAAAACTCTATTTCAGTCATCATACTCTCGGACAATGTAATAACCGCGACATATTACCTTAGACAAGCTTGTGACACAGTAAAATTGCATGATTTTGTGCAAAGCAATGGACTAACAGAAGCCATTTTTCTACACTCGCTAGCAAATTAATCATGAGTCTTGTTTATGAAACGACCCACTCTCGCCTTGAGCTTGCTTATCGCACTCTACTTAGTTATTGCGGTGATTGCCCTGTGGCGCACCATTGATACCCAAGCGATGGATCTCTTTTCGCTGGGCGTGCTCCCCGTGCTCATTGGTTTATATCTACGTGCCTCTTGGGCTGGTGTGGTGTTAAAAGTGTATATCGCAATACAGACGTTAGGTTTTACTGCACTCGCCACCACAGGCATCATCGCTTACCAAATTACCCCAGAAGATGTAAAAGTGGTTTTCAATGGCCAAGAACTCCCCTTGCCATTGATAGCAATACTGGTAGTTAGCCTATTAGCCTTTCAATGGTGGGTGGCATTTACGGCCTCAACCAAACGCTATCTTAGCGAGTGATCCGACAAGACTGATATTGCCAAACTACTAACCATGGGGTAGTTTGGCTAACCTTAATCATAACAATAACTATATGAGAACCATGATTATGGGTAATCTATCTCCCAGTGAACTCTCTATTTTGCTCGTTGAGCCCTCTGATACTCAAAGAAAAATTATTTCCGCTCGCCTTGCCCAAGAAGGAATTAGCAATATTCAAACCGCTGCTAATCTCACCCAAGCACTAGCGATTATCTCGCGTCACCACCCAGACCTAGTTGCCAGCGCCATGCATTTCGATGATGGTACCGCACTCGATCTGCTTAAAACCTTGAAAGAGACCGAAGCCTACAACGACATCCAATTCATGTTGGTCTCTAGCGAATGTCGCCGTGAGCAGCTTGAGGTATATCGACAATCTGGTGTGGTTTCAATTTTGCCCAAACCCTTTTCGTCTGAGCACTTAGGTGCCGCACTTAACGCAACGATCGATCTACTCAGCCATGATGAGCTGGATCTCGATCATTTCGATGTGCACAACATTCGCGTATTAGTGGTCGATGATAGCCGGATGGCACGAAATATTATTCGTCGCACCATCACCAACTTAGGGTTGAAGTTGATCACTGAGGCGACCGATGGTGCCGAGGCGATTGAGCTGATGAAATCTAACATGTACGACCTAGTTATCACTGACTACAACATGCCCAATGCAGATGGATTGGCGTTAACCCAGTTTATTCGTCAAGACAGTCAACAATCCCATATTCCGATCTTAATGGTCTCATCAGAAGCCAATGATGCTCATCTAAGTAACGTCTCTCAAGCGGGTGTTAATGCGCTGTGCGACAAGCCTTTTGAGCCCCAATTGGTTAAACAACTGCTCTATTCCCTACTAGATGACTAACATTTTGCGGATTTTTGACTTAAACCGCCATTTATCCGCATAAAACCACTTTCCAAACAGGGAGGCTTGTGGCATGTTAAGTCCAGCAATTGCAAGTATCTAATGTAATTGGTATTACTAAATCTACGGAAAGAAGAGACTATCCAAATGAATAAAACTGAACTTGTTGCAAAAATGGCTGAAAGCGCTGAACTCACTAAAGCAGAAGCTGCTCGTGCATTAAAATCTTTCGAACAAACAGTAGCTGAAGCGATGAAGAACGGCGAAAAAATCTCTATTGTAGGTTTTGGCTCTTTCGAAACTTCAAGCCGCGCAGCCCGCACTGGTCGTAACCCACAAACGGGTAAAGAGATCCAAATCCCAGCTGCAACAGTACCTAAGTTTAAAGCAGGTAAAACACTTAAAGACAGCGTTAACTAAACACTGCCCTAAGTCGTAAAAAAACCTCCTCTGTGGAGGTTTTTTTATGCACTAATTATGTGCACCACTGCATCATAACGAATCAAACACACGACCCACTTACGAACACAAATAAATAAGATACTGAAAAACATAAATAAAATAGTTGGCATACTCTTCGCTATGTTATCTGGTAAGCAACCATGCAATTTTAATAAAAGCAAAGTACGGTTGCTCCCCTAGACCAACATAAGGAATGAGTATGAAACAAGCACTTCGCACCCTTAGCATTCTTGCAGGTACCATGATGATTGCCTTACCGGCGAGCGCTAACGTCTCAGGTAACATCGGTGCCACCTCTAACTACCTATGGCGCGGCACCACCCAAACCAACGATGCTGTTGCTGTTCAAGGTGGGTTAGATTACGAACACGATAGTGGATTCTATCTTGGTACTTGGGCTTCAAATGTAGATTTTGGGGATGGAACCAGCTACGAGATAGATTTCTATGGTGGTTATGCTGGCAGCATAGGCGATGACTTTGGCTACGATGTCAGTTACCTCTATTACGCCTATCCTGATAGTGAGGGCAGTATCGACCTTGGCGAAGTGAAAGCAGCCGTAAGTTGGAAGTGGCTAAGTTTAAGTTACTCAACCATAGTCAACGCAGGCAGCGACGTCGCCAGCGATCCATACGACAATAAAGATTTGAGCTACATCGATGCAGGAGTGAGTTTTCCGCTGTCCGACACCCTTTCACTTTCAGCTCATTATGGTTACTCCACTGGTGATGTGGTCAATGCATGGTTTGATACCGACAACTATACGGACTACTCAGTATCTGTCAGTAAAGATACCGATTTTGGTACCATCTCTTTCATGGTGAGTGACACAGACTTAGAAGATGATGACCCTAAGGTGGTTATAGGTTATAGCTATAGTTTCGATTTGTGATCATCATCTAAATGAGCTGCCACTAAATTAGGTGGCAGTTCTATTTTCAAGACAATCAAAACCCATTATATTCAATAGCATACCCTGTAACTCTCGACATTTTCTCCTCAATTAATCTGCTAATTTGAGTAAATTCGATTTTGTTAACCTCCTCTCACTTTTGTTGCTAACTCCCTGCTATTTTCCTCATTAGCGCTCACTAATGTGAAACTAACTAATTGAAGATTCAGTGAAAGCATTTTCCGTAGCGCCACCAGTAACGCTTTGACCACCTATCTTTTGTCAAAGCCTGTCGTGCCAACCAGCACCAAAGCTGTGCTACCGGGCACTGTATTTGAGATAAGAGGAGTCCACTATGGCTCAATTAATTGATTTTATTCCTAATGATTATGAAATCGAAGCGATGACAGCGCCAAAAAATGCCAAAGCCGCCTGTGAATTACAACACAGGCGAGAAGTAAAAAAACGCCTCGAAGAACGACTCGAAGCGGCGGCACTAAAACGTGCAATGGGTGGTGATTTCTATTAAGCAATAAGCATATAGGGTCGCTGATAAAGCCGACCCATATGTTTAAACTGTCTGGCACGCGACGACGGCGGTTAAACTACTAGCAAGCGCCTTTAAACTTTCAACGCGCTTTGCTAGTTGCTCGCCCTCTACCGCCACCGACTCAGAAACTTGATTAGTGTTTACTACACTGGTCGCGACTTCACTGCTGGCACAATTAAGCTGCGCTAATGCTTCCCCTTGCAGGGCCATTAAGTCTGCTAGCTGATTAACATCGTGCACAACACTCGCCACCTGCTCAATGATTTGAGTCAGTTCGCCCGCGGTGTGTTCTATCGTCTGCTGACCCTGTAACACTTCACTGCGACTGCTTGACAGCAATAAGCGGATCTCTATCGCAGACTGATTACTCTTAGCCGACAACTCCCTGACTTGTTCAGCCACCACAGCAAAACCACGACCATATTGCCCCGCTCTCGCTGCCTCGATAGCGGCGTTCAATGCTAGCAAATTCGTCTGATCGGCGACCGACGTGATGAGATCGGCCACCGATACGATTTTCTGATTACTGTGTAATATCGCTGCAATCGCATCAGTAGAGGCAACTAACGACTGAGCGCTCGCCTGCGCTTGGCTATCAATAGTTTGGCAGCGCTGCTTTAACTCCGCCATAAACTGCTCCGATTGCGCCATATCTTGCGTCATGCGATAAACCTGCTGACTCATCTCCTCTGCCGCACTGGCTTGGGACTCGCAGTTAACATTGAGTTGATTCACTTGGCTATGTAAGGCAACCGCTTGCATATCAAGGTCGACAGCCACGTCACTGAGTTCTGTCGCATCTTGATTAGCTTGGGTTAAGACTTGCCCTAAACGCTGTTCACCCGCCAATGCCTTAGTCGCACCTTGCTCAATCGCTTGCTGCGCGGCCGCTTGCGCCTTGTTGGCCTTCTGCCTTGCTGCACTCGTAAAACCTTGAGCCACGACAATCACCACTAAAGGTAATACCATACCACTCCATGCTTCGACGGCAGCACCAGTATCGGACAGCACAATAGTGGCAACAATTAGACCACTTAGGCCTTGCTGCACCATTACCGCTGAGAGCAAAATCACCCCAACACTCCAAATCGTAGCTAGTGTTAATGAAGCCGTAAGAAAAAAGGCAATTATCAGCACGGCAACCCACAAACTCTGACTCGATTGTAAGATCCCTCCGCCTTGATAAATCACATTGAGCGCATGCAACACCATGCCTAAAAAGCCAAGATTCAAGGCTAAAGTGATCTGTTTGAAGAAGCGAATGGAAGCAGCAGCAATAATTTCAATGGCAATCAAAAAGACTGAGGTGATCATCAACAAGGTATGAGCCTGTTGTGTCCATTTAAATAAGCTATAGAGTCCGGTAAACAAACACAGTAAGGTAAAAAACAATACCGTATCGACCATTCTGACTTGATCTGTCGTCCAGACATGGTCTCGCGGGAAAAACAGATAGCGCCACAATGCTAAGGGGGTCATTGGCTTTTATCCCATCCGACATCAATCGGAAATTTGGCATTCATCATTCAAACTACAACGCCGAGTAATTAAGTCAGCCTGTTTCCCGCAGCGCTGGTGAGCATCAACGTACACTAACGGGTGAGCAAAAATAGCAAACGTTATCAGGCCACGCTGATAGACCTAAATGAGTCCATTCACGACGACCTTCGCACCTGGTTGCAGGCCAACAAGCTGACTTAACGCTTAGCCTTTTAGCATCTCTTTTTTAAGGCCTTTATCGGTTGGGTTATTGCCAAGCCAGATAGCCAATACCGCTTTACGGAAAGTTTCACCACTGGTCATCGACAATTCTTTGCCGTTCTTGTAGCTGATAATACCTTTACCCGGAATGCTCACTAAGGTGAATTGGTCACCCTCTTGAATCGGCTCTGCAAACGTCGCAATAAACGATTTAATACTGTCAGCAATCGGCGTGGTATTGCCATCTGTCGCGCGATTAAAGCCATCATGCATCGCTTCAGTCATTTTTTCAGAAGTGATCATACCCGAGGTGATATTGAGCCTGATCGCCGCCACTTGATCTCCATTAACCACTTTAGATGCTTGTTCAGTCTGCTCTACGGTATAGAGAGAGCCAACATACAGATCCATAAAAAACTTACTACGCACCCCTGCGCCATTAAGCTGTAGCACTTGGTCTTGCGAATTCAGAGTATCAAGCAAGTCGACCCCCCCGACTTCAGCAGCAGAGGCGGTAGACGTACTCAACAGCAGCGCGCTGGCTAATAACAATATATTCTTTTTCATCTTTCACTCCGTCGATATCAACATGCAAACCTGTGTGACTCACTACTGCACCTTAGTCATAGCCACATAGATCAAATAAAAAAGCACTAGCGCCGAACTGGGGAGCAAACGCTAGTGCAAGGATCACAACCTAGAAAGCGTGGTTGTATTCAATCCAATAACTGTCATCAGTGCTGTCGCTGTTATCTGTTTTATAGTTAACACGAACGTTTTGACGTTTATTCATCTGATAAGCCACTGATATTTCGCCAGAGAAGCTGGCCATCTGGAGACCACCATCCATGATGTCATCGCTCCAGCCTTTACCTTGTAGCTCTTCGGTATATGAGGCACTCACCAGTGTCCACCAGTTATCATTAAAGGCATAACGCGCGTAAACCATACCCGTCATAATAAGCGATGGCACATCGATACCACTGCTCGATACTGCTGTGCTGCCCGCCATATTTGGTGGCAAAATTTGCGACATGTTGTCTTCAACGACAACCGCACCGGCATAAAGAATTGGCCAGATATAGAAGTTATCTGAAACCGGAATCGTCATCACCGGACCCGCTTGAACCACAGCCATGTTGCCGTAGAAGGGGTGATCAGCCAATATGGCATCAACAGACCAGCCTGTGCCGTTGGTCGTGTTAATGGTGCCGTAACGCAAACGGAAAGAGCGCTTGCTGGTTTCATCATTAAACGTTGGCACCATGCCGTAGTCAGGGTGAGCAACCATGCCGGTAAACTGTGGCGTTTTATCACCTTCGTTAAACAGGTTTTTTGCTTCAAAAATAATCCCCGTTTTTTGCCCTGAAGTAGCTGTTTTCTCTGACAACATCAACTGCCCCTTGATGTTAGCGCCTTCGCTACCATAAGAAGCACCAAGGGAGGTGTACACATCCGTTGGATTGGACATATCGATATCGGCATCATCAGCCGCCATCGCATTGAAACCACAAGTCATTGACGCTAAAACCGCTACACTTAAAAGATGCTTTTTCATAATTGACTCCATCATCATAATTTTATCTATTTGTTTTAAATACCAATTAAAATCACTTGTCGATTTACGGCGGTTAACTTGCCGTGGTCAGTGCTTGACGACGCTTCCATTTACCCGTGAAGAACACATAGGCATAAGCACTGTTAATCACAAAACTTGCTGCGCCAGCGGCGAGCATCAGTTCATCATTACGTGGTAAAGGCACCACGTTGCTTTCGTACATAAATGGGCAGCTGAAGTAGTACATGAATGAACCCGCTAACGTGAATGCGCGAGCCTGTAACCAGGTACCTTTTTTGATAAATAATGCAGGTAATGTTGCCGCGATCAGCACCATCATTTGCGCGGTCGCGGACCCTGGGAAGTTGAGGTAAACGAAGACGATATTCCACACATCGTAAGCAATGATCCAGAAGGTGGTCATGGCAGGCCAAATCATATCTTGTTGCTTAGATTTGTCGGCGAAGATCTGTGCCCAACCCGCCAAGGTAATAATTGACAGTACACCACCAATCGCATTCAGCACGTTGGCAAGGTTACCCATACTGAAATCTTGCATCACCGCTTCAGAGATATTAATCGCTAAGAAGGCGGCGGCACCAAATTTGGCCCATTTCATATCACCGACTTTGGTAAAACGGATCAGGGTAAATAGTGCGGCAGCACCGACCACCGAGTAGAGCTTGACCCACTTAAACCAGTACGTCACACCATAGCTAGACCACAATGGGATCAATACGATAGGCAAGATAAACCACAGCAGGTAGTTGCTGTACTTAAAGCGACGGCAGATCTCGTTTAAGATCATCAAACCAATCAATACCAAAAGCACGTGGCCAAAGGCACGGTTTTGATACCACTTGTGAACATTAAAGCCATCACCATCTAAGCTAAAACGCATGGTCTCTGCTTCGACAAAGCTCATTTTAGCGCCATCAAAGTCTTTGATTAGCGAGCTTGGTTGACTGGTGATTGTCAGCTCATTGCCGGCCAACGCCCAGTGCTGAATTTCGCTGTGGTTAAAACCACCAGACTGTTTGGTGACTTCAACCGTGTCATCGGTACCAAATTCGAGGCGATAAAAGAGACTACCTTCACCTGGTTTACCATCTCGTGTGCCTTGCCAAATTTGGCCTTGAATTTTTTCTAGATTCTGCGATGAATCTAGCGGTGTGTCTGCATAAGTCGCTGCGCTGCAAAGCATCAGTATCATGGCAAACATTGTGCTGATTATGTTTCTCACCCTGAGTTTCATATTCATTACTCTCTCAATCGTGCCGCTTAAGTGATGGGCACCACCTTCGCGGTGCCCCTTTGTTACTAAGCCGTAGTTAGCTGTTGCTGTTTTTCCGGCGTATCTTTGTAGTAGTCATTCAGCATTGGCGGTTCATTGTCACCGGTCGGTGGCTCGCCTGTTGGGCTGGTGCGTTTCTTATTGAAGTACCAGATTGCAAATGGGATATGCAGTGCAAGGTTAATCGCGCCCCAGTACCACAGCACTGTGTCATTCGCCCAGCTAGATGAATCCATCACTGGCGTGAAGATATCAGCGTTGGCACGAACCAAGATGTGGAAGGCCAAGGTGTACACTCGAGCGATAATATAGAGCTCAGGTCTTCCCTTAATGATGGGGTAAAGTTCAGCCGCGATTAAGATACAGAATGAACTTGCGAAGAATCCTGGGTTTTCACCAAAGACGAAGGCGAGGTTCCATGTGGTATACAGAAAGTTCCACGCTGCAGTTGAATAGAACAACAGGTCATTTGGCTTATCACGACCAATCACCCAATACATGCGCTGACCATTCTTATAGCGAGGGAATGGAATAGTGATACATAGAATCACACCACAAATCGCATTAAAGTAGTTAGCCGTCGCAAAATCTTTGGCAGTGGCTTCCGCAATATTGAGGAACAGCACAGCGTACAAGACTTTAAGTACCCAATCGCCTCTAAAGAACGCCAACACTCGATTTGGGTTGTCGTAATACAGATATGCGATTCGCGCACCACCCACAACAATCGCTGTAGGGATTAATACGCTCACCGTTTTCACCCAACGGAACCAACCATCTAAGTTGTCGGCCCATAATGGAGCAGTAAGTAGTGACAACAGCCAAAATGCTGCAGTTAAACGAGGTGTACGGCGCATGCCTTCCACCAAAACAAGCAAGAACACAATATATCCGCTCATCGAAACAATATATTGCCAGACAGGTATGTCCATAACGCCTCCTGAGTTTACAAAATTCAGGTTGGCGACAAAATTGACGTTGACCTGAACAATTATTGATAGAGCAATTACTCTAATCTAGAGTCTTTACTCTATTTTTTCTTTTAGGCACTTAATGTGAGACACGTCACATTGCGATAAAGTTGAGCCACTCAAATGTGAACATTTAGGAAGTGATTGTGATCTGGGTAACAAAGTTGATGAGATATAATTAATTGATGATAAGCAGATGTAACAAAAACAAGCGCTGAGTAAAGCTGAGAAAGGGGGAAGGCCAGAACCTTGAATAGCCGGTAAGTATCGCCTCACATAACAACAAAACAAATAGCATTAAAATCAAAATCTTAACTTAGCCATTGTTATATGGTCTAACATATTTCCACCAAAAAGAGAGAATCTTATTCGCTACACCCGCATTAACAATTGCCTCACATAAAATCGTTGCCAGTACCAGATTCAATGAAATAACCCGATCGACAATGCAGCCAAAGCGATGAAAATCTCTTAGTGGTTAGGCAGAATGTTAACAACTGGCAAAATTGAAATGGCTTACAGCAGTGTCTGTCAAGGTTGAAGATAATTGTAAAACCAGCCATTTAGCTGGTTCGAAACTTCCTTAAGCTTATGCCCTGAATAAAGATGAGCTAACACGAAAACTGTTCTCAATAGAAAACAGACTTAAGTAACGAAGTCTAAAAGGTGAGGCCAATCAGGTAAATCACAGCTATAAAAAAAGCGCCTAGCGGCGCTTTTCATCAAATCACGTTATGTATTAGCTTCTGCTTCTTGCTGACGTTTCTTAATAAAATACTCACGAGTTAGGCTAAATACCACTGGGCTTAGCAGCGCCAATGCTATCAAGTTCGGTATCGCCATCATGGCATTTAAGGTATCGGCCAGTAACCAGATAAAGTCCAGAGAACTTATCGCACCGAGTGGCACCACTAGAATCCAAACCAGCCTAAACGGCTTAACTGCGCGCACACCTAAAAGATACTGCACACATTTCTCACTGTAGACACTCCAGCCTAAGATGGTAGTAAAGGCAAACACTGACAGTGCCACCGCTACGATATAGTTACCCATAGGCAGTGCTGTGGCGAAGGCATAAGAGGTTAACGCCGCACCATTTTCACCCGATGTCCACGCTCCAGAAACCACAATAGCTAAGCCTGTGATAGTACAAACAATTAGGGTATCGATAAATGTGCCAAGCATAGCAACTAGGCCTTGAGCCACAGGGTTGTTGGTTTGCGCTGAAGCATGGGCTATTGGCGCACTACCTAGACCCGCTTCGTTAGAAAACACACCACGTGCCACACCAAAACGAATCGCAGCCCACACCGCTGCACCAGCAAATCCACCTTGTGCCGCAACCGGATTAAATGCACTGTGCACAATAAGCACTATCGCATCAGGAATCGCTGCAGCATTAACGACAAGTACCGCAAGACCAGCAGCAATATAGAAAACCGTCATCAATGGCACTAGCTTACCTGCAACATCGGCGATACGCTTGATACCACCCATTAATACCGCGCCAACCAGCAGCATCAATACCACACCAGTCACCCAAGTCGGAACACCGAAATTACTGCTCAGTGCATCGGCAACAGAGTTGGCCTGCACAGTATTACCAATACCGAAACCAGCAAAAGAACCAAATAGAGCAAATGCCGTACCGAGCCAAGCCCACTTGCTGCCTAAACCATTTTTAATGTAGTACATCGGTCCACCAATGTGGTTACCGTTGTCATCCACTTCTCGATATTTTACCGCCAATACGGCCTCGGCAAACTTAGTGGCCATACCAACAAGTGCCGTACACCACATCCAAAACAGTGCACCTGGACCACCGATAAAGATAGCCGTTGCCACCCCCGCTATGTTACCCGTACCAATAGTGGCTGAAAGCGAGGTCATTAAGGCATTAAAAGGGCTGATCTCACCCTTCATTGATTTATCTTTGTCAGGAATTCGTCCAGACCAAAGTAACTTAAATCCCGTCCCCAATTTTAAAATGGGCATCAATCTCAAACCAAGAGAGAGAAATAATCCTACGCCTAAGATCATGACTAACATGGGCGTGCCCCATACAAATCCATTGATCATACTGACAAACTCAGTGATTCCTTCCATTAAAACCTCGCCATTTTTATCTTTATAATTTTGTGATCTACGCCACTATTTGTTGATTGCTCCTCAGAGTACAACGAAAAGTGCTCAAAATGAAAGCGAGTATTGTTAACGAATTGAAACAAAAAAGGAGATTTCGCGATGATGCTTAAATACTGTATTGCTCTTGAGGCACTAAGTGGACTAAGGTTAGCGCCTTATCCTCGATTAGACAGACGAGGAAAATTTGCTCAAATGGTATGAATAACAAATTGTACGAGCACAGCTCTCAATCCAAGTAAACAAAACACTTTAGGCTTTAACTCGCCGGGCTGACGATTGATAACAAAGAAGGTAAAGGCTGCGAGACTCTAGTCTAAGTAGATAACTTGATCAAACGCCAAAAACAAAAATGCCGACGAAATTTACACTTCATCGACATTTCTCAAAAGCTATCGGCTTACTAAAGGCCAACACACAAATTCAACAATCGAATTGGCGATTAGCTAATTCTTTGGCGAACCGCTTCAAACAAACAAATCCCGGTCGCTACCGAAACATTTAAGCTTGAAACACTACCCGACATAGGAATCGATGCTAGCGAGTCACAACTCTCACGCGTTAAACGACGCAAGCCTTTATCTTCAGCCCCCATAGCAATAGCAATCGGGCCTTTTAAATCGGCTTTGTAGAGATCGTGCTCTGCTTCACCCGCTGCACCGATAATCCAAACACCCTTCTCTTGCAGTGCTTTCATCGTGCGCGCAAGGTTGGTCACCTGATACAAGGGGACCACTTCGGCAGCGCCACAAGCAACCTTGCTGACGACAGGTGTTAAGCCTACAGAGTTGTCTCGAGGTACAATGACGCCATGAACACCTGCTGCATCGGCGTTACGTAAACAGGCACCAAGATTATGCGGATCGGTAACGCCGTCAAGGATCAACAAAAATGGCATTTCTGTTTTCTCTAATAACGCTAACAAGTCATTGTCGTTAAGCTGCTTAACGGCTTTAACACGCGCTAGCACACCTTGGTGTTGTGTGCTGCCCGCTTTCTCATCGAGAGCTTTGCGGGACGTTTTTTGGATAGATACGCCATATTGGGCGGCAATCTCAAGTAGTGGCGTAAGACGTTGATCATCACGCCCCTGTAGCACCCACATTTCAATCACACGCTCTGGACTATGGTTTAACACAGCTTCAAGTGCATGAATCCCGAAGGTGATATCTTGTTTTTTCATTTATTGATTTCTCTTATTTCTGCTTCAACCTACCGCACTCAATCATCGATTGCTGAATGCTATGGGCTTTACTATTTGGTTTTACGCTTAACCGGCTTACGCTTTTTAGCACCAGTCTTGGCTTTGCTCGCACTACTTTTAGCTGATGCAGACTTACCTTTATCAGCGCCCGGTTTGGCCACACCCGATTTAGCCGTACTGGGTTTTCTGCTGCCGCTTTTACTGCTGCTACGTCGTGGTTTTCGCCCGGATTTATCACTGTCGCTCTTACCCTGCTTGGCACCTTCTAGGTTAACCCGCTCACGAGCCGTTAAAGGTTTCTTACCTTTTGTGCGTCTTGGGGAGCCAGCATCATCACCCACCATCATCAAATCTATTTGGCGATCATCGAGGTTTACGCCCGCAACCTTTACGGTTACCGCATCTCCTAACTGATAAATCTGACCAGAAGCCTCACCCACCAAGCGCTGACGCATATTATCGTATTGATAGTAGTCACTGCCTAGGCTTGAAATATGCACTAATCCATCGATAAATAGATCATTTAGGCGTACAAACATGCCAAAGTGCGTCACTGAAGCGATAACGGCTTCGAAGGTGTCGCCGACATGATCTTGCATAAACTCGCACTTAAGCCAGTCATTCACATCGCGGGTAGCCTCATCGGCGCGGCGCTCTGTCGTAGAACATTCTTCACCAAGTTGATCTAACTCTTCAATCTTGTAGTGATACCCTCCATCTGGGGTCCACTTATCAACGCTTTCCCCACGCTCTTTGGCCAACAAATAACGAATCACTCGATGCAATACCAGATCGGGATAACGACGAATTGGCGATGTAAAGTGGGAGTACTCTTCCAAGGCTAGGCCAAAATGACCTTCGTTATCAGGCGTATAGGTGGCTTGCCGCATTGAGCGCAGTAGCATTACTTGAATCAATTCAGCGTCTGGCCTATCAGCGATCTTTTCCATTATCGCCTGGTAATCTGCAGGGGTTGGTTCTAGACCACCACTCATCGTTAGGCCACGTTCTTTAAGAAAATCCTTAAAGTTAGTTAATTTTTGCTCTGATGGTGCCTCATGTACGCGGTACAGCACTTCGCCTTTATGTTTTTGCACAAATTTTGCTGACGCAACGTTGGCCAAGATCATACATTCTTCGATGATCTTATGAGCCTGATTACGATGCCTTGGTTCGATGCGATCAATTTTGCGATCGGCATTAAAGATAAACTGCGTTTCAGTGGTTTCAAACGCAATGGCACCACGCTGGGCACGGGTCTCATCTAAAGTGAGATACAAGGATTGCAAGGTCTGCAGATGCGGGAATATCGGTTTGAGCTTATCGCTCACCTCACCACCTTCTAGCATATCGGCAACTTGGGTATAGGTTAGTCGTGCATGAGAATGCATCACCGCTGGGTAAAATTTATAGCCAGATAGTTTACCTGCGGCAGAAATTGTCATCTCAGCCACCATACACAGACGATCAACCTCTGGCATCAAGGAACACAAACCATTAGAGATCTTCTCTGGCAGCATTGGGATCACTTGCGATGGGAAATAGACAGAGTTACCACGGGCTCGCGCTTCAGTATCTAAGGCCGATTCGGTGCGCACATAATGGCTCACATCGGCAATCGCCACCCATAAACGCCAACCACCACTCTTTTTAGTTTCTGCATACACGGCATCATCAAAATCGCGAGCATCTTCGCCATCAATGGTCACTAGAGGCAAATGTCGCAGATCGACACGCCCTTGCTTGTCAGTCTCTGTGACTTCGTCAGGGATCTTACGCAGCTTCTTCTCGATCATGCTTGACCAAGTGTGGGGCAGATCGTAGTTACGCAGCGCAATCTCAATCTCCATCCCAGGTGCTAACTCTTTCCCTAAGACTTCGGTGACTTTACCTGCCGCTTTCACATATCGACCAGGACGGCGAGTCAGCTCAACTACGACCACATCGCCTTGGCGTGCACCAGCGCGGTCTTCATCAGGGATCAGGATCTCCTGCGTAATGCGGCGATCGTCGGCAATAACAAATGCCATGCCTGAATCTAAATGGAAGCGACCCACTAGCGGCGCTGTTCGTTGATGGGTTAAGCGCACAATACGTGCTTCACGGCGACCCTTACGGTCGACACCCGCTTTTTGAGCAAGGACCTTATCACCGTGGAAATACATCTGCATGTCACGGTTATTGATATAGAGGTCGTCGCCACCTTCATCGAGTTTGAGAAAACCAAAACCGTCACGATGACCGATAACGGTGCCGCTAAGCAAGTCCATACGCTCTGGCAGGCCATAGGCTTGCCCACGAGTGAAAACTAGCTCACCGTCTCGCTCCATGGCTCGTAAGCGGCGACGCAATGCTTCTAGCTGATCTTCATCAACTATTTTGAGAGCATTAGCGATTTTTTCACGATTTAGGGGTGATTTCTCTGAACGTAAGTAATCTAAAATATACTCACGGCTAGGAATGGGGTTTTCATACTTCTCTTGTTCACGCTTTATATGCGGATCTTTGATCATTCAATATCCAAAATGTCGACCCCAGCGCTATCGCTTGGGGCTATTACAGGGATTTCAGATGCTCCTGCTTCGCCCTGTCCACTGCACTGGGGGGCATTTTTGCTTCTAGCACCTTCAACAATTTTAAGGCTTGTTGCTTAGTTGCCTCATCACTAAATACATCATTATAAAGCCAGTGATAACCCATCTCGTAATCTCGTGGGCTACCATAACCTTCTCCAAAGAGTCTTACCAACATCATGCGTGCGGGTAAGTCACCATTGGCGGCCGCGGGCAGCGTGTATTGTACTGCGCGCTCTTTATCTTGGATCACAAACTTACCATCATGGTAATACTCTGCAATCCGAACCATCGCTTCAGCGCCACCTTGTTCGGCTGCGTTGCGTAGCAAAGAGATACCTCTGGGAGGATTGGCCTTTACGCAAATTCCATAATTGAGCATTTCTGCCCAAAGGTATTGATATAAGGGTTGTTTCAATACTTCGGCTCGCGCCTCAATATCTTGTACTAATTGACAATCATCGCCTTTAACCCTTGTGAGGTAAGACTTATCACGGATCATGTCAATTAACTGCTCTTGGCTATAAATATCAACTGCTTTGGGCTCTGCCGACGTAATGGAAGATAAGCAGAGCAAAGCAATAAAGAATAGGAGACGTAACATAAAAAATTCTCTATATCTGTTCTATGCCCAGGGTAACAGCGCTACCTAAGCCGCATTACACATCTAAAAGGGGCGGTATAACTTATCTTATCGGCAGTATTGACGATACCTTAAAGGCTCCGGTCATAGTTATAGCTGTTTATTTTACTTCACTCAATAAAAAGGCCGCTTAACGCGGCCCTTTCTATTAACTAAACGGATTCACCAGAATCATGGTCTCGTTTCTATCGGGACCCGTTGAGATAATATCTACCGGCGTTTCTAGTAGCTCTTCGATACGCTTGATGTAGTCCAAAGCTGCTTGTGGCAGTTGCGCTACAGAGGTCGCACCAAATGTGGTTTCGCTCCAACCAGGCATGGTTTCAAGCACAGGAGTTACCTGCTCATAACCTTCTGCTGCAAGCGGTGTAACCGTTGCAACTGAGCCATCTGGATACTCATAACCAACACAGATTTTCACTTCTTCTAAGCCGTCTAATACGTCAAGCTTAGTTAAGCAGAAACCGCTGATGCTGTTAATCTGTACTGCACGCTTCATCGCAACGATATCTAACCAACCAGGACGACGCTTACGACCAGTGGTCGCACCGAACTCATGGCCTTTAGTACCTAGATGATCACCAATTTCACAATCAAGCTCTGTAGGGAAAGGACCTGCACCAACACGTGTGGTGTAAGCTTTCATGATCCCTAGAACGTAATCTAAATGGCGAGGACCAAATCCTGAACCTGTCGCAACACCACCAGCGGTTGTGTTAGAAGAGGTTACAAAAGGATAAGTACCGTGGTCGATATCCAACAATGTACCTTGTGCGCCTTCAAACAGAATAGGCTCACCAGCTTTACGTGCCTGATCAAGAAGCTCAGTCACATCGGTGCACATACTCTTAAGGTAATCAGCGATTGCGAGAGCATCTTTCAATGTCTCTTCGTAATCAACTGCTTCGCACTTGTAGTATTCAGTCAACATGAAGTTGTGATAAGCCATCACATCTTTCAGTTTCTCTGCAAATAGCTCTGCATCAAACAGATCACCAACACGAAGACCACGGCGTGAAACCTTATCTTCGTATGCAGGACCAATACCACGACCAGTTGTACCAATAGCATTATTGCCGCGTGCTTTTTCACGAGCAATATCTAAGGCGCAATGGAAGGGAAGGATCAAAGGACATGCTTCAGAGATTAGTAGACGTTCCTCTACAGGTACGCCACGCTCTTTAAGCATGTTGATCTCTTTCATCAGCGCATCTGGTGCAAGCACCACACCGTTACCGATAATGCATTTTACATTATCACGTAAGATCCCTGATGGAATTAGATGAAGAACGGTTTTGTCACCATCGATAACAAGAGTGTGACCCGCATTGTGGCCACCTTGATAACGAACGACATATTTGGCCTGTTCGGTAAGTAGATCGACTATCTTACCCTTTCCTTCGTCACCCCATTGGGTGCCGAGAACTACGACGTTTTTGCCCATTATTTGCTGCAAGGTAGTGGTTAAAACGGGATTTTAGCAGATCTTAGGGGGGAAGTTGCAAGTAATTTATGAAAAAATAATCAATATGACCACGCCAGCCGTCACTAAAGCACCGCCTAATCTTTGTAAAACCCGCTGATTTTGATTGGAAATTTCTTTCAAATACGCCTGCCATCGATTGGGAAATAAAAGTGGCCCGACACCTTCAATAATGAGCACTAACGCCAACGCGAGCATGATTAGTTGAAATGACATATCTATTGTTCCCTATCCAGAACAGTTAAGTTCAAAAATGGCTAAATCAAAGTAAAACCACTATAAACCAAAATGGCGCTATCGCTAATATTTGGGTAACCCATGCACTGGATATAACCCTGATATTATACCAATCACTTAAGCGAAATCGACAAGCTTACCGCTCTTGAAGCTCGGAGTCACTTTATGACAGCCATAAAAAACCCAGCATATAGCTGGGTTTTTGAATTTTCGAAGCGAAATATTAACGCTTTGAGAATTGTGGCTTACGACGTGCTTTACGTAGACCCACTTTCTTACGCTCAACTTTACGAGCATCACGGGTAACAAAACCAGCAGCGCGTAGAGATGGACGTAGAGCTTCATCAAGTTCCATCAGTGCACGAGTGATACCGTGACGGATTGCACCTGCTTGGCCAGTGGTTCCACCGCCCTTAACAGTTACATAGATGTCTAGCTTATCAGTCATTTCAACTAGCTCTAGTGGTTGACGAACAACCATACGAGCAGTTTCACGACCAAAGTATTCGTCAAGTGGACGTTGGTTCACGACGATGTTACCACTACCTGCTTTAGCGAATACGCGAGCAGTAGATGTTTTGCGACGGCCAGTGCCGTAGTACTGAGTTGCAGCCATTTGCTTAATCCTGTTTAGATATCAAGAACTTGAGGTTGTTGTGCAGCGTGGTTATGTTCTGTACCAGCGTAAACTTTAAGTTTACGGAACATGGCACGTCCTAAAGGACCTTTAGGTAACATACCCTTAACTGCTTTCTCGATGATCATTTCAGGCTTATGATCTTGCAGCTTTTCAAAGGTGATCTGCTTAATGCCACCAATGAAACCAGAGTGCGAGTAGTACACTTTGCCTTTCGCTTTATTACCAGTAACAGTAACTTTCTCAGCGTTGATAACGATGATGTAATCGCCAGTATCTACATGAGGAGTATACTCAGGCTTGTGCTTACCACGTAGGCGAGCAGCAATCTCAGTAGCGATACGACCTAAAGTTTTACCTTCAGCATCAACAACATACCAGTCGCGAGTAACGGTTTCTGGTGTAGCAGTAAAAGTAGTCTTCATTTACAAAAACCCAATGTTAAAATTCTGTCTCACATGCCGTCATTCATCATTAAATAACAACACAAAAAGTGCCATTCTCTACCCCTTCGAGCAAAGAATAAGGCTTTACATCTTCCGCCTTATTAGCGGAGTAACGAGGGCAGGTCGCGAATTATAGACAAAGCTGAGTTAAAAATCATCTAATTTTTTAGCTAATTTACAGGAATTCTTTCGCTTTACTTTCCTTTAGTCGCCAAATAGACAAAAGCAACAATTATCCATTTGGCATTTTGTATTAAGGCAGATGCTCTAACGCGAGGTAGTCATGTGACTGCATCTCAGTCAACCTTGAGCGGCAGCGTTTGAACTCAAACGACAGTAAGCCATCGGTATAAATATCCTCTAATGCGACGTCAGCGGAGATGATGAGTTTCACGTTACGCTCGTAGAACTCATCGACCATGGCCAAGAAGCGACGTGCGATATCATCACCAGTGGTTTGACTGCCCATCTGCTCCACATTACTGAGCAGCACAGTATGGTACAAACAGGCCATCTCCATATAGTCTCGTTGACTACGTGGACCATCGCAGAGGTCTCTAAAATTGATGAGCAGTACACCTTGAGCCTGCTTACGTATCTCAATATCGCGCCCATCGATATCGATGGCGGCTATTGATACCTCTGATTCTGGTGCCAATTTGTCGAAATAGCTTAATAGATTCTCATCAGCTTGAGGATCTAAGGGATAATGGTAGATTTCGGCTTGCTCTAGGGTGCGCAGACGATAATCGATACCACTATCTACGTTGAGGATTTCACAATGTTTATTAATCAGTGCAATTGCCGGCAGAAAGCGCGCTCGCTGCAAGCCATTGCGATATAACTCGTCAGGAATAATATTAGAAGTGGCCACCAGCGCAACGCCTTCGGCAAATAAGGCTTCAAAAAGCGTACCCAGTAACATGGCGTCAGTGATATCTGAGACAAAGAACTCATCGAAACAGATCACCTGATAACGCTCAGCCATACGCTTTGCAATAACCAGTAATGGGTCTCTTTGACCTTTGAGTCCATCCAAATCAATATGAATTTGATGCATGAAACGGTGAAAGTGTGCCCTGAGTTTGCGCTCACCTGGTAGTGCGTCAAAGAAGGTATCCATAAGATAGGTTTTACCTCTCCCGACCCCGCCCCACAAGTACAAGCCTTTCACTGGTGACGTGCCCTTCCCCATAAAACTAAACAGCTTGGCGATTCCGCTAGGCTTTTGCTGCGCAGTAATAAGTTCTTCAAACACTCTTTGTAGAGATTTAACCGCCTGCTCCTGCGCAAGATCATGTGAAAACTCTTCGCGCTGCAAGTCTTGTTGGTAATGTTGCCATGGGGTGAGGTACGACACGTGAATTATTCTCTTCTATCCTTAAATCAACCTGGCGATGGTATCATGGCTCACTTCTACAGGGTATATTGCCAGCTTAGTTAATCAGTTTTTATAGATGTTTAAGGAGTTACTATGGAGTGGGCATTAGTTGTCGCCGCTTTCGTTATTGGGTTATTGCTAGGTTATGTCGGACGCACATTATTGAGTCGCAATGGAAATTCTGCCAGCAGTAGTAAATTAGCCGAACAAGCAAAACTAGAATTAAGCCAATATAAGCAGGAGGTTAACGATCATGTTGAAGAGCATCACCGCCAGCTTGCCGAATTAACTCAAACCATCAGTAAGCTATCTAGCCAGTGGAATGACTCTTCGGCCATTATCGCACCACAAAATAGTAACAAGCCATTAGCGGCTGCAGAGATGTCCGCATCAACCTTGGAAGATAAACCGGTTTAGCAGCAAAATATTAACCTTTGTTAATCAGGTGAACTTTCCTTTGCTGCATACAGTCCGATTGGATAACAGATTTAAGATTAACGACTTGATTTATGGCAAAGCAGCCCTATATCTAAAGCGATCATAAGTCCATTATCCCAGCATTGGAGTCATGAATTGATGAAAACAAAACTATCACTACTTTCAGCCGCCGTTTTAAGCGCCAGCCTTATGGTAATGCCTGCCATATCACACGCAGCAATTCCGCTCGCTGTAGATGGACAGCAAGTCCCTAGCCTTGCGCCGATGCTAGAGAAGACCACGCCAGCCGTCGTCGCTGTTGCGGTATCGGGAACCCATGTATCTAAACAGCGCGTACCTGATGCATTTCGCTACTTCTTTGGCCCAAACGCCCCAAGAGAGCAAGTGCAGGAGCGTCCATTTAAAGGATTGGGTTCTGGGGTCATTATCAACGCCGAAGAGGGCTATATCGTCACCAACAATCACGTTATCGAAGGTGCTGACGAGATCTTGATCGGCCTACACGATGGCAGAGAGATTGAAGCCAAATTAATAGGCAGTGATGCGGAGTCCGATATCGCCTTACTGCAAATTAAGGCTAAAAACCTCACCGCATTAAAACGTGCCGACTCTGACGAATTACGTGTTGGCGATTTCGCCGTCGCCATCGGCAATCCCTTTGGATTAGGCCAAACCGTGACCTCCGGTATTGTTAGTGCCATGGGACGCAGTGGACTGGGCATCGAGATGTTAGAAAACTTCATTCAAACTGATGCCGCGATCAATAGCGGTAACTCTGGTGGTGCGCTAGTTAATCTAAATGGTGAGCTGATTGGTATTAATACCGCAATCGTTGCACCAGGTGGTGGTAACGTGGGTATCGGCTTTGCAATTCCTGCCAATATGGTCAATAACTTGATTGATCAAATCATCGAGCATGGCGAGGTGCGCCGTGGCGTACTTGGTGTCAGTGGCCGCGATCTCGACAGCGAACTAGCCCAAGGTTTTGGCCTCGATACCCAGCACGGCGGTTTCGTAAATGAAGTCATGCCCGATAGCGCCGCCGATAAAGCGGGCCTCAAAGCTGGTGACATCATTGTGAGTGTGAATGATCGTGCCATTAAATCATTCCAAGAACTGCGTGCCAAAGTCGCCACCATGGGCGCTGGAGCTAAGGTAAAACTTGGACTCATCCGTGATGGTGATAAAGAAACGGTCACTGTAACCTTAGGTGAAGCCAGTCAATCAACTGAAACCTCAGCAGGTGCAGTACACCCAATGCTCGATGGTGCAAAGCTAGAGAACGATAAAAAGGGCGTAGAAATTACCGATATTGCCCAGAGCTCTCCTGCAGCAGCGAGTGGCCTGCAAAAAGGTGACATCATTGTCGGCGTTAACCGCACACGCATTGATGATCTTAAAGAGCTAAAAGCTGAACTTAAAGAGCAACAAGGCGCAGTAGCACTTAAAATCTTACGCGGCAAAACAAGTTTATACCTTGTTTTGAGATAGCACCGCGCTTACCTATTGAGGCCATGCCACCGCATGGCCTCTTTTATTTGATGCCCCTCATTGGATAAGAGCACAAACAAATAGCCAATAGTGCCGCATAAATAAACATGTTAATCTAACGCAACTTTTCTCATATTTTTCTGACTCATGACTTTAAAAGACACTGCACTCTATATTGGCAAAGCGATCCTTTTTGGTCTTATTATGGCTGCAGTGTTCCTAATCGTAACGCCACTCATAACAGGCCAAGGTAATCACTCCACCTTTTTCCAGCAAAGAGGGCAAAACGGCATAGAGCTCTCCTTTTCCCAAGCCGTTAGGCGCGCAGCACCAGCAGTCGTTAACATCTACAGCTTGAGTATCAATCAAAACCAACCGCTTAATTCAGGATCGTTGCAAGGACTTGGCTCAGGCGTGATCATGAGTAAAGAAGGCTATATTCTTACCAATTACCATGTCATTAAAAAAGCTGACGAGATAGTTGTTGCTCTGCAGGATGGGCGTAAATTTACCTCTGAAGTCGTGGGTTCTGACTCTGTAACCGATCTTGCGGTGCTGAAAATTGAGGGTGATGCGCTACCAATAGTACCCATTAATATTGAGATTCCTGCACAGGTTGGTGACGTGGTATTAGCCATAGGCAATCCCTACAACCTTGGCCAAACCATTACTCAAGGCATTATCAGCGCAACCGGTCGTAATGGCCTCAGCTCAGGTTACTTAGACTTCTTACAAACTGATGCAGCGATTAATGCGGGCAACTCTGGCGGGGCCCTCATTGATACCAGTGGTCAACTCATAGGTATTAATACAGCCGCCTTCCAAATTGGTGGTGAAGGCGGTGGTCATGGGATCAACTTTGCCATTCCTATCAAACTGGCACACAGCATCATGGGGAAACTGATCAAAGATGGTCGGGTGATCCGAGGGGCATTAGGCATCACAGGCGAACCCATCAATCCTGTTATGGCGCAAATTTTAAACTTGCCAGATTTAACGGGAGTCATGGTGACAGGTATCGATCCCCAAGGCCCTGCGGCGCAAGCTAAACTTAGGCCTCGCGATGTGATCACTAAATTTGATGGTGAAATCGTACCTGGTGTCGAAATGCTAATGGATAGAATTGCCGAAGCACAACCTGGCACAGTGGTCACTATGACCATCATTCGCTTGGGGAAATATTACGATGTGCCTGTGACCATTGGTGAAAACTTCGGCGAAGAATAACCATAAAGGATATGCCGCCACTTGTGTCGTCCACTCCTAACCGCAAAAAGCCAGCATCGACGCTGGCTTTTTATATTGCCGACTATTTATGCTTGGGTGATTCACCGCCTTTAAATAGTTTCAACCAGAAACCGCATTCGAGTAACGCCCCCACCAAGATAAACGCCAGCGCACTGTAATGCATCCCTATGCCATAAAACACAAGCGCAGCAAGCAGTAAAACGAACAAAGCAACGAGTCGCTTTCCATGTTCCATAAAACCTCCCTTAAGAAACTTAAACCACTGATGTTATTAATCTTAGCAGCGTTGCGCTACTTATAATAAATGAAGTCAATTAAACATTTTTCATCTTATATTCGTCGGCATACGCCAACAATTGTTACCCGATGATAAAATCATCACAAGTTTGGGGGAAAAATAGCGCTCGGCCCCTATAACACTTGCGTAAGAGACCTATGCAAACCTGAACGCTGCAACAGGATTTAAAGGGATTGGTATAAACTATTGTCATGCCTAAGCACCAGTGCCGCGACAAAAAAAGACCACCTCTGGCGATGTCCGAGATGGTCTTTTCTGGGGGTCAAATTACTTTTTCACTTTTAACAGTTAGTGATGGTTATTTATGTACCTTGGAGAGCGCTGCCGCCTTCTGCGCATAATCTCCATGACAGTTACCACAGGTAAACTTAGCGGTACCCCATGGCATTTGATACTTGCCATCATCGCTGAACTGCTTCGCATCTGCTGATAAGTCTAAGGTGAATAGATGAGACTTGATGTCACCAAACACCACATCTGCGCCACCCATCTTAGGTGCTGTCGTTACCGCGCTCTTAGCAAGTTTAGGCATATGACAATCTGTACATTCAGCTAATGTGCCGTGTCCGTATGAACCGCCACCATCCGTGAACGCCATAGTGTGACAGTCGGTACACGCTTTCACTGCATTCATGTGTAGGCCATCAGTGCTATCTTGGTTCTTCGTCGACTTATGAGAATCATGGCAATCGATACAGGTCATACTCTTCTTGGCACCAATCTCATCACCGGCTTTATAAATACCGTAATCTTGAGGAACAACACCTAACATTTCATCAGCGGTTTGGTGATGCTGTGCCAACCCCCCTTTCGCGATAATACGACCACCGACTTTAGAGCCATTTGGATACGAAGTATTATATTTACTCACAAAGGATGGGTAATCTTTCTCGCCATCACGGGTATGACACTCGGCACACGTTACCGCTTTACCGTAAGCCATATCATCGGCTAAGAACTGATCAGTAGTACGGGCAACAGCGATTTTAGTGATATTGTCCTTAGAAGGGGCTTTAACGTGGAAGCTACCGGCACCATGGCAAGACTCACATTGAATACCTTGCTCGGCAAACGTACCATTCATACCGGGCAGATCGTCTTGACGGTTAGGATTACGCTCATCGCCACCCGCCACATCTGTTGTGCGTTTCCAACCCGTAGTATGACAGTTACCGCAGCTATACTTATAGTTAAACTCTGTAGATTTATAATCACCCATCACGCTTGCATCGGCAGGATGGTTATCAGGAATATTGAGCTCGCCTTTACCGTTACGAATATTGTACTGTACGTTCTTACCCGTAACTATGTATCCATCTTTATCCAACCAACGCATTTTCCAGTGGTAACCACCCACAACGTAAGTCACATCGTCATAGCTTGTAGGCGCACCTAGGTCGTTATTTGGCGTCGAATCCACAAGTAAGTCGATTGCACCTGTAATGGTTGCTTCAGGCGTATAAGGGAAGCTTGGTTGTTCACCTGCACTAATTTTCTGAATTTTGAAGTTGTGACCCGTCTTAGAGAACGTTGCATGCTGATCAGCGTGACAACCTGCACATGCCGCTGAACCAACATAAGCGAGCACATCAGGCTCTGGGATCACGGCCGCCTCAACAGTCACAGTCACTTCACCTGTCGCCTCATCGGTGCCATCTGTGATCGTGTAGCCGAACTTCACTTCACCAGCCGATGTTCCTGCAGTAAAATCGACTTTTCCCTCTTTTATTACGGCGCTTGTGGAGTCAACGGAAACAAGCGTTAAGGTGTCGCCATCAGCATCAGTATCATTGGCTAACACATCAATTGTCACCATTTCAGAGACAGTCACTTTTGCCGTATCTGCAACGGCTATCGGTGCATTATTCTCATCAACAGGTGGGGGAGTTACGGTTTCGTCATTATCACTACCACATGCCACTAGCATAGAAATCATACTAGCAAGCAGTAGCTTTTTACATGGAATTTGATTGCTCATTTGTTCATCCTCTCGTGGCTATGACAATCACCAACTTTGCAGGGAGGGCGATTGATATGTCTCTTTGGACATACTCACAGTATTTGCGCTTTACCACTAAAGGGATAGATGAGGCGATTTCACAACAACTCAGACTTTGTGAACTTTAGTTATCAGATTTAATTTAATATCTATATAATCATATGATTAAGATCTATGATAAATTATGGTTTTGTAGTACAAATTGACCAGTCGTTGTCAAAAGGTAGATCTTGTTCTCATTTTGTTGCACCAAACCCGCTTTTTTCAGCTGACGCAGATGAAAGTTAAATTTGGTGTGGTCTTCCACGTCAACTAAACGGCAAAGATCCATAAATTTTAACTGTTTATGCGTGCCCAACTGTTTAAGGGTTCGCCGGCGTAAGGGATTAGCCAATGCAGCATACACACTGTCAGGGTCTATATCTGAGGCCGATTTTAAAAGCTGCTTTTCAGCAATACTGCGCTTTATCGTCATCAACAGTTCACCCGCATTAAAGGGCTTGGTCATCACACTGTCAGCACCTTTCTTCATGGCATCGACCGCCGTATCAACGGTTGCATAAGCCGTGATGATGACTATAGCTAAAAATGGGTTCAATTGACGCAAGTTTGATATCGCCTCTACACCAGTCATACCAGGCATCAGTAGATCCATTAAAGCGATGTCGAATGTCTCTTGCTCACAGGCACTTATCGCTAATTCCGCGCAATCAACCGCCGTCACCTTATGACCTTCTAACTCTAATATATCCACCATATTGATACGTAAGTCAGCATCATCTTCAGCAATTAAAATATTAATCATAACTGTCCTTATCAATTGGAAAGTGGATATCAATTTGTGTGCCCTTACCCAACTCACTGCGTATTGCCATCTCACCATGATGAGCGCGGATAATTGCATCGCAAATAGCCAAGCCCAAGCCCGTACCCTGTCCTATGGGTTTAGTTGAGAAAAACAGCTCAGTCGCTCGATTGAGTGTCTCGCTATCCATACCTTGGCCAAAGTCTTGTAGCGATAAGCAGATCTGCCCAGCCTGACTTTTAATGGTCAGTAGGATCTTCCCACCAGCGTCGCTGGCATCCATTGCATTAGATAAAAGATTTATCAATAACTCTTCGAGCTTTATCTTCTGCCCATTTATCTGGATATTGGGTTCACAATCAACCACAACTTGATAGTCACGACGCTTGTGAGACAAGAGTCTTATTGCCGCTTGTGCAACCTCAGCAAAATTAACAGTAGAAAATGACTCCGATCTAGGCCTTGCATAAGCCAACAGCTCTTTACTAATGTCTGCAGCGCGGCTAATGCCCATTCTCACTCGGTTAACATACTCTTGCTGCGCGCTATCGGTAATGGGATATTTACGTTCAAGCAGCTCTAACGCCAATGAAGATGAAGCTAATGGATTATTAATTTCATGAGCCACCCCAGTCGCCAGTCGGCCAATCGCCTTAAATTTATCAGCTTCTAACGCACGCTTTAGCTTTGCTTCAGTCAGCTTCTCTCGCTCAATATCAAAGACTTTTAGGGCTTTAAACAGAGTAAACAAAACAAGCCCACTGGCGAGTGTCCGCAACACAGGTACCCCAACGTGCAGCTCCGTTGCGACCAATCCTGCCATGACACCGTAAATCCATAAGCCTATGCCAGTGGCGATGAAATAATGCCCGTATTCATGCTCGGCCTTCATTAAACTGTAGCCATAAATTGCAATACCACAGCCAGCAAGAAACGCACTACCAAAACCCAGTAACAACCGCGTGTAATGAGCCGCTTCTCTAAACAGATCTTCTGATAGATTGAACGAGCTAGAAAAATGCACCACTGCCATGCAGTAAACCAGCAAAATAGTGACAACCAACCCTCGCCCTACTTTTGCCACAGTGTTAGGGACAATGCCAAATAGCAGCCATGCAAAAATCATTAAGCTGGCAAAAGAGAGCGCCAATTTAAGCAGCCTAAGCCACTCGACTAAAACTTGGTATTGAGGCTGAATATCCGCTTCAAACAGAATGACATATAGTTCTGACCATTCATGGAACGCATGGGAGAAACCAAATAAGGCGAGCGCCCATAGGGTCGGTGAGATAGACAGCTGACTGTACTTGAAATTCCGAAACACCACGACGCAGCCGATGGAGAAGAACACCAAGCCGTAGAAGAGATAGATGTTGAACACAATAAACGTGGACATAAAACCAGCGTAACAGGTTCAAGTTAGGTTAACAGTGACCCCGACAACAATTTACCTCACTCCAATTGCATAAGTGACTTTTGATACACACAAAAAAAAAGCCACTACTCTAGTGCAGTGGCTTTTATCATCGTCTCAAAGGCTAGCGAGTACGAACAACTTCTCCGCCTAGGCCTTTAAATTTATCTTCGATATGCTCATACCCACGATCAAGATGGTAGATACGATCAACCGTCGTTACACCGTCGGCAACAAGGCCAGCTATAACCAAACTCGCTGACGCACGCAGATCGGTTGCCATCACCTGTGCACCATTTAATTTTTCGATGCCTTGAATAATGCAAGTATTCCCCTCAAGCTCCATTGTGGCGCCCATACGGATCAACTCAGGCACATGCATAAAACGATTTTCAAAAATCGTTTCAGTAATGGTTGCCGTCCCTTGCGCTAGTGCATTAAGCACACAAAACTGTGCCTGCATATCCGTAGGAAAACCTGGATAAGGCATGGTTTTGATATTAACGGCATTGGGCTGCTTATCTTGCATATCAAGCTCAATCCAATCTTCGCCTGTTGTAATCTGTGCGCCTGCATCTTCTAACTTAGCTAGCACTGACTCTAACGTTGACGGATCCGCAGCTGTACAACGAATCTTACCGCGAGTAACCGCGGCAGCTACTAAAAAGCTGCCAGTTTCAATACGGTCAGGCATGACGCGATAGTGACAACCACTCAGCTTTTCTACACCTTGAATACGAATGGTATCGGTGCCAGCACCTTTAATGTTTGCCCCCATCGCAATCAAACAGTTGGCTAAATCGATAACCTCAGGTTCACGCGCGGCGTTTTCAATCACAGTTTCACCATCAGCTAATGCCGCGGCCATAATAAGGTTTTCGGTGGCGCCAACGCTGATCATATCCATAAAGATATGTGCACCTTTAAGACGTCCATCGACTCGCGCCTTGATATACCCCTCTTTAACCTCTATCTTTGCGCCCATCTGCTCTAATCCATGCAGATGCAAGTTAACTGGACGAGCACCAATCGCACAGCCACCGGGCAGTGATACATCAGCCGTACCGTAACGTGCAAGCAATGGTCCTAAGATCAGAATTGATGCACGCATGGTTTTAACCAATTCATAGGGCGCGCAGAATTCGTTTAAATGCGTGGTCGAAATGGTGATCTGACCGTCATCATGACGTTGAACATCAGCGCCTAAACAACGTAACAGCTCGCAGCTGGTATTCACGTCTCTGAGATTAGGAACATTACTGACCACAAAATCTGAATCCGCTAACACACCCGCCATAAGAATGGGCAGTGCCGCATTTTTAGCACCAGAAATGACGACTTCGCCACTGAGTTTACCGCTTGCCTGAATTTTTAATTTATCCACAATGAGTCTCTAACCTGGCATGTTGAAAATTTTCTCACGCTTCCATTGCGTTGGAGTAAATGCATTAATCGTGATGGCATGCAGCGCACCGCTGGTCACCTGCTCCATCAATGGCGCGTATATCATCTGTTGCTGCTTCACACGGCTTACGCCATCGAAACACTCGCCGACCGCAACAATTTTATAATGCGTGCCATCTTGGCTCACATGAACTTCTTCTAGTGACAACGCTTCGCTAAGCAGCTGTTCAATTTCATTACATTCCATGGATCTGTAACCTTTATTGGGCTTCTTCGACGAAGAAGTCTTGTAAATCATATAAACCGATAAGTTTCTGTAATTGCGCTGGTGCGCTGTGCAGTGTCAATGTGCGGCCAGCTTGCGTGGCTAAGCCACACAGATGTATCAATAAAGCGATCCCTGCGGTATCGCTATAAATAAGTCCTGATAAATCTAGGTTATTAACCTGATTGCCTATCAGCCCATCAACCTTTGGCCAATGTTGTACGACCGCCTGTTGTGATAATTCGCCCACTAATTTGCACCTATCACCCTGCGTGACAAATTCTAACATTAGCGCTTAGTTCCTTGGCTCTCTAAACTAATGTGGCTGCTGATATGGTTCTCTAACTCTTCAATGACCGAATCAATGCCATTTTGGCGAATTAAGTTAGAGATTTCAGCGCCCTTAGAAGAGAGTAAGCTAACGCCTTCAGCCACTAAATCAAACGCTTTCCAGGTGTCATCTTTGAGCCGGCGGACACGAAACTGCAGTTTGATCGGTGGCCTACCTTGCTCAATAATCTGTACGTTGACATCAACCATCTTTTCTTGGGCAAAACTTTTTGCTGGCGCAAATTCCACAGCTTGATTGGTATACTCGGTAAATGCTTGGGCATACGTTGCAATCAAATAATTTTTAAATGCTTCAGAAAAACGCTCGCGTTGTTCTGGCGTGCTTTGCCTTAAATAGGTGCCCATCACCTTATAAGAAGCGTACTTATAATCGATGTAGGGCATCAACTCTTGAGAGACTATCACCTTAAGATGGTCGGGATCGCGCTTAATTGTGTCAATATCCTGATGAAAACGGGCAAAAGTATTATTGGCCACAGTTTCGACCATCACATAGGGATCGGTAACGTTGACATCAGACTCTGCCGCTCTGGCCATAGTACTGATAGACATAACCCATGATACCAATAAGACTTTCCATAAATACTTCATAATCATCCCTACTACTAATTGTCTTTAGACTGCACGCTATATAAAAACTGACCAATAAGATCTTCCAGCACTAGTGCCGAGTGCGTATCATCAATTCTGTCTCCATCGGCCAACATGCCAATATCGTCAAGCACAAACCCTGGAGTAAGCCCAAGAAACTGCTCGCCCAACAACCCAGATGTTAAAATCGACAGGCTACTGGTTTCAGGGAACTGATCGTATTGCTTATCCATGGCTAACTCGACTACCGCCACCAACTCTGTTGGATCCAAGCTGATGCGAGTCACACGCCCAACGACAACCCCCCCCACCTTTACTGGTGAGCGTACTTTTAAGCCGCCGACATTGGTAAATTTGGCGTACAAAGTGTAATGGCTCTGGCCAGGCTTAACATCAACATTGGCAACGTTAAACACCAAAATCAGAAACGCCGCCAATCCAGACAGAATGAAAACGCCCACTAACAGTTCAATTTTTCGAGTCAACATACGCTCTATTACCACTCTGTTGTATACATATCACGAAGTGTGATTTATCAGTTCATCCATAAACAAAATTTAATTAACGGCCAAACATCATCGCCGTTAGCAGAAAATCTAGTGCTAATACCGCTAAGCTCGATTGCACCACGGTCTGTGTCGTCGCTCGGCTTATCCCCTCAGGGTTCGGGATCACATGATAGCCACGATAGAGGGCTATCCAAGTCACCACGATAGCAAACACTACGCTCTTAATTAAGCAGTTGACGATATCTTGTCGCCACTCAACCGATGCCTGTAAAATCGACCAAAAGCTACCGCTATCAATCCCTTTCCACTCGACACCCACAATATGACCGCCATAAATACCGATCGCAGTAAACATCAACGCCAATAGCGGCAGGCTAATCACCCCAGCCCAAAAACGCGGCGCAATGATCTGACGCAGTGGATCAATCGCCATCATCTCTAGACTCGACAACTGCTCAGTACTTTTCATCAAACCTATCTCAGCGGTTAATGCCGATCCCGCCCGTCCAGCAAACAATAATGCCGTAACAACGGGGCCAAGTTCACGAAGTAAACTCAGCGCCACCATGGGACCTAGACTATCTTCAGTGCCAAAACCCACCAAAATATTATAGCCCTGCAGCGCCAACACCATGCCAATAAACAGACCTGAGACCAAGATTATCACCATGGACTGCACACCAATCACATAGAGCTGCTTAATCAGTAACGGCGTACCTTTGGCCACATTGGGCACCTTTGCAATCGCGCCCCATAACATTAGCCCCGCACGCCCCAGTCCCGTCACCGTGGCAATGGCACTGCGGCCGATGCTGGCTATAGAATCAGTCACGCTCACCTAACATCTCCTTTTGATAGTCTTGCGCCGGAAAATGAAACGGTACAGGGCCATCAGGCTCGCCACCAATAAACTGTTTCAGCTTTGGGTTATCGGCTATTCTTAATTCGGCTGGTGTGCCGTGGACGATCACGCGCTTATCTGCTAATACATACACATAATCGGCAATGCCTAATACCTCTTGTACATCATGAGACACTACAACCGAGGTTAAATTGAGCGCATCGCTGAGATCACGAATCAGCTTAACCAGCACACCCATAGAAATTGGGTCCTGGCCAGCAAACGGCTCATCATAAAGCACCAATTCAGGCTCTAAAGCAATGGCTCTGGCCAACGCCGCACGGCGTTGCATGCCACCCGATAACTCACTGGGCATCATTTGAGCGGCTCCTCGCAATCCAACAGCTTCAAGCTTCATCAATACAATACGCTTAATAATTGGCTCTGGCAGCCCGGAGTGTTCGCGCAAAGCAAACGCGACATTATCGAAGACATTCATATCGGTAAACAGTGCACCACTTTGAAACAACATACTCATACGTTTTCGCAGCGCGTATAGTTCAGTGCGATTACACTGGTGCACGTTGACGCCGTCCACCTTGACCCAACCCGCATCTGGCACGAGTTGACCGCCAATTAATTTAAGCAGTGTTGTCTTACCAATACCACTAGGCCCCATGATAGCTGTCACCTTGCCGCGAGGAATAGACAGACTAACATCTTCATAAATGACATGTTTACCCCGGCTAAACCCGAGATTATTCACCTTGACTAAAGGCTTAAATGCATCATTCATCGGTTTGTGGCTCATTGCGTGACCTCATCGGATCCATGATAAAGCGACAGAAAAAGAGACAAATTGTACGTAATTGACCTATTGTGCACAACTGAATCGACACTATCTTGCCGCAATACTTTCAATTTTGCTCAAATCCAGCGAAAATGCGCGGCAGACTCTAAAACAAAAATGAACTTTGATGCTATTTAATATATTTCTACTGATTGCTGGTTTGGGTGCTTTGGTATGGAGCGCCGACAAGTTTGTCTATGGTGCCGCTGCTTTTGCGCGCAACCTTGGCCTTCCTCCAATGCTCATTGGCTTAACCATTGTGGCCATGGGCAGCTCAGCACCTGAAATGTTTGTTGCCGCCACAGCATCAATGGAGGGGATGACCGACACGGCTATCGGTAATGTATTGGGCTCAAATGTTGCCAACATCACCCTGATTTTAGGTATCACTGCATTGTTAGGTGCCATTTCAGTAAGCTCTCAAACGCTCAAACGTGAAATACCCATGATGTTAGCCGCCACCGCGATTGCAGGCTATTTCCTACATGATGGCCAGCTCACACGTATCGAAGGTGTGATGCTCATGACGCTGTTTTTTGGCTTAATGGGCTACCTAATTTGGCATGCCGTGACCAATAAAGAGGTCGATAAGCTTGCCGATGATGCTGACAGTGAAATTCCTAAAGATGTGCCAACGTTAAAGGCTATGCTGTGGTTAGTAGTTGGTATCATTCTGTTACCCATGTCAGCAGACTGGATGGTACAGGGTGCAGTTGGCATCGCCAAAGCTTACCATCTGTCGGACCTTGTGATTGGATTAACCATTATTGCTGTGGGGACTAGCTTGCCTGAACTGGCCGCCTGCGTCGCTGGCGTTCTCAAAAAAGAGGATGACCTGGCCATAGGTAATATTGTTGGCTCAAACTTATTTAACATTCTTGCTGTGCTCGCGCTGCCCGCGTTAATTGCGCCCGGCGCTGTCGATGCCGCCGCTAGCAGCAGAGATTTCTATATGGTAATGGCAACAAGTAGTGCCTTAGCCATACTCATTTTACTAACAGGCAAAGCTCGCCAACTTAAACCTTGGCATGGTGGCTTGTTATTAGTGACATTTATCGCGTATCAAGTGGTACTTTTTCAATCTTAATTTTTCGACTACGCGAACTGACTAAACAGAGAGAACACTATGGTAGATGCAAATCAATTACGCCAATGGGGACGCAATGTTATCGACATTGAGCGTAATGCCCTTGATAACCTGTATCAATATGTCGATTCGCTAGAATTTGTCAAAGCCTGCCAACTTATCCTCTCGTGCACAGGTAAAGTGATTGTGATGGGCATGGGGAAATCTGGCCACATTGGCAACAAAATATCAGCAACGCTTGCGAGTACAGGTACGCCAGCCTTCTTTGTTCATCCAGGTGAAGCCAGTCATGGCGATCTCGGCGTGCTCAGTGAAAATGATATTGTCCTGGCAATCTCTAACTCTGGTGAAGCCAGTGAAATTCTCACCTTGATGCCAGTAATAAAGCGCATGGGATTACCCGTCATTGCCGTCACAGGCAAACCCGAATCAAGCATGGCTAACCACGCTGTGGTGCATCTATGTATCGAAGTGCCTGAAGAAGCCTGTCCACTTGGGTTAGCCCCCACCTCTAGCACCACCGCAACATTAGTGATGGGTGATGCCCTAGCTGTTGCTTTGTTGCAGGCTCGAGGTTTTACTAAAGATGACTTTGCCCTTTCACATCCAGGCGGTAGTTTAGGACGCAAGTTATTATTAAAGGTTAGTGATGTGATGCATAAAGGTGATGAACTACCGCAGGTATCGCAAAATATCTGCATCACCGATGCACTTTATGAAATATCCAAAAAAGGCTTAGGCATGACGGCTGTCGTTAATGATGATGGCCAATTGGCGGGTATCTTTACCGATGGCGATCTACGCCGCGTTATCGATGCCGAAGTTAATCTTAGAACCACCTCTATCAGTGAAGTCATGACCCATGGCTGTGTTACTGTCAGCGATGGCATCTTGGCCGCCGAAGCACTGAAAGTGATGGATGAGAAAGAGATTAACGGCCTAATTGTGACTAACAAGCAACAACAGCCCATCGGTGCATTAAATATGCTCGATATGGTTAAAGCAGGAGTGATTTAATATGTCGCATCAAGGTTTATATGGTCCTGTTAGTGATACCGTATGGCAAAAAGCCAAACAGATAAAACTGCTTATTTGCGATGTAGACGGTGTGTTTTCCGATGGTTTGGTTTACATGAGTAACAGTGGTGATGAGCTCAAAACTTTCCATACCCGCGATGGCTATGGTGTGAGGTCTCTGCTCACCAGTGGTATTCCCGTAGCTATCATCACAGGGCGTAAATCACAAATTGTCGAAGATCGCATGACCGCACTCGGCATCACTCATATCTACCAAGGCGTTGATAATAAGATGGTGCCTTATGAAGCGCTATTAGAGCTTTATCAAGTCAACCCTGAGCAGGTAGCTTATATTGGTGATGATATGGTCGATCTTCCTGTTATGCAGCAAGTTGGCTTATCCGTGTGTGTGGCCGATGGCCATCCCTATGTCAAACAGCATGCAGACATGGTGACTCATATCAATGGCGGTCACGGTGCCCTCAGAGAACTGACCGACCTCATCTTAGTCAGCCAGGGCAAATTTGAATCGGCTCACGGTATGAGTATATGAACAGAGTCACGCTGGCAATTATAGCGTTTTTTGGTACGGCCTTAATTCTCTATTGGCAGGTGCAAACCAAGCGTGGCAATGAAGCGCTGAACATAGATGTCACGGATCGCCCAGATTATGTCATCAATGATCTAAAAAGTGTGCAGTACAATGAACTGGGCCAGCTCAACAGCCGCGTATCAGCCAGCCACATGGAACACTATTCTGATAAGAATATGACCTATTTTACCCAACCGGTATACTTGGTCTATCCTGACGAAGGCAATGCACAGTGGCGTCTACGTTCGACAAAAGGCACCTTAGATAAAGCCAGTGGACGAGTGAAATTAGAAAATAATGTTATCATTGATGCCATTAGCCCTGAAGAGCCTATCCAAACGATAGAAACAACCTATCTAGAGTTAGATCTCAACACCATGATAATGACCTCTGATCGCACCATTCGGATCACTGGTAATGACTTTCTCATTACGGGCAAAGGCTTATATGCCGACCTTAATGCACAAAATGTAAGACTGACGAGTCAGGTAGAAGGAACATATGAAACTAAATAACCTTATTCTTGCCAGCATGCTGACACTCATTAGCTTCAGCAGTGCCGCCAAGGTCAACGACCTCATGCAAGAAGTTAAGATCTCTGCCGCTAGCCAAGAAGCTGACATCAAAAACAATCAGATTATTTTTAATGGTCCAGTTGAAGTCACCCAAGGTTCAATCAAGATCAAAGCCGATGAACTGCGCGCCTTTAGCAAAGAAAATAGCACTGGCCGAATCTTAGTCGCCACAGGTAATCCTGCCACCTACTCTCAAGTGATGGAAGATGGCCGCCCAGCTTCAGCTAGCGCCAAAGAGATCCGCTATGAGCTATCGACTCGCACCTTGACGTTGGTAGGCGATGCAACACTAGAGCAGGAAGGTAGCCAGGTCACAGGCAATCAAATTCGTTACAACATTGAACAACAGCAACTTATCGCAGAAAGTACTGGCAATGACCGAGTGATCACCATCATTCAACCGGAAAATTACCAAGAAGAGATAGATTCAGGCAATGAACAGCAGCCTGAAAAGCAGGAAAAGCAATGAGCGAAAAAACCTTAAAAGCGGTTAACTTAGCCAAGAGTTATAAAAGCCGTGCCGTGGTTCAAGATGTCAGTTTAACCGTTAAAACCGGCCAAATTGTCGGCCTACTCGGACCTAATGGTGCAGGCAAAACCACCACATTTTATATGGTGGTTGGTTTAGTCCAAAGTGATAAAGGGCGGATTTTTATTGATGAGGATGACCTCACTCTTGACCCTATGCACCTACGTGCGCGCAAAGGCATTGGTTACCTACCACAGGAAGCCAGTATTTTCCGTAAGCTTACCGTGCGTGACAACATCATGGCGGTGCTGCAAACGCGCAGCGAGCTCAATAATGATGAGCGCGAAGAGCAACTAGAGCACCTGCTTGAAGAGTTTCATATTACCCATATCAGAGACAGCTTAGGCATGGCCCTTTCTGGAGGCGAACGTCGCCGAGTTGAAATTGCACGCGCTCTGGCCGCTAACCCTAAATTTATTTTGCTAGATGAGCCGTTTGCGGGGGTTGACCCAATCTCGGTTATCGACATCAAAAAAATCATTGAACAGCTCAAAAACCGTGGACTGGGTGTGTTAATCACCGACCATAATGTACGAGAAACATTAGACGTGTGTGAAAAGGCCTATATCGTTAGCCATGGCAACTTAATCGCTGAAGGCACACCTGCAGAGATCTTGGATAACCAACAAGTGCGAGCGGTGTACTTAGGCGAACAATTCAAGCTATAGTTAATTTAGAAGCGCTATAACAAAGCGTATCTCCTTGACCAAAGCGGAGTATGGGTTACCCGCTTACCTCAAGGAATAATCAAGCTTTCTCATTTAAAAAATTAAAATCAAGGGAATAGCAGTACGATGAAAGCGTCACTTCAGCTCAAAATGGGTCAGCATTTAACCATGACTCCACAGTTACAGCAGGCGATTCGTCTGTTGCAATTGTCGTCACTGGAACTGCAACAAGAGATCCAACAAGCATTAGAATCTAATCCGTTACTCGAGTTAGATGAAGAGCAAGAGGGTGCCAACACCGAATCACAGCAAGATGACGGCGATAACTTTGATACTAACTACGATAACAAGATTGAAGTTGATTCCAGCCAAGATAATTCGAGTTTAGAGACGTCTGACGCCCTGACTCAAGATTCCATGCCCGATGAGTTGCCCGTAGATACCACTTGGGATGAGATGTATACCGCTTCCCCCAACTCAAGTTCTGGCGCAATGCGTGATGACGATATGCCTTTCCAAGGTGAAACTACCGAGGGCCTCTACGAACACTTAGAGTGGCAAAAAAATCTCACCCCTTTTTCAGACAATGACTTGGCCATCGCCACCGCAATTATTGACGCTATTGATGAGCGTGGATATCTCACCCAAAACTGTGATGATATTCTTGAAGCTATGGGCGACCCTGAAATAGAGCTCGATGAAGTTGAAGCAGTTTTAAAACGTGTGCAACACTTCGACCCCATAGGCGTAGCCGCTAGGGACTTAAGTGAATGCCTCACGATTCAGCTAACACAATACAGTAATGACACGCCACACATCGACAATGCAAGAATGCTTATCAGCGAACACTTAGACCTGATCGCAGGGCGTGATTTCCGCTTATTGATGCGCAAAACTAAGCTAAAAGAAGATGATCTGCGTGATGCAATTGCGCTGATTCAGACTCTGAATCCACGCCCAGGATTAGCCATTACAGCCAGTCGTGATGAGTACGTGATCCCAGATGTTACAGTGACCAAGAAAAAAGGCCGCTGGGTGGTTGAGCTAAATCCAGATAGTATGCCTAAAATTAATGTTAACCAGCATTATGCGGCAATGGCACGAAGTACCAAGAGCCAAGCTGACGGACAATTTATCCGTGGTCACCTTCAAGAAGCAAAGTGGTTTTTAAAGAGTCTAGAAAGCCGTAACGACACACTACTTAAAGTCACCAACTGCATCGTTGATTTCCAACAGGGTTTCTTTGAATTTGGTGAAGAAGCGATGAAGCCCATGGTGCTCAATGATATCGCCGAAGCGGTTGAAATGCATGAATCCACTATCTCGCGTGTGACCACCCAAAAATATATGCACACCCCACGCGGTATTTTTGAACTAAAATATTTCTTCTCCAGCCACGTTGGTACCGATGATGGTGGAGAATGCTCATCAACAGCGATACGCGCCTTTATTAAGAAGCTTGTTGCTGCTGAAAACCAGAAGAAACCATTAAGCGATAGCAAAATGGCACAATTATTGGCTGAACAAGGGATTAAGGTCGCTCGACGCACCATTGCTAAGTATCGAGAGGCGATGTTGATCCCGCCGTCGAATCAGCGCAAAAGTTTATAATCAACAACTGGAAACCGGAGGAGTAAATTTATGCAAATAAACCTGACTGGGCACCACATCGAGATAACCCAATCTCTACGGAACTATGTTGAAGAAAAATTTACAAAACTTGAACGACATTTCGATCAGATCAATAATGTCCACGTTGTATTAAATGTCGAAAAAATGCAGCAAAAAGTTGAAGCTAAGTTACGTCTCCGTGGTGGAGAAGTCTTCGCAACATCAGAACATTCGGATATGTACGCCGCAATAGACTCCCTGATAGACAAGTTAGATCGTCAGGTCATTAAACACAAAGAGAAGCTTACTAAACATTAACGATGGAACTTAGTACCATCCTGCAGCCGGAGTGCACTACCTGCGCGACCCCGGGCAGTAAGAAAAAGGTACTGGAACTTATCAGCGACTTAGCCGCTGTCCAGTACCCGACCCTCTCCTCTCAAGAGATATTTGAAAGCCTTCTGGCGAGAGAAAAAATGGGCAGCACAGGTATAGGTAATGGTATCGCGATTCCCCATGGGCGACTCTCAAGTATAGAGCAACCAGTGGCTGTTCTCGTAAAATGTGCTGAACCTATTGCATTTGATGCAATAGATAATCAGCCAGTCGATATCCTTTTTGCATTACTGGTGCCCGCAGATCAATGCGAGCAACATCTTAGTACTTTGGCCGCCATGGCTGAAAAGCTCAATGATAAAGCCATCATGAAGCAGCTAAGAAAAACCCAGGATGAGGCAGAACTCTATCAGGTGATCACTCAATGAAGTTGGTTATGGTGTCCGGCCGATCAGGCTCGGGAAAGTCAGTTGCACTAAGGGTCCTTGAAGATCTTGGGTATTACTGTGTTGATAATTTACCTTTGCAGATGGTGGAGTCATTACTAAACCAGCTAAAAGGCAGCAATGAGTTAGTCGCCATTAGCGTCGATGTTCGTAATATGCCGAGCGGTGATATTCAACTCGAAAAGCAGTTGGCTAACTTGCCTAAAGACACCAAACTACTGAGCTTTTTTCTCAACTCATCTGACGATGTGTTGCTCAAGCGTTACAGTGAAACTCGGCGTCTTCATCCGCTTTCTCGCTCAAAAGTTTCTCTTAAAGAAGCTATTCAGCTTGAAGGTAAGATGCTTGAACCTATCGCTAAGCTCGTTGACCATTACATTGATACCTCTACGCTCAATATTTATGATCTCAGCGACAAAGTACGCGAGATCTTACTTGGCACCGTAGATAAAGAGTTAGTGATCAATTTTGAGTCGTTCGGCTTCAAATACGGAATGCCCAGTGAAGCTGACTTCATGTTTGATGCGCGCTTCTTACCTAATCCACATTGGGAAGCAGAGTTAAGACCACTCACAGGTCTAGACGAACCCGTGCAACTGTTTTTAAGCCAACAACCCTTAGTGAGTAAGTTTATTTGGCAGATAGAAAATCTGTTAGAAACTTGGTTGCCTCATCTTGAACGCAACAATCGCAGTTACCTCACAATTGCCATTGGTTGTACTGGCGGTCAACATCGCTCGGTCTATGTCACCGATCAATTAGCGAAACTTTTCAGCAAGAGTAAACACAAGGTTCAGGCGCGCCATCGAGAATTAAAAAATGGCTAAACTTGAGCGTCAGCTGACAATCTGTAATAAGTTGGGGCTTCATGCCCGTGCCGCCACGAAACTGGCGGTACTTGCCGCAAAATTTGATGCGCAAGTGACTCTGATTCAGGGCGATAAAACAGCGTCAGCGGCGAGTGTTTTAGGCTTGCTGATGCTTGAAACCGGCATGGGTAAAACCATCACCCTGATTAGCGAAGGCAAAGATGCCCAAGCGGCATTGGATGCCATCAGCTCGCTTATCGATGCCAAATTTGATGAAGCTGTATAATCATCACCCAATAAAACCCACAGTAGCCATTACCATTAGCTAGAATCAAATACCCCGTTCATCTAGGGAGGAGCTATGCCGATCGAAGTGTTAGACAGTGATACAAGTGATCAACGTCTAAATCAGCTTACTCAAGCCCTAAGCAGTGGGATGTTTGTCCATGTGCGCAGTATGTTGCACGACATGGCAGCCTCAGATATTGCTTTCATCTTAGAGTCATCACCACCGAGAACACGACAAGTGTTATGGCAGCTGATTGACCAAGAGCATACTGGTGAGATCCTTGACGAATTAGGCGAAGAGCTCAAAGATAATCTGATTAGGCAGATGAGTCCCGAGCGCGTAGCTAAAGCCGCCGAAGGGATGGATACCGATGATCTAGCGTATATTCTGCGTAGCCTGCCAGACAGTGTATTTAACCAAGTATTGCAGTCAATGAGGTCCCAAGATAGAGCCAGAGTAGAACAAGCCCTCTCCTATCCCGACGACACCGCAGGCAGTATCATGAACACTGATACGGTGACACTACGCCCGGATGTCAACATAGATGTAATTCTGCGCTACCTGCGTATTCGTGGCGAGCTACCACAAGCAACAGATATGCTCTATGTCGTCGATAAAAGTGACTGTTTACTCGGTGGTGTGCGTATTGCCGATCTGCTGACCTGCGACCCAAATGCCTCGATTCGTGAGATCATGAATGACGACTTAGAGGGGATCCCAGTCGGCATGGATGACGGCGAAGTGGCGCAGCTATTCGAGCGCCATGACTGGTTGTCAGCCCCTGTTGTAGATGATGACACCAACAGACTTCTGGGCCGTATCACCATCGATGATGTGGTCGATATAATTCGTGAAGACGCTGAGCACTCTATGATGGGTATGGCGGGGATGGACGACGATACCGATACCTTTGGACCAGTACTTAAAAGTACCTTTAGGCGTTCTCTGTGGTTAACCATCAACCTCTTTGCTGCACTGCTTGCCGCCTCAGTCAGTAATATGTTCGAAGGCACTTTGGAGCAATTTGCCACCATTGCCATTTTAATGACCATAGTCCCCAGCATGGGAGGCGTCGCTGGCAACCAAACCTTAGCCTTGGTTATTCGTGGTATTGCCTTAGGGCAAATAGGTCAAAGTAACTCGCGCTGGCTTATTGGTAAGGAGCTGGCGATCGGCTTTCTCAATGGCGTACTCTGGTCGATACTCGTCTTCCTTGCGGTATGGTTGTGGAAAGGAGATATTGCATTAGGGGCACTCATTGGCGGTGCCATGTTGATCAATATGACTGTTGCAGGCTTCGCAGGCGCCAGTATTCCGCTGCTACTAAAAAAACTCAATATTGACCCAGCACTGGCAGGTGGTATGGTGCTAACGACCGTCACAGATGTGATAGGTTTATTTGCTTTTCTCGGGTTAGCGACCCTGTTCTTATTGCAATAAGAACAGCCAATAGTTCATGATTTTCGATACTGGTAGCAAGCGCTCACAGTGCAAAACTTGGAATGACTAACGCAACGCATCATCGACAAATTTTTCACGTGAAATAGGCATAATACCAACGATTACATAAAGAGAGTGGCTATGCACAATACCCAAATATTAATCGTCGAAGATAACCCCGATGTTGCTGGGATATTGGCTGACTTTCTTGAGTCAGAAGGGGCTAGCGTTGATTTTGCCACCAATGGCGAACATGGGTATAACCTCGCCAAGGCCGGTGACTTCGATGCAATCATTCTCGATATCATGCTGCCTAAATTGGATGGACTCTCTGTCGCCAAACAACTACGAGAATATGGCTGTAGCACACCGATTCTGATGCTAACCGCGCTGGACGAAAAAAAAGATCTGCTCGCAGGTTTCAACTCTGGGGCTGATGATTATTTGGCTAAGCCTTTCGATCTCGATGAACTGCAAGCACGCCTAGCCGCGCTAATTAAACGTCATCAAGGCAAGGTTGCAAAAGCCTGTCTTAGCTATGGCCCTCTCACACTCAATAGCGCCGAACATAGTGTCTATCGCAATGGAATCAAGTTGTTTGTGACGCCAACCTGCTATCGAATAATCCAACTACTAATGACTCGCGCGCCTAATGTGGTAAAGCGCGAAGAGATCATTCAGCAACTTTGGGGGGAAGAAGCCCCCAGTGCCGATATTCTGCGTAGCCACATGTACCAATTGCGCAACCAGATTGATAAGCCTTTTGATTACCCATTAATCGTTACCGTCCCCAAAATAGGGTTTAAGCTTGAATCACCAATCCAGAGTGAGTGACAAGGTGCAACACAGCGCGAAGAGTTTAACCCGGAAAATGAGCCTCTATTTTAGTGCCATTGCAGTCTTGGTCGGCGCTATTTTATATGGCTTAAGCCTAACGACACTCTATTGGTTAGAGGATGAATTAAATCGGCGCACCTTAGTGCAAACATCGCCCATGGCTATCAATGCCTTTCGCGCTGGGGCCGAATCACCTTTGCAGCTCAACACCAACATCAAGGCCTATAACGATCTCAATGCTATCCCGCAGCAATATCCGTTCATCAAGCAGCTCCCCTTGGGCTTTATTGATGAACTGCATGACACTTTTACGGATGACCTATTTGTTCTGCGCAGTGAATATCAGCAAGAGGGCGAGACTAAACCGCTTATCATCATCATGAACGCCGCTCAGGTGGAGCTGAGTAACCAAGAATGGCGCAATATCAATATCACTATCTTGGCGGTGACTTTTCTACTATTCATTCTGTTTGGTTTTGCCATCTCAAAACTAATCCGGCGATTGGTGTCACCAGTCCGTCAACTCAGTGATCAATTGAAATTAGTCCAAGCCCCGAGTGCATTTAAGGTTTCCAGCGGCGCCGCACTGGAGTTTAGTGAGCTCGCAGCCAGTTTAAATCAATACCAACGGCAAATAGATAAGTTGATCAAACAGGAACAAGCGTTCTCGCGCTACGCCAGCCATGAACTCAGAACCCCTTTGACCGTCATTCAAGGCGCAGGCCGGCTGCTGCAACAACAAGGTAATGAAGCGTTTAAAATCCGTCAAAGAGATAGAATAGTCAATGCTGCCAACGATATGCAGCATACAATCGATGCCTTGCTCAGCCTAGTACGCCATGAAGATGAACACTACAGTGAGCAGCAACGTGTCTTGACCCAGGCCGAACTCTCCAAGGTGATTCGTTACGTGCAGCCACTCGCGGACAGTAAAGCGGTTGTTATCGACGTAGACATTCAAGCCGAACCATTAATTGCCCCATCAGAAGCCGTACTACGCATGCTACTGATTAATCTGCTGAGTAATGCAATTAACGCTAGCGAAAGGGGAGAGATTGAATTGAAGGTCAATCAAGAAGCTATTTGGGTTGTTGATCATGGCCGAGGTTTAACTCGCAATGAACGCGACCAGCAAGGTCATGGATTAGGGCTGCTCATTGTGGACGCGCTATGCCAACGCTATCAGTGGAAGTTTAGCCTGCAAGACACTGAACCCGGCTGTATTGCCATGCTTCACTTTCCACACGCATAGCGCTAAGCAAACTAGCGATATTTGTGCGATATATCGGCGAGACTTTCGAAGAATTTGCAATCTTGTTTACGTCGCTTGTATTCACGAACTAATTTCCACTCTTGATACAGAGCAATGGCAAAACCGATAGCCACTATGGTCAAGCAAGTCGCGCCAAGATAGGTCACGATATTTATCGCAGTTTGCGCACTCCCCATGGCCGACGCACTGCCCATACCAATCATAAATCCCCCTGAATACCTTTTATTGCCTGATGGCAAAACCGCCGTCAATGCGCAAAATATATCCACAGAAGATGAACTGAATCTTAAGCTAGGGTGATGAACAATGATACAAAACGACAATCTTGCTGATTCTTTTGTAGCCGCCTGAAAAATAGATATTTTTTAAGGCGGCTAGTGGCAAACTTTATTGAAACACTATGTATCAGGCATAACTAACACGCATTACTGCGCCATGATCACCACGAATTTATATTGCAGCGCTTTACTGTCTTGTCGGCCATATTTAATAATCAGATCGTCTTTTCCGTCTGCGTTCAGATCATCGCTCACCAACGCGCTGCCCTCTTGAGGGAGTTGTAGCTTAAAGCCATCACTGTCATCATCAAATAACCCTTTGCTACCATCACCTAAATAAAGACGCAACGCCTGTTCACCGTCAGAGAGCATCAGATCTTGTAAACCATCACCATTTAAGTCGGCTAACTTAACCACTGGGCTACCACTCTGGCCTGAGGTTAAACTAAAGCTCAACTCCACCTCTTTGCTGACATTGGCTTTGTTAGCATAGCCACTTTCGGCGTTCATCTTAAACAGGTGAACATCCTGATCTATGCCACCAGAGACTAATGCACCGATAATTTGTGATAAGCCAATATCAAACCCTGACACCATCACTTCATCGCGCTTATCACCATCTATATCCACTAACTCAAAGCCAGTTAATGTGCCATCGGCTCGAATAACACTGTCAGGTTTTTTGGGGAACTGTAACTTGGCTAAGGTGTTCTGACCCAAGTAGATCTCATAGTCATTGACTCTATCCAGTACACCTGAGCTTTTGGTATAACGCACTATCATGTCGACTAAACCATCATTGTTAATGTCTTTAAGCTGTTCGACTTTGCGATAGATAAGATCGCTTTGATCAAGTTCTTCACCGTAGGCATCTCGTTTATTCCACCAATTGACACCACTGATAGCCAGACTCACAGGGACAAAGCGCGCCACAGTATCAAACTGGCCGTTTTCCTGCTGTGCATACACCTCAAACTCCCCTTCGGCGATTTTAACAATATCGTTGCGCCCATCGAGATCCATATCGGCAAAATAGAGAATGGCTTGGGTATATCGAGCGCCATCACGGTACAACAATACTTGAGGCTTAATCGGCAATATTTGTCGGATAACGTCCCCCTCAGCTTGGGCGAGCAACAATTCCGTCTGAGAAAAACTATTAATAACAAAGTCATCTAGACCATCTTGATTAAGATCGTGGACAAAGTCACCGCGAGAAATAAAGTCGACTCTTGATTTTAATATGAGCGGTGCAATGCTCTGCTTAGGCTCAAACTCAAGCCCCTCATCGCTAACCACTAACTGAAAAAGCTGCTCGCTTGATTGAAAGTACAGCGCAGCAGCTTGCTGAGGAAATCGCTCACTTGGCTTGGTTAAATCAAATGAGAAGAAAGCATTGGGGAGGCGCTGTTTAAACTTCTGCCCATATTGACCACTGGTTTGATTGAACTCATACAGCGACAGCCAACGAGACTGATTGTCATCAACACCAATGGCGACGAGCTCTTTACCTGGACTGGCAGTGAGATCAACAGATAAAATTGGGTGCGTAAGACGAAACTCTGTTTCAACAGTATGCGACAACAACTCAATCTGTTCACTACTTTGCTTAGCCAGTGCGTGCGCCGATCCCAGCAACATCGTCAGTACTAATACTAAGGAACTCACAGCCAATTTGGCATTTTCCATCTGCAAATATCTCCTTCAACCTCCCACGCTGGGAAATTATCTTTGTCTAATCTATCGACTCCTGCCGAAAAGAAAAGTTCGGTTAATGCATTGTTACAAACTAATTACACTTTATGCCACTAATCATTTCATATGACTTAAAGCAAACTAGAGCCAAAATGCAGCTTACTTTTCCCCATTCAGAGAAGCGGTTAACTTCATCATTCGGTGATTAACCTCACAGTCACACCACTTATTCGGTGAGAGAATTGCGCTCCTTTTTATCAAGCATACCAACGTCAGTTTTCTTTTTCGGATCCTTATGCCAAGCTCAGCACGTTCAACATTTCAAGGTAATGCCCTTGCAGCGGTCTCATTTTTACTCTGGGGACTCATGCCGCTGTATTACCAGTTTTTACCCAATGCCAGTATCAATGAACTGTTGGCATTTCGACTATTATGCTCGGTACCTTTTATGTTGTTAGTGTTTTTTGTCATGGGCAAACCACTACCCTCTATCGCACAGTTACGTGCCGATAAGCGCTCCGTTGCATTATGTGGCTTAGCGTCAATCATCATGTGCGTGTCTTGGTATAGCTTTACTTGGGCGCTGACCCATGGTCAGGTTCTCGCCGCCAGCTTAGGTTTTTTCATCAATCCACTGTTTGCCATCGCATTAGGGGTTGTGTGCTTAGGCGACAAACTTACTTTAGCGCAAAAATTAGCGGTGTTTTTAGGTGCCATAGGTATTGGTTACATGATTTATCAATACCAAGCCTTACCTTGGTTAGCCCTACTAATGGGCGGGTTCTTTGCCCTGTATGGTCTGTGTAAAAAGTATATTCAGTTCGACTCGCTCACCTCTGTCACCATAGAAGCTGCGTTGTTGACGCCCATGGCCATGTGTTACCTGCTTTGGCTTGCTCTTACCGACCAAAGTGTCGCCCTGTCAGGTTCAAACACACAGATCCTGCTCTATATGGGGTCTGCGCCTGTGACGCTACTGCCACTGATCTTTTTTGCATTGGCTATCCGTGCCACCAGCCTCTCGATGGTTGGATTAATGCAATATATTGAGCCAAGCATTCACTTTATTTTGGCTGTGGCACTGTTTAATGAGCAGTTTGATCAAGTCAAAGCCGTCAGCTTCGGCTTCATCTGGACCGGCTTGCTATTTTGCTCATTGGAAGCCTTACCTCGCCTACGGCAGCGATGGATAACCCATAGCGCTCACTGATATTTCATCGACGACCCGGCGACTAAAGATCATCGAAAGATGCAGTGGTACCATGAACACTTTATTGCTAGCCAGAGGCCAATGGGAACTACGACTTGGCACTATGGTGAGGTCCATCGGTGTACGAAATGAGTAAAGCTGAACCTTAGATAGGCCATCCACATGGCGATCGAGTACTTGCAGTAACGCGCTATTGGGGCGCAACTGTTTAATCCCCTTTGAGGGATAGGGCAAATACGCCAAGTAACTCCCATTGTGGGGGCTAGATATTGAGTAGAGTGAACGAGTACGCTCAGCGCCGCCAAGCATCTGCAGATAATAGCGCGCTACGATACCGCCCATGCTAAAACCCACCAAAACGATCTCAGCATGATTACCAAAACGTTGGTCAATCGCGCTTTTCAATACGCTGGCCGCATACTCTATACCGTGACGTCCATCGAATGGTGCTATGGTTGGATTGAAACATTCATGCCCTTGTTGTTCAAAACGTTTCTTCATCCACGCCATCACATGGCCTGTGTTAAATATACCGTGCACCAGTACTAGCTTCATCGACACCTCATGGGTCTGCGTTTGACGCTAATCTAAATTTAGCAAATTCATCGGCAATATTTGCTATGATTGCGCCCTTAATTTCAGCTTACCATTCAATACGGACACTTAAACTATGTCGATCACCACTTTGTTAGCTAGCGCATTAACCGCACGTGCGTCGCTCATCGCGCAGGTACACGCCAACAATACCGACTGTTTTCGTGTATTTCATGGAACGGTTGAAGGGATTAATGGACTCAATATTGACCGATATGGCGATGCTTGGTTAGTGCAAACCTTCCATCACACATTAACCCAAGATGAGCGCAATGAAATTGAACAAGCACTTAAAGCGGTATGCACACTGCCAGTGGTATACAACGATCGTTCCAATAAAAATTCACGTATCCTCAACCAACTCGATGACGAACTGGAAGGCTTCGCAAAATCTGAACAAGTGATGCAAGAGAATGGTATCAAATTTACCAGTCAGCTACGTCATGAGGGGCAAGATCCCCTGCTGTTTCTCGACATGCGTGTTGGCCGAGAGTATGTGCGTGCCAATAGCCAAGACAAAACCGTACTTAATCTCTTCTCCTATACCTGTGGTATCGGCACTGCAGCGGCGGTTGGCGGAGCACAAAAGGTGATCAATGTAGATTTTTCATCCTTTGCACTGACTGCAGGCAAAAAGAATGCCCAACTTAACGGTGTTGAATCTGTCTGCGAATTTGTCCAAAGCGACGCTTTTCCAGCCATGCGTCAGCTTGCGGGTATGAAGGTGGGCGGACGTCGTAATCAAAAACTTCCAAGCTACCCGAAGTTGAGCGCCACCCAATTTGACTTGGTGTTTCTCGACCCTCCTCGATTTGCAAAAAGCCCTTTTGGCACGGTCGACTTAATTAACGATTACCAGAGCCTTTTTAAGCCCGCTATGCTATCGACTAAAAGCGGCGGAACCATTGTCTGTTGTAACAATGTGGCAAAGGTAGACAAGCAAACTTGGTATGATGCCTTATCTCGTTGTGTAGAAAAACAGGGGCGCAGTATCAGCGCTTATGAGTGGCTAGAGTGTCATGAAGACTTTCCCTCATTCGACGGCAATCACCCGCTGAAAATGGTAGCCTTAACATTGGGGTAAGCCATCTTTCACATCAGTATTTGCCATCACAAAACTCAACCTTGGTGGCAAATACAAACAAAACCCACCAAAATAATAAACATAAAAGCTATATATCATCATTAAGTCGATACTTACCTGAGAATTCAAACCCGCTAAAACGTCAGTATAAAAAGTATCTCACCTTGATAATCACTGCATCACCAACCATTAAAGCCTCTTTTATATTAGATACTTAAATCACAATTACATTGAAATTAGTCTGCTGCATAAAAAATCTACTTTACTCTTTAATATTTTGCCTTAAAATCCGCTCTCCAAAATTCACTACCAAACTATTAAAAAGTTAACTTATCTAGGAGACAAAGGTGGAAATAGCCGCCACTAATGATACTAAAAACAGCACACTGACACCTGTCGCAGGATTGTCATTTTTTGCTGTGGCATCAGGATTTTTAATGAGCTTGATCCCGCTATCATTATCTTCATTTGGACTTGAACTATCTTTAGTTTCTTGGCTTGCGAGTGTCTTCTACCTCGGCATTTTATGTGGCACCTTAACCGTTGAGTCGGTGGTGTCACGCTGTGGACATAGAATAGCTTTAGTGGCCTTTCTTGCGCTACTCACCCTGACTATCATAGGCATGTTAATTTGGCCAAATGCTGGCATGTGGTTAGCCATGCGATTTATCGCAGGCATTGCTGTGGCAGGCGTGTTTGTTGTGGTGGAGTCATGGTTATTGATGGCTGACACGGCTAAAGCACGTGCTAAACGCTTAGGCTTATATATGGCATCGCTCTATGGCGGCAGCGCCATTGGCCAGCTTGCTATTGCACCACTGGGCGTCGTGGGGATGTTACCTTATTTTTCGGTGATGGCATTTCTAATCTTAGCCATGATGCCCCCGCTACTTATCAAACGTGGCCAACCCGTGATGATTAAACATCAAAAGTTTAATATCCATGAGTTAACCAAACTCAGTAAGCCTGCTGTTCTCGGCTGTCTAGTGTCAGGGCTATTACTCGGGCCAATTTACGGCATTATGCCAAGTTACATTAGTGCGAAAATCGGTAGCCCTGAACAAACGGGCACCTTGATGGCTACCATCATTTTGGGCGGTATGCTAGTGCAGCCCTTAGTCAGCTACCTTTCAACACGCATGGGTAAACATCTATTGATGGCACTATTTTGTTTGCTAGGTCTAGTGGGTATTGTTGGCATACTGGAATCGCAAACTTTTGCGCTGCAAAGCATCAGCTACTTTACTGTCGGGGCGGCAAGTTTTGCGCTGTACCCTATCGCCATCACCTTGGCCTGTGAAACGCTACCGATAGCAAAAATAGTGTCAGCAACAGAGATTATGCTACTCAGTTATAGTGTTGGCTCCGTGGTCGGCCCTCAGCTAGCGGTTAACTTATTTGACTCACCTAATCAGGTGATTCTGTACTTAGGTTTTTGCTTTCTCACGACGTGTTTGTACATGTTAATGAGTAGCTCTGCCAAGATACATTCGGGACAAAACCCTATTGCAGGTTAATCGTTCACGACTAGGCCATGAGTCGCAGAGTATTCATGGCCCATGACATGCGGTAACACAATAGGGTTATGGACCTACACAGTTGACTCTTAACCATTATCAGCGGGCTGTTCACTGTGCTGACGCGCGTAACGGTTAGCCAATGGTTGTGCACTGAGACCATGGGTCAAGATGCTCATCAAAACAGTAACGGTCACCACCGCATAAACAGTTTCAAACCCCGCCATGCTGCCCATCTCATGCACCACAATCAACACATATAAAATGGAGGCGATGCCACGAGGCCCAAACCAAGCAATAAACAGTTTAGTGGACAGATCGAGTTTGCTACCCGTCAGTGAAATAACAACGGGAATTATTCGCAGCACAGTTAAACTCAATAGCGAATACAGCACCACATCCCAAGTTACGTAGACTAAGGTTATCGGTACAAACGCGAGACCGAAAACAAAGAAGCTAATCAATACAAAAAGCTCCCCTTCACTCTCGGCAAAATCTTCAATATGACTGCGGGTTTTCTCATAGGTATTCCCCGCGTACAAACCGGCAAAAAAGGCAGCGATAAAGCCATTGCCCGACAGCGTTTCAGCCAAATAAAAGGCCAAAATTGCCAGTGCGATTGGAATGAGGTTTTGATAACTGGTTTCAGCCAAGTTCTTACTGTCTGCCCATACCAGTAATTTGGTACCAAGATAGCCCACAACTGCGCCCACGATGGCGCCAAAAAAAATCTGCTGGCCCACATAGACCACCCAATATTGGTCTTGGCTGTTACCTGTATCGCTTAAAATCAGTGCAACGACCGTCAACAACATGGGGAAAATAATACCGTCATTGAGGCCACTTTCCACATTGATACTAGAGCGGACCCATTTTGGGACTTTTGGATCTGACACCACTGCCTTCCCCAACGCAGCATCAGTGGGCGTTAACAGCAATGCCAATAAGATAAGTGAGGTCATAGGCTCATTGGGAAATATCCATTGCGCCGCTAATGTACCTGCTACCACAGTGATGGGTAAGCCGATAAACAATAACCTTGCGGGGATTAACCAAGAATTACGCAACAATTTAAGGTCGAGCAAGGCTGCATCAGCAAATAGCACTAACACTAAGGCAATCTCAACAATCACAGTGACAAACTCAGCATCGACCTCTACCTGTGTGACATTGATACCTAATGGCGAGAGCAGCAACCCCAATCCCGTAAACACCATAGGACCAGAGATATTTAGGCGTGATAAACCTTTTGAAATGTAGCCATACAACAATACTATCAATGCGATAACTAAAATGACGATATGCTCATCCATGCCTAACTTGTCCTTGGGTTAAAAACGTAACTTAACCCACAAGCTAGCAAATATCGCTCGATTTGGCTCGCCTTTAATCACCCTAGTCCCTTGTCGTTACGATGCGCCACTGTCGCGCCCCCAGATTAACTTGGCGCTGGCAGCCACACTAAGTGAGGCAATGCACTTAAGTCCAACCGCTCACCGTGCTCGGCAATCACACCATGACAACCGCCATCCTCCCCGTCGTTTTGTAACTGGGCTAACAAGATTTTTTGCGCCTCAACTTCACCATGCACCAAGATCACGGGTGGTGAGTCGTTGAAATGCTGATACCAACGCAGCAGTTCGGCCTGATCCGCGTGCGCTGACAATCCGCCAACAGTATGCAACTTAGCCTTGACTGGAATAGAATTCCCACGAATAGTCAGGCTGTCGGCACCATCGACTAACAAACGCCCTGGGGTCCCCATGGCTTGGTAGCCACATATGATCACATCAGACAATGGGTTAGCTAGATTGTGCTCTAAATGGCAGCGAATACGGCCACCATTACACATACCGCTGCCAGCTATCACTATCAAACCTTGATGAATATGATTAAGCGCCATCGACTCATCAGTGGTATCGATAAAATCCACATTGGACAGCAATGGGTGCTGTCCCGGTGATAAACGAGTAAATCGTTTAAAGTCTTCATCCATTAAACTGTAATTTTCAGCATAGATAGCGGTGGCTTTTATCGCCATGGGGCTGTCGAGACAGATACGCCAGCGACCGAGATCCCAATCCTTGGCATACAGATGAAATAGATAAAGTAACTCTTGAGCCCGCCCCACCGAAAAAGCTGGTAATAATATATTGCCGCGACTTTGCTTAATGGTACTGGCAAAAATCGATTTAAGTTCCGTTAAGGTATCCTCCCAACTGCGGTGTAAGCGATCGCCATATGTACTCTCCATCAAGACTAAATCAGCTTCTTCTATAAAAGTCGGGTCATCCAAAATAGGCATACCGGCTCGGCCTAGATCACCACTAAATACAACTTTCTTAGTCGCTCCCTTTTCACCCAGCCATAGCTCAACGATAGCCGATCCTAAAATATGACCAGCATCGCTAAGGCATGCGGTTACACTGGGAACAACTTGGCAATGCTGCCCATAATCGAGCGCAACAAACTGCTGCATCACCCGATCCACATCGGTATCATCAAATAGTGGCTCTAACGGATCTAATTGATTTTTAATGCGCTTTTTATTAAGCCGCTCCACCTCTCTGACCTGCAGCATTGCCGCATCTTTGAGCATAACAGCACATAGTTCAACCGTTGCTTTATGGCTATAAATAGGACCAGTAAAACCCGACTTAACCAATAGGGGCAAGCGGCCAGAGTGGTCGATATGCGCATGGCTAAGTACAACGGCGTGAATAGATTTAGGATCAAACTCAAACGGCTCATGATTTCGCAGCGCGTCGGCTTTACCTCCTTGAATCATGCCGCAATCGAGTAACAGCTGCCGCCCATCGATATCAAGTAGATGACAAGACCCTGTCACCTCTTGGGTTGCACCGAGAAATGTAAGCGTCATTCGCATGGCAAGTATCCTTAATACTCGAAGGAAGATTTGGAAAGGTTCTTCTTAAAAGATAGTCTTGTTAACGGCGACAAACCACCCAATAACCATCTGTATAAAAATTAAATAATTATTTAATGATAAGGTTCAATGTCGGCGCAAAACCAGCAAAAAGAGAGTGTATATATTCAACCAACACAAAACGCCACCCGCCTGCCAGATAACACTATTGCCAGATACGCGCTATAGTTGGTAGATTGTACTATCACTGCGATTCAAAGGATTGATCCGCCATGCCATACCGTAATACGCTCCAGCAATTACAACATGAGCACCTGTTTAGCCATATCCATATCGATACGGCTCAAATCGATGTGCCTGAGGAGATGTTTAACGGTTGGCAGCAAACCCTTGATTTATTATCTGAAATTGTAGACACCCCCGCCGTTTTGATCATGAGGGTCACCGACAAGCAGATCTCCGTCTTTACCAGTAGCCGCAGCCAAGGCAATCCTTACAAACAACACGATAACGAAAACTTGGGCCACGGCCTCTATTGCGAAACAGTGATCAGTGAGCAGCGTGAATTACACGTTCCTAATGCCCTAAAAGATAAAGACTGGGATAACAACCCCGATATTAAACTAGGCATGATTGCTTACTGTGGACTGCCGCTTACCTGGCCCGATAGCAGCGCATTTGGCACCTTATGTATGCTCGACAATAAAGAGCGAGAATACAGTAAAGCATTCCGCCACCTGTTAGAACGATTCCAAAGTGCCCTCAATGCCAACCTAGCCAGCCTCTATGAACATGCCAAACTTCAACACCTCAATGTTGTACTTGAGAATAATGTGCAGCAACGAACCTCCGATCTGGCTAAATTGAGCAAAAAATTGATCCATGAGATAGAAAGTAGGGCTGCAATTGAACACTCGCTTGAATACCACAAAAGCTTTGATGCCTTAACTGGTTTACCCAATAGATTAGGTTTTATTAGCGCGCTGGCTCAACAATTAAGTCAGCCTACTCCTCCAAAAGTGAATGTGATCTACTTTGGCTTGCGTAACTTTAAATCCGTAAACGACAGCTATGGTTATGTGGTAGGGGACAAAATTCTGCAACTGTTTAGTCAACGCATTAAAAGACTATTAAGTAACGCCACTTTATTTGCCCGTATTGCCGGTGCCGAGTTTGTCATCGCACATACGTGCAATGAAGATGGCGATTTAAGCCTGATTAACCAAATCAATAATTGCAACAATACCCCTTTCACCATCGGCCAATTCACCATTAATATTCCCTGCTGTATCGGTATCGCCCAGGCACCCACAGATACTGATGATCCCTCAGAGTTAGTTCAAAAGGCTGGTGCAGCGATGAGTATCAGTAAAGCAGAGGGCACGCCCTACAGTTTTTTCACTAAGCAAACACAGTCGACGATCGAAAAACGCTACCTGTTAGAGTCACATCTCGTCGATGCACTCAAAAACAAAGAGTTAAGCCTGCAATATCAACCCTTAGTCAGCCTAAGAAGCAAAGAGATCATTGGTGCCGAAGCACTACTGCGCTGGAATAACCCAATTCTAGGTAGCGTGCCGCCAGACAAGTTCATCAGTTTAGCCGAGCATAATGGTCAAATAATCGATATTGGCAATTTTGTACTGCATACAGCACTCTCTCAAGCGGCTCAGTGGCGATTGCAACGCAATAGTAATTTTCGTATTGCCATTAATATCTCACCGCTGCAATTTAGAGATACTAATTTTGCCGAGCATATCTCAAACCTGCTGGCACTTTATCGCTTACCTGCTAACTGTTTAGAGTTAGAAATTACCGAAGGGATATTGCTGCAAGATGAAGAGATCGCTAAACGCACCATTTCGCAACTGCAAAGACTGGGGATTCGCATCTCTCTGGATGATTTTGGTACTGGCTACTCTTCATTAAGTTACCTACAAAAATACGCTTTCAATACCTTAAAAATTGATCGTTGTTTTATCACAAACCTTGAAAAAAACATTCAAGACAGAGAGTTAACTAAGGCCATTATCGCCATGAGTAAAAAGCTCAATATGAATGTGATAGCCGAAGGGGTGGAATCTGAGGCGCAAGATCTGTTTATCCGTGATGAAGATTGCGATTATGGTCAGGGCTACCTATATGGTAAACCCGCTGACGCCGATATGTTTGAGCAGCGTTATATTAGCCGAAACGCATCGCATTAATGACTATGATATCGGCATCAATCACTGCCGCCTAAAATCATCAGATTCACAAAAAAGCAACATTTGTATTCCCTCAGTTGTCGATCTCTTCTATAGTTGGTGAAAAAATAAAAACACGACCATGCCAATAGACCTTCACACAGAAATTCTTATTCGCTTTATTTGCCTTATCGCCGTCACAGCTACTGTGGCTTGGGGTGTTATGGCCTATCCTTTACGGATTGCGCCAAAAGCCTGCAGCTATTTTTCTATCGCTAATTTATTGGTGCTATTTGGTGTCTATTTGACCTCATTGCGCACTAATGAGATCAGTTATCTCAGCTGGTTTATTGCTGATCTCTGCATGCTATCTGGCTTTATCCTGTTGAGACGCGGCACGCAACGTTTATTTCGCCTCGCAAGCAGCTTAAAATCGGATGTCTCCTTGCTCACAATCACCGCTCTACTAATGCTAACAATACCACCCAGTGCCGAGTCTAGTACAACACTGGGTATACTGTTCTCCCTTATGGCATCCGCGACATTCCTGCTATTAGCAAAAGACAACTTTGTCGCATTACGTACCAGTGCCAACAAATATGTTGCCATTGTTTTACTCAGCCCTATCGCCATCTTGGGTATTACGTTTCTGTTCCGTGCGGTTGTACTATTGATGATCCCATCGATTGGCACACATTTGGCGACGATTCAGACGCCCGAAGCGATTCCTATGCTGTGGTTTTTCCTTATCATCACATTATTTATCAATGTCATTATGATGGGGAATGCCTTAACTCGTTTGGTACAAAAAATTCGCCTGCAAGCCGATAAAGACTACCTAACAGGTCTTTGGAACCGCCGTTCGGTTCATCAACAGTTGACGCAATTGCACCATTTTTGGTTACGAGAAGGCAAAGAGTTCAGCCTCATTTTGTTTGATCTAGACTTTTTCAAACAGATCAACGATAGCTACGGCCATCAGGCGGGTGACAAAGTACTGGTTAATACCGCTAGCACCCTGAGTAAAGTATTGCGAACCACAGATATTTTTAGCAGGTTTGGCGGTGAAGAGTTTTTAGTCGTACTGCCAGTGACCGACACTAAGTCTGCTGTCATCATCGCCGAAAAACTTCGAGAAACGTTGCAAGCATCAACGCTCACTTGGCAGGGAGAAACAATAGACGTCAGTGCGAGTTTCGGTATTGCGACGATCAGGCATGAGGACAATCTAGAAGCGCTGCTCTCTCGAGCCGATAATGCCATGTACCAAGCCAAGCAAACTGGACGAAATAATATCCGCACATCACCGGCATAATGACAAAGCAAATGAATAGACTACATCAGCCTCTCCCGATTAACCCGCCAACTGCTAGTGGTCTGTTTTGCATCTAATGTCATGAATTCAGGTTAAGCCTCGAACTGCTGTAACCATTGTTTAAATAGCCCATTCATCCTCTTTTGCTCTTCATCAGAAAGGCTAGCGAGTAGTCCTTGCTGAACATTAACATGTTTATCTATGGCAACATCAATCAACTCGACACCAGCCTTAGTTAGCGCGACAGACACGCTACGGCGATCTTCAGTACTATGTTGCCTGCTGATAAGTCCCTTGCTCGTTAACCTATCCAAGCGATTTGTCATGGCACCAGAGGTCAGCATCATTGATGCCAACAGTGCAGAAGGTGTAAGACAAAAGTCTCCACCACTGCGCCGCAATGTCGCCAGTACATCAAACTCTCCCATGGTGAGTCCAACGCTTTTATGGTACACGGCGATCTCAGCTTCCACATGTTTAGACAAGCGCATCATGCGACCCAATAACGCCATGGGCAATGTCTCTAAATGGGGTTTCTCACTATTCCATTGAGCAACGACTTTATCGACGCCATCTGAATTTTTCATGTTTTTATCTCTATCTCATTTGCACTATACGCATATAGAAAGCGGTATCAGTACGAACTCGGGCCATCACTAGCACGACAGCGATTAGGGCTCTTGAACTTAAGCATTGGATGATACATGCAATATAACTTCACATAAAGATAATTAACACAAAGGTACTTTACAAGCCAAAGCTAACAGTGCACACTACAAAACTATCTTCACATAAAGATATTTAGCGCTAAGAGATGTTATGAATATTTTACTAGCAATGATCCCTGCATTTTTTTGGGGAACGACCTATGCGGTCACCCAATACACCTTGCCAGAGTGGCCACCACTATTACTTGGTGCACTAAGGGCCCTGCCTGCGGGACTGATCCTATTGGCCATAAAGCCGAGCCGTCCAGCATCTCAAGAGTGGCCAACCCTGTTTAAACTCGGCGTTATCAACATTGCAGCTTTCTTTACACTAATCTTTGTCATGGCATTAACCCTACCTTCGGCAATTTCTGGTGTAGGTATGGTCTCAGTCCCTGTATTTGCTATGCTATTTCACTGGCTATTTAGCAAACAAAAACCAGCTAAGTTACAAGCTTTTTTTGGTGCGCTACTGATTGGCTTAGCTTGGCTGTTATTCGATCCAACTGCCATTAGTCTCAATCCAATAGGAATGCTGGCCATGTTAGCTGCGATCAGCTGCATTATTGTTGGTAGCACCATCACCAAAGCTTCAGGTAGCCGTATAGCCTGGTGGACAGTCCTCACTTGGCAGCTCATCATTGGCGGTGCACTGCTGGCAATTGCAGCCGTCATTCAGTCGATATTTGAACCTGTGATGTATCAAGAGGTTTTCGCGCAGTTGAGTCTTGGCAACGTCATGGGCCTGCTATGGATAATGTTGCTCAATACCGTGTTAGGTTACATCATGTATGTGTGGTTACTGCAACGTATGAGCGTGGTCGACTTTACCTTCGGTGGCATCGCCAACCCCGTCGCAGGGATCGCGGCTGGAATGATACTGCTAGGAGAGAGTTTCACTGCCCACCAATATCTATTAATGGCCGGAATGATATTAGCCTCGCTCATGCCACAAATAATTAGCTTATTGATGAGAAGGCGTCAGCTAGCAACAACCTCTTAATAGCGCAAAAAAATAGGGAGCATCAGCTCCCTATTTCAGCAACTTCAAGTCTGAGGTCTTAAGCCATAAATCCATAACGCCAGATAAAAAATTAGCGGCTTATGCATCAGCCGCTAATTTATTGACTCAGTCGAGAGTGGGTTAGTGCCTAATGCGGTCAATCAGTTGTAACCCAGCACGTAGCAATCAGGTTCCTCATCTTTCAGGTCTGTCTCATTGCCATCAAGCATCCATTTTAAAAACATACGACGTTGCTTGTGCGCATTAAAGGTGTCTGACTCGCTGTCTGATGGCGCGTGTCCATGATTGAAATTGTTTTCCATAATACATACCAAATGTTCATTTATTAATAATTAATATGCCTAACGCTAATTAAGCATTTGGCAGCACAGTAAAACTCACGTGGCGTTCGATTTATTCGACACCCGATACTGATTAAAAGCTGCATGCTTAATTAAGTCAATAAGTTTTATTGGTCATACAACTAGACCAGTCCAAAGAAAAACCATGAACAGAAAAACAAACAAAACAAATAAAAACAATAAATTGCAAAGCCTTTATTTTGTATTCAATATCATTTGAAAATAAACCACAGACAAATTATCCCTAAAAATAATTATCACCCCCCCTTAAAACAGACCACCCACCACTGGTACAAAAAACAAACAGACGTTTGAATTTCCGAAAATTGTGGATGATTTAGCCTCCTTCTATCACAAGCTTAATCTCGCACATTGGGAATGTTTATCGTCACCATACACCCTTTGCTCCAAGGTGCATTTAACTGATCACTACAATTTTCAATCCCAAAACTACCATCATGTTGGCCAATGACATCACGACAAATCGCTAAACCTAAACCTAAGCCATCATCTTTTGTGGAACAAAATGAGGCCATCAACTCTTGCGCCTTGCGCTGCAGGCCGGGGCCATTATCGATAACCTTAATACACACACCTTGAGGTGTGTAATCTATGGTCACCATGATCCGTTTTTCCGTTACAGCATTAGATTCGGCTAAGGCATCTAGGCTGTTTTTTAGCAAATTGGCCAATACCTGACTCAATCCCACTTCATCCGCCATAATTGGATAAGGCTCGCCACCTAATTGATGACTAAGGCTAATATCATTACGGCTAAATTCACGTCTAAACAACACCAAAGTATTGTTAATAACCTCATCCAAATTAACCTGCTCATAAGAGCCTTTACGTCGTTTAAGTAAACTTCTTATACGATGCACTACCGCCCCAGCTCTCACTGACTGTGCATTAATTTTAGCAAGTAGCTCATACAGCTCGGGGTCAGTTTCACCACGATGATTTAACTGCATCATACCGCCTTCACTGTATTGAGTGATTGCCGCAATCGGCTGATTAAGTTCGTGGGCAAGACCTGAGCCTATTTCACCTAAAATCGTGGCACTTTGCATACGCTCAAGCTGCAACGCCTTATCTTTCAGTTGCCGCTCTGTATCAACTAGAAATTCGCTTTTCTCGCGAAATTTGTACTCTAACCACAGGTGGTAGACGGTCGATACCAAAAACAGTAGCATCAAGGCCAGCCCCCACTCCTTATTACGCTCGATCCACTTTAGAACGGTTTGATGCAAAGGAGGTTGCGGCGCTTTTAATTGCAACTCTTTAAACAGCTTAATCACCTTTAGCTGGCTAATAGGAGCTGTCCAACCAAGCGTTTTCGCCTGAATCGCGGCCGGGTGATCAGCGGGGAGCGCATAAAGCGCTTGAGTGATTTTTTGAGTAATGGCTGGCGGTACGGTTTCCGCCGCCGCAAAAGACCAGTTAGGGTAAAGTTGTGTGCTCACTAGACAGTCATAACCCATCGGCATAGTCGGGTGAATCACCCTAAAATCCGCTTTACGGACTAATCCATCTTCAATCATCTCCTCTAAGGTACAAAAAGGGGTGATCGCGGCATCCACGGTACCGTCTCGAACTTGGTAAACGATAGGCTCTAATGGAAAACCAAGAAACCGCAATGACCCAAAGTAGTTTTCAGGGTTATAACCCATTTTATGCAGCAACCCGATGGCGGCTTGATAGCCCCCAAGAGCTTGAGGATCGCTAGCCACTAGATGTTTGCCTTCTAAGTCTTTGAGCGTATAAATATCGCTATCGGCCCGCACTATGATAGTTGAACCAATGGCAAATGTGGCACCGCCATGTTGATGGCTCTTCATGGTTGCCAACCAAGAGAGTGGGAAATTACTGCTTAGGTTTAGATATTGACCTGGATTGGTCACAATAAATTGAATTTCATGGGATAACAGCTGACGGCTCATTTCATTAAAGTCTAACGGCACCACCTCAAAATGGGTCCCTGGCACAGCAGCTGTGAGATAGTCCATCATCGGCTTCCAGCGAACAATCCCTTTTTGTACGCCGTGGTTAGCAAGCACACCGACTTTAAACTCGCTTACAGGCTGCGAGCTCGGCATAGCCTTTTGGGCATTATCGTCCACCGCCCAAGCCGCTACTGGTAATAAGGTTAAATACCCGACACACAAGATAACGCACACGTAAAAAAACGCCCGATACAACATAGTCAACTCGATTAAAAACTATTCAACTTAAATTATGCTAACGTGGTTTTTTTTGTTGTGAGAGGCAACAAACTCTCCTCATTATCATAGAACAAGATGATAGATTGGTGATCTGCCTCAAAGGCTATTGCACACAGATTGCTCCAATTGCCACTAACACCTAATCTAGTCTCATCAGTAAAATCCCAGAGCACCATGACAGCATGAAGCAAACACTGCCCCTTTTCTTGGTCGATGACGATGCCGCCATTTTAGACTCACTCACCTTTATGCTGCGTCAGTTTGGCTATTCACTCCAGCCATTTTCCTGTGGGCTAACATTTTTGGATCAGGTCAACCTCACCCTACCAGGCTGTGTTATTTTAGACAGTCGTATGCCAGTCCTTACAGGGCAAGAGATCCAGCAACGTTTGTTAGATGCCGACAGTCCATTAGGGATAATCTTTCTCACCGGACACGGTGATCTGCCCATGGCCGTTAATGCCTTTAGACAAGGCGCCTGTGACTTTTTCCAAAAACCGGTATCAGGCAAAGCTCTCGCCGAAGCCATTGAAAAAAGCATGCTTCACAGTCAACAGGCATATGAATCAACACAATTACGATTTAATTTAAACAAATTAAGCGAAAGGGAACGACAAGTCTTACACTTGCTGGTACAGGGTAAAACCAACAAACAGATATCGGAGGCACTGTTCCTGTCTTTAAGAACCATTGAAGTGCATCGCTCCAACGTGATGAAAAAACTACAGGTACACAACATGGCGGAACTGGCTAAATATAGTCATATTTAGCTCAAGCGTTAATCACACCAAGGGTAAAATCACCTCCTCCCTGCGACACCTTGTCGCACTCTGACCCTTTTGCTTTGTCAGCCTATCCTTGCGCTGACACAATTAACCAAACAAAAACATAACTACAACCTAATCATGAAATTAAGCCTTTCCTATTTAACCGTTTCTATTGCCGCGATTCTCTGGTCTTCTACGATTCTGGCACAAGAATCAGCCTTTGAGGTGATTGAAGTCACCGGCCAGCACCAAGGTAGTTACAGTGCTATCACCACGGAATCCAGCGCCGCCGTCGCCGACATTAGTGCCCTGCTCGCAAACCTGCCCGGCACCGCAGTGAACGGTAATGGCCCGCTCACTGGCATCGCCCAATATCGAGGTTTATTTGGCGATAGAGTGAACACCCAAGTTAATGGTCTGTCGCTTGCAGGCGCAGGTCCTAACGCCATGGATACACCGCTCAGTTACGCCAGCCTTATCAACACAGAGCGATTAGAAATGACACGCGGTATCGCCCCAGTGTCTGCGGGCACGAATACCCTAGGCGGCAGTTTGAAAGTGATTGAATCTCAGGCCCGTTTTGATGAAGTGAGTGGAACAGTCGCAGCGCAATACCAAGGCAACGGCGATCAGGCTCACATTGGCGCACAAACCAACCTAGCCAATGACCAGCATGCCTTGTTACTTTATGGCGATCTGGTGCAAGCCAATAGCAATATGGAGTCAGGGGCGAGCCAAGCGATAGCACCGACCACCTACGACAAATCTATGGTTGGTGGGCAGTACCGCCTTAACTTAAGTGATACCAGCAGTGAGGACGCGTCGATTGCCATCGGCTATCAGCATCTAGAAACCACTAATGCTGGCACACCTGTATTGCCGATGGATATTGATTTCATTCGTACCGACAGGGTAAAACTTGAAGGACAACACCAGCTCAGCAATTGGGATCTTAACTGGCACTTAGCCTACAGTGACGCTCGCCATGGCATGGATAATTTCAGTGAACGAGTTAAGAATGATAACGCCAATGCCCGCTATAACAATGCCGAGAGCCAGAGCTACGATAGCGCGATAACCATTGAGCAAGATGCATGGTTGTTGGGGCTCAACGCGCAGTTTAGCGAGCACAACTCAGTCATCACAGATCCGACTAAACCTATGTTCCGTGTCGATAACTTTAATGATGTTACCGACAATACCTTGAGTGCCTTCGCTCAGTGGCAGCAAGATATAGACCAATGGAACTGGCAATTGGGTCTGCGCGTAAAGCACTATCAAACCGATGCTGGCGAAGTTAACCACTCGATGGCGGGCAGCATGCCTGCAATCAAAACCTTAATGGACAGATACAACAGCGCCGATCGCAGTCAATCACAAACTGGTGTCGATCTAGTTATGAATGGCCGCTATCAAGTGACACCATCCTTAAGTTGGGTTATCGGCTTGGCTCGTAAACAAGATAGTGCCAGTTACCAGCAACGTTATCTGTGGGTGCCAATGCAATCGACCGGAGGTTTGGCAGACGGACGCACCTATGTCGGCAAAATGGATTTAGCGTTAGAAACCGCCTATCAGCTTGAACTCGGCGCCGATTACCACCAAGACAACGTTAGCCTGAGCCCTCGTATCTTTGTGCACCGCATCGATGACTATATCCAAGGCGTCACCGCAACGGATCCCGTGGTGATAATGGCTGCGAAGATGATGGGCGATGACAATCCGATGGAGTTTGCCAATGTGGATGCGCAGTTACTCGGCATGGATATTACTGCCTCCTACCAACTAAGCGCGCACTGGCAACTAGACATGATGGCCAGCTATGTCAGTGGCGAACGCCGAGATATTGATGACAACCTCTACCGCATCGCTCCACCTAAACTTAACTTAGGGCTTAACTATCAGCGTGGCAATTGGCTAGCCAGAATAGAAAGCATTGCCGTCGCCGCACAAGATAAAGTATCCAAAACCCAACTCGAACAAGCCAGTTCAGGTTATGGCTTGGTCAACCTATCCTTGAGTTATGACGCCGATACCTGGATGGTAAAAACTGGGGTAAATAACCTATTTAATACCGACTACGAAGACCATTTAGCGGGCTACAACCGAGTATCGAATACAGAACTAGCGCCTGGTCAGCGTATGCCAGGTACAGGCCTAAATGCCTGGGTCACTGGAGAATACCGTTTCTAATTTCTAGCGTCTAAACCAGTTTATGGGAACACTCCACTGCGCTTCCCCTTCCCCGAGAACGCCTCTGTACTCGGGGATTTTTTTGCCCGTGGCTAGTACGCTCGCCGTGTCTTTCGCGCTAACATATCCTGATCGGCACAGGCCAACACTCGCTCTAAACTATCACTAGGCTTAACCGTTTTATGGCCAATGGTCACAGAGAAGTGAGGCAGCTTATTCGCAGCGATGGCATCACTGATCGCTTGCATAATGCGCGCTTTTAACACTATTAAGTCTTGTTCGGTATCACACAACGTCAGCAATACAAACTCATCGCCACCAATTCGACCCTCCACATCCGTGACGCGAATGCATTGCTTTAGCACCTTAGCCAGCAGTTTTAGTACCTCATCCCCCAACGAGTGCCCATGCTCGTCATTGATACGTTTGAACTCATCAACATCAACATAGAGCATCACCAAGTTACTGCCATTGCGAATTGACAGCTTTATCCTTTGTTCGGCAAGCGCTCTGAATCCACGACGATTATTAATACCACATAGATCATCGAGCCTAGCAAGCTGCATCATTTCGCTATAGAGCCCAAGCAAACTTAAGTCTGCCTCAAGAATCTCCTTAAGGTGACGGATCAGCTCTAGATAACTATTTTGATAATCGGTTTTGCGATAATCCATCACGCAGAATGTTCCAAAACAACGACCATCGGGCCAAAACACTGGCACACCTAAATAGGAAGAAAAGCCATCATTTTTCACTTCAGGGTTGGTGTCCCAGCACGGTTCAACATGTGCATTAGCAACATAAAGCTCTTTGCCAGTTTCGACAATTTTTCGGCAAAAGATATTGACCTCTGGCTCTATGAACACACCGGCAGGATAAGGGTTTGACGCCTGCTGGCTGGCAATGGTGACTTGAAATCCTTTATCGGTATGCTGCACTAAAAAGCCTGCTGGGGCTTCAAACAACTGAGCAAGTAGATTCACCGTTTTCTGCCATTTATCAATAGAGATTAGGTCGTTGGGATTATCTAGCAAGAAGCGATTGGTATGATAGAGTTTTTGGCTAGCCATCGAATCCTCCAGTACAACAAGAGATTGTTTCGCCTTCCTAGAGAAACGACATATTTAGGGCAATCACTCAATACCAATCAGCATAATGATGTGACTAACATTTTGTTAACTTCATAATAGGTTTGTGTGGACGACAGTTCAAACATTAAATCGACTTAAACAGCAGATTACACTAACCGACCCGCCACAGTGAGTCATTCATAACGAGTGGATGCGGCCTAAAAAAGACAAAAGACTAAGCGAACGCTTATTTAATGGGTTTTTTTAACAATTTACGCTGTAGAGTTCGCCGATGCATACCAAGCTGCCTGGCTGTGGCTGATACGTTGCCGTTATTGGCGATTAATACCTGCTGAATATGTTCCCACTCTACCCGCTTAGGAGACAGTGGCGCATCGTCCAACGGCGTTTGAGATAAATCAATCGGCCTATCGCTCAATACATTGAGTAATGTCTGAGTATCGGCAGGTTTTGCTAGGTAATTATCAGCGCCAAGCCTTATCGCCTCGACGGCCGTCGCTATACTGGCATATCCCGTCAGCAATACCATGGTGACGTCGGGTAGCGAACGCCGTAATGGTGGAATAAGCAATAGGCCATTGTCCTGATCCAACTTCATATCCAGTAAAATGTGGGTCGGCTTAAATTGTCTTGCTCTCAGCAGCGCCTCAGTAGCATCATGGGCAAGTTGACATTCAAAACCATGTTTAATCATCCGCCTCATGACAATCGCCGCAAAACTGCGATCATCTTCAATAATCAATAAACGCTTCATCATGACGTCAATAGCGGCAGATGCACTTGAGCCACTGTGCCTCCCGCTAAATCGCTACCCAAAATCAACTTGCCACCAAGGCGTTCAAAACTCGCATGACTTAACATCAGCGCCACGCCCATCCCTTTAGGGCTTTCGACAATTTTATGCCCAAGCTGCGTCAACAAGCTGTCAGGAATTCCATGGCCATAATCACGCACAGCGATGATAATTTCATCACCGTATTGCCCCTGTCGTAAAGAGAGCGTCACCTTTTGCTCTCCCGTCGCCTCACCACTCGCTCGAGCACCATTTTCAATTAACGCCACTAAAGCGGGCAGTAAGCTAGCATCATATTTTATGCACAATTCACCTTCTTGTTGACTTGGTTTAAGCTCCAGCGAGATATCGGGCATCAGTAGGCTAACCTGCTGCGTTAGGGTATCAAGCAGTTGTGCGAGAGTGACAAACTTAAACTCACCGGCTCTAATCGACTCTGTTGCTAAGCGTAACTCAGCAAGGCGGGTATCGCAGACACTCAAGGCCAATAGCATTTCGTCGAGGGTGATATTTTGCGCTCCCTCGTCCTCTTTTAACTCATCAACTAATAAGCGTAAGCTGGCTAAAGGCGTCGCCATTTGATGTGCCATTTGCGCCGAGGCTGTGCCGAGTGCGAGTAACTTCTCTTGTCGTAACTGTGCTTCACGCATATAGCCTAGCTCCGCCTCTTGGCGACGCAGTCGCTTAGCGATTAGGGCAACACTCGTGGTTAACACCAGCGACGAAATAACAAAGTTAAGCCACATGCCTAGATAATGTGAACGCATATCCATACCATGATGCTGCATCTCATTATCCGGCACAGTAAAGAGCATCACGCTGTAGGCTAAATTTGATAACAACGCTAACGACCAAGGCGCCCACTTAGGCAGGAGTACCGCAGCAATCGCTATGGGTAATAGCAACAAAGAGATAAACGCATTGGTCGCGCCACCAGAAAAATAGAGCCAAGTGATCCACAACAGCGTATCGAGTAATAGTGCAATAAAAAGCCCACTATCACTGTTAAATAGCGGTTTTCTTAGCCAAAAGGTAAAGCCTAAATAGATAGCTTCAATGATCAAAGCGGTGTTTAACGCAGGGCTATGCAGCGAAAGGCCAAACGTCTCGGCAAACGCAAAGGTGAGGCATAGTTTGAGCACCAAGCCCATCATGCGCAATAAGGCTAATTGGTCAGATGCTTGGTACCTAAAATTGACAACTGAAGACACACCGGCCCCTTAATTTTGTTGATAATACAGCCCAATACCTTGAAGCGCTGCCGCCGACTCATCCAAGCTATATTTTAGGCCTTGTTCAAACTTGATAGTACTGATTATCCCCAAGGATGTGAGCCGACAACAACTTAAGCTGCAATTTTGGGGACGCTTTGCCGTATCTATCGGATGGCTAGCGGGTTCAATATGATCCGCCGCTAACCCAAGCAACCTCGCCATGGTTTTCACCATTTCATACTTGGTCATGCGCTCGCTTGCACTAAAGTGGTAAACCCCTCGTACATTGTTACTTTGTCGCTGATGGTTGATTAATTTAATGACCGCATGAGCGATATCCAATGTCGAGGTTGGGCTACGAATCGCCCAATCATCTTGCTGCACTGTGGTCGTTGCTTGCAGCTGTGCCAGCATGACCAAGATAGCAGACTCTTCTATTCGCTCTACCGCACCATAAAGTATTGGCAGTCGCAGTATGGCAAATTCCTTACTGCAGCCTGATACAGCTTGTTCACCCAGCCATTTAGATTCACCATAAAAATTCACCGGATTAGGGGGATCTTGCTCTGAATAGTCAGGAGATTTACCGTCAAACACATAATCAGTAGAGATATAAAGCAGCCATGCGCCATGACGCTTGGCGGCCAAAGCCAAACCATTTGATGCACTCACATTGAGTGCTAGTGCCGCCTCGGGCGCAAGCTCTGAAACATCAGGACGACGTTCTGCGGCGCAATGAATAATCAGTGTTGGACGATGAGTTTCAATAAACGCGTCAAGGGCATCCTGCTCGGTTAGGTCGAGTAGATAAACATCAGCTTGCACACGCGAAAAACCACAAGCAATCACGTGATAGTCATTGTGCAACCTCAGTTGCTTCACCACGGCGCGGCCAAGCAATCCTGTCGCCCCTGTCACCATTACCTTCATTTTCATTCTATGACACTCTCGCTATAGCGGTTTACTTTCAGGCGTTAACATTGGGCAGCTCGGCGGCAAAACCATTTTTATCGCCTCAGCAATCACATTAAAGTTTACTTCGTTAGCAGTAATGGGTTCCCCATCCAAATTGATAGGCATCGATGGTGAGCTGCGCCAAGTAGCTGATTTCTTTTGAGTGTAAACGATATATTCATTACTAAAGTTCGGAGCAGAAAACTCGCTAATCACTTGAGATAACGCCTCTATCGGAAAATCATGTAAGGCAACAAGATCCATTAGGCCATCATTAATGTAGGCCTTGGGTGCCAATATTTGACCACCACCCGCTTGACGGCCATTGCACACTGCGCCCACAAGTAACTGACTCGATGAGCTTTCGCCCTCAACAATAAACTCTCCCTCATAGGGCTTAAAATTTATCGCTTGAATAACCCCCGTTAATGTATAAGCACCGCCCCCGAGAAAATTCTTCAATGCCACGGGTGTATTGGTTGTCACCTGTGCGCCAAAGCCGCCACTGGCGACATTTATGACATGGCGTTCATTAGCCTTAATCACATCAATCCAATAAGGTTTACCTGTTACCGCTATTGATAACGCCTTCATTAAATCGTCAGAAATGCCGCAAGCCGAAGCAAAATCATTGGCCGTGCCCAACGGAAAAATCGCCACTTCAGGGCGGTCGGCTTTGGGGTGCTGCATCAGCGCATCGACAACTTCGTTTACCGTGCCATCACCACCACCAGCAACAATACGCGAACATGACTCAGCAATAGCTTCAGTCACCAAGCGAGCAACATCACCGGCTTCATAGGTCACCCTCACCTCGAGTTCATGCTGGTCACGCACTGCGGTAATTACTTGCCTAACCGTTTCTAGTGCTGCTTTTTTTCCATTTAATATGAGACGAATTTTCATGTCAGTTCCCGCAGTCATTTTGCTCATGATGCCGTTTTTAATTGCGCTTTTAAAGCCCATCCCCCCGATAGGTTCCCTTTAACGATTAAGGTATATTCACGACAAATGTTTGCCGCATTATCGATGACGCGATATGCTCGTTAGATTACGTTAACAAGGAAGCTCTACCTATGCTGGACGCGGCAACAAGCATTCGTCACCTATTACTGCTCATCGCCAGTAGCCTATTGCTGAGTTGCGCCTCTCAAGCTGATGTACCTCGCAACAACACGCAACCAAATCAAGCTGACGCATCCCCAAGTTACCACTGCGACAGTGCATCACTAAGCAGTATTGAATCCCTTATTTGCCAAACGCCACAACTTGCGATGCTTGATAGACAGCTGGCTGACGTATACAGCCTTGCCACCGCAAAAGCCCACAATGAACATCCTCCGGTGTTAAAGGCTGAGCAGCAGGGCTGGATCAAGGGTCGCAATGATTGCTGGAAAAGTGATGATAAAGCCAACTGTGTCGCACTCAATTACCAATCAAGAATAGTTGAGCTGCAGGCCAGATACCGACTCATGGAGAGTTCAGGCCCCTTCTATTATCGTTGTGACAACCAAGCTACAAATGAAGTGGTGGTGACCTATTTCGACACCGACCCTGCTAGTTTAATTGCCGAGTACGGAGACAGCGTCTCGTTAATGGTCAGTGAACCCAGTGCAAGCGGCGCCAAATACCAAGGGCAAAATGAACAGCTATGGGAACACCATGGCGAAGCCCTTATCACCTGGGGATACCAAGCACCGCAGATGAAATGCATTAAGCTAGACTAAGCCACAGCAGTCAGTTGAAATTAAGGACACCATGAATTCAGCATTACCATTGGTCCTCGCAGGACCCATACTGCGTCACTGCGATCAAGACAACTTCACTTTGTGGATCGTCACCAGCGAACCGTTAAATTCGTTAACACTGATGCTCGCTGAGCGAAAAATTTCACCACTGGAAGGCGCACAACGACAGTGTTTTGCCCTCGGTGAGCGCGCTTTCCAATACCTGATTCATGTTAATGAGCCACAACTCAATAAAGTGGGTGAAGCAATCAGTTACCAACTGATTGATAGCCAACATGGCGCGCTGTTTGATCACGTTGAGCAACTCACTTACACGCCGCAACATCAACCGCATTTTGTGGTAAAAACTGAAATCGACCAGCTGTTGCATGGCTCTTGTCGCAACGCACATCATCACAGCGGTGATGCACTCGTTGCAGCCGATACTTTACTGGCACAAGATACCGCGCCAAGCGCTCGACCGGCACTCTTAATGCTTAGTGGCGATCAGGTTTATGTCGACGATATCGCAGGCCCAATGCTCTACGCCATAGGCAAAACCATTGAACTGCTGGGACTAAGGGATGAACAGTTTCAGCAGACCGCTTTGACTCATAGCAAGCAGATCAGCTACCACCCTGCGGCAATGTATCAGCGTCACAAAAAACTCCTGCCCAGAACTGAGTATCCCGCCGCGACAGGCTTAGTACGCTGGTACATTAATCACCCTATCTTTACCTCGTCAATCGCAGAGAACCACCTAACCAGTTTGGCAGAAATCATCGCGCTCTATCTGCTGAACTGGTCGCCAGAGCTATGGCAACAGATAGACATCCCGAAACAAGTCAATGGTTTATCCAAGGCCAATACACTGCGCTGGCAAAGGGAGTGGACTCATCTACTGGAGTTCAAGGCAGGATTAACCCAAGTCAGGCGGCTAATGGCGCATCTGCCAACCTATATGATTTTTGACGATCACGACATTACCGATGATTGGAACCTCACCGCTAAATGGGAACAAGCTGCCTATGGCCATCCTTTTTCAAAACGTATTATAGGCAATGCACTCATCGGCTACACCCTGTTTCAAGGGCTCGGCAACCAACCGAGTCGCTTTGCTGCAGAGATCACCCCCCAGCTGCAACAGTTCTTAGATAAACCCGATGAAGCCATGCACGACCAACTCATCGACAACTTGTTGGAGTTCAATCATTGGCACTATACACTCGACACGAGTCCCAAATTGGTGGTGTTAGATACGCGCACACAAAGGTGGCGAAGCGAATCAAACCTCGCTAAACCCTCAGGGTTAATGGACTGGGAAGCCTTGATGGAGTTTCAGCAGCAGCTTGTGGGACAAGACAAAGTGATTATCGTCTCTGCCGCGCCAATATTTGGGGTGAAAATGATTGAAGCGGTGCAACGCACCGCCACCTTTTTCGGTGCATCCTTATTGGTCGACGCCGAAAACTGGATGGCGCATCCAGGCACGGCCAATACTCTGTTGAGTATCTTTCAGCACAGAAAAACCCCACAACAATTTGTCATTTTATCGGGCGATGTGCACTACTCATTTGCCTACGACATTGGCATTCGTTTTCGGTCAATGAGCCCCAAAATTTATCAAATCACCTGTAGCGGTATTAAGAACCAGTTTCCTGAAAAACTGCTGCCTATCTTCGATAAATTTAATGGGTGGCTATACGGGCACTTTTCCCCACTTAACTTTTTCACCAAGCGCAAACGTATGTCAATTCGTGGTCGTCGCCCTAATGGTTATCGCAGCCAACGACTCATAAACCGCAGCGGCATAGGTTTAGTGAAATTAGACGCCAACGGCGCACCGAACCAGATCACCGTGTTACACGCCGACATGTCGCAAACCGATTTTAAGCCACCAAGAACTGCTTAACGATTGCGTCAACTAGTTACCAGGTTTGGGTGACGGCATACTGACCGGGGCGGAAATAGGCGCATCATTGGGAGCTGGTAAACGATGATCATTGCTCTCAACTCCACCCGCGCTAGGGGCACGTTGTGCATTAGGCGCTTGTTGTATAGGTTGAGCTTGATTCACCAGCTCAGCATCAGCTTGTACAGAAACTTCAGCCTGGTGCGCACTGGGCTGCTTCAGATGTTTAGCCTCAGTCGTTGGCTGTGAAACCGATGGATCACTGGCCAATGAGGAGACAAGCGGCATAGCCTCTGCATTTTGCTCAAGCGACAGGGTTTCTGTGGTCTCATCCGCTTTATTTGAGGTCATCAACCACGCCGCACCAATGAGTCCGAGTACAACGATTAATCCTACTGCTTTGTTCATCTATCACCTCCTGTAGTCAGTGCTTCAGCATAAGGTTAAGTGCAACAAAACACAACTTTTGAATATTTTATACAACAAATGCTAACTAGAACGATAAGTCTTCAAGTTGAATATCGATATCGCGGTGACTAACGGGGTCGCGAAAAATGATACCTTTAGCAAGCAATTTTAATGGCTTTTCAAAGTTATCATCGGCCTTAGGCAACAGTTGTGGGTACAAGGTGTCATTGAGAATTGGCATAGACAGACTATTCATGTGCACCCGCAGTTGATGAGTCTTACCCGTTACGGGAGAGAGCTCAAATCGTCCGAGTGTGCCTTCAATACCGATAAGACGAATTTCTGAATGAGCATTAGCTATGCCAGGCGCGATCGCCATCATTAAACTAGGCGAGCCTTTAACCAAACGGTTTTTTACCGTCCAGTTAGGCCACTCTGCTGGCGTCGATAACGCTAACTGCTGTTGAAGTTCGGGGGTCAAAGAGGCGACAGCTTGATAAGTTTTAGTGATGTGTCCATCGCGAAAAAGTGCATGATAAGCATCTCTATCACACTGGTTTTTAATCAAGATGACAATGCCTGCCGTAGCACGATCTAGGCGGTGTGCAGGTACTAGATTAGGGTTACCTGTCTTGATCCGCAAGCGATTAACCAAGCATTCATTGACGAAATTACCGCTGGGATGCAGCGCTAAAAAGTGGGGCTTGTACGCGATAATGATCTGCGCATCTTCATATAAAACTTCCTCATCGAACGGTACCTTAGATTCCTGCACCACTTCACGGTAGTAAAACACCTTCTGTTTGCCGACATAGGGAGATTCGGGGGTGATTCGGCTAGCATCCTGCCAATGTACATTTCCCTGGGCCATACGGCTTTTCCATGTAGACAATGGGATTTGAGGAAAGCGAGCAGCCAAAAAGCTCAGCACCGTTTTATGCTGAGTAAGGTTTTCTGGTAACACGATATGAGATGCTTGCGCTGCACGAACCATAGAAGCCTAACCATGAGCGTTGAATTTGGGCGACATGTTAGCAGAGAAGTGCCGTCAAACAGATTATCTTTGACGGCACTTCTCTGCTTGGCGATATTTAATATGGCCTGAGCCCTAGCTCCCTGCGTGGGACTTGATCAGGTCGAGTACAAAGTTCATCGTCTTATGGCAATCGGGTTGATTGACGAGCACTTGTTTATCTCGGTTATACAGCGGCAACACCTCTAACCAACGCTGACTCACCCATGTGGCATCTTCAAGATGCAGATCAGAATAGAGGTCAAACAACGCTGGATTAACTTGGTAAAACTGTTCCAGCGCGGCACTAATCAATTCAAACTCCCCCTCAATGGGTTCATTTTGCCAATTGTTACAGGCTAATGTGCGGGCAATCCAGTTACCATCTCGTCGTTGCGCCGCAGAGAGAATTTTCACTCTTTGTTGCCCCTCTAACACAATGCCAAGGCAGTCATCATCAAGTTGATTAAAATCAATAATTTCACATTGGGTTGCCAGAGGGTAACAGGGAGGTTTTGCATTAGACTTCGACATGCCAAATGCAAGAGGGTAATGACCTTTAAGCACTTGTGCTACTAGGCTTAAGCCTGTTGGGCCCGCGACTCGGATCTCTATTCTGCCGCCAGGCAAAAGCAGGTCATCCTGAGTGATTAACGCCATCTCTTGAGTTAACATAGCAACCTCCTTCTCCGCGGTCACTCGCTTGATACATCTCTCAAAATCGGTTGAATTTTGACCTGGAGCAATAATAGTAAAGTGTAGCAGCTAGCAAAATTACTGCTGTAAACTCAATACTGGATAGGCTACCCGTGCCAATCAAACTGTACTCCGTTATCTTATTAGACCCTGCAATATGGTCTTTTGTTGCGGTGGGCACGCCAGCTAAAACGGTTCTAGATAATGTGCGATCTCTCCTCCTTGCCAAATCGTGTAAAAATCATCGGCTAACGCCTGACTCATGGTTGCCGCTTGCTGCCAGTAGCGAATTCTGTCATCACTGCTTAAACATGAAAAATCCCGTCGATCGGGCAATTTCTCATAAGGTAAAGCCGCCGTGTACTCATCGCTTGGCACCAAAATTAACGCGTTATGATAGTTAGCTTTAGCACGTCGCCAAGACAGTGATTTGTCAAACCAACCAGGTAATATATTGCTATTAAAGTGCGGATAGAGGGTCAAGCCATCTTTGCCTTCTATCGGCAAGTCAAAGTGATAATCGGTAATGCCGCCATCATAGTAATAACCTTTTGGTGCACCAGAAATCTGTTTAACAGGGGCTAATATCCATGGAATAGATCCTGTTGCGAGCAAAACTTGCTTAATATTGTTTGCCTCAAGATCCACATAATGGCTGGGTAGGTCTTGCAATGACGCAAAAGGAGATTGGGTGAGATCACGACCAAAAAGATAGCGTTGAAAATGCAGCCCTAAAGTTTTACGGCTTAACAGGTTACTTATTGCCGTGGTTGCAAGCCCTAACCCTAATGCCACACGGCTAGGCACACGGCTTAAATGCCTTGCTCTGCACGCAATAAAGTGACTATTAATGATTGGATTACCCAGAATGTCTCGCCCTGCATTATCCCCCAATATCTCATCAATAATCCCCTTAACTTGGTCGGAAACTTGACGAGGCGTAGGCTTAACATCATACCGCTGCTGAATATAGGCGTGCTCAAGCCGATCATAAGCGCTGAGCGGGTTATTTTGTGCTAAACAAGCTAAACGCCACGCCCCTGATGAGGCACCTAGAGTATGCAGTGGCGCCTCTCTATCTTTAAAAAACTCACTAAATAGCAGGCGATCTAAGGCTGCAAGCCCTATCCACTTTGGGCCACCCGATGCCGCCAACAATTGAGAAAACTGTGCAGGATGCAGGCCTTGCTCGCGGATCTGTTTAAAGGCAGTTGGACCCGCAAGAAAACGAACTCTTGGCTTCAAATTAGACACCCAAGACTCCTCCCCTATTTTGTAACAAAAATAGCATATTAAAGGAGTTTTACTTGGGTTGTCATTGATAAATGTTCTAATATATCCCTGTGGCAGGACGTCACAGGGAGAACAACATTGGACACGTTACACCAGAACATCTGCATAAAGCCTTATAAAAGCTTAGGGCGTTTTATTATTGCCCTAACAATAGTGTTAGTCGGCGCTAACTTATTTATTGACCAGCGAGAAAGCCTCGCTGAATACCTGCTGTTTGCAGGATATTGCCTTGCTATGATTTACTGGGCTGTGGCGATTAATACTCAAAAAATCGTTTTCTCGGCGACGTCAGTTAACTTTATCAAGATGTCTGTTGAGAGTGACTTTGCTCTGCCTGGCGACCTGCAGTTAAGTTTTGATGAAATCAACGCTGTGCGTCTACTCGGTGATCATCTGTTTATCTATGGTACGAGAGGAAAAGTCAGCTTCCCACTAAAACCTCAATCCAAAACCGCCATTGCACTCAAATCGGCCTTTGAAGCTCATGGCATTCCCTTTGAAATAAACTCTAGCCTCGTCATGCATAAACCTTAGTGCAACAACAATGATTTAAAGCTTTGCGGTTAGCCGCTATATTGTAGGAGAGGTTTATGCAGCGGAGTGATTGCAATTAACACAACAAGTCTCCTACTTATTGCGGCATTATTAGTTAGTGGCTGCCAGCCGAATAAAGATGCTGACTTTGTTTGGCATGATTACACCAAACGGCTTGAGTCAGTATTAGAGGTTCCGTTCGAGCCGGCCGACTTTACCCCATTAACCTTGCCCAAAGCCGTTCATCAAACGCCCACACGTTTAAACATCTCAATCCTGCAAAGCTTTAAGCTCAACCATTGTAAGCTTGGTGCACTAATCGCCGACCACAATAGCTCTCTTGGCAAGGTTGCGCCGCCGAGCCAGCGACTTATTTATCATATACGCTTTATCCAACTAGCGCCCGAATGCATAGAGGCACTCGACGATAGCGCGCTCATCAACGCCCTAACAATTGGGCTAGCTCAAAAACAACAGCAGGCACTAGACGTATTTACACAGATGCTCACGCGCGATAAAAGCATCAATAAGCGGCTATTTATCGGTTATGACTCACTCACGCTAGATAAGATGCAGCATGGCAGGCTTGAATTTGAGAGTGCGTTAAGTCGTCTCAATGGCATAAAGCAGCAGATCATCAGCCAAGATTGGCAGCAAATAGCGATACAAGACTTAGAGCAGACTTTAGCGATTTTTCATCATCAGCCTCTGCTCAATCAATATCTGCGCTCACTGTCACTGAGTGTGTTTGAGCTGAGGGAGCTCAATGATTATCTATTTCAACATCAAGCACGAGTCCTTTGCCGTCCGAGCCACGTCAATCAGCAACAAGCTATTTTGCAGAATGTGTTTCACAAATACTATCTGGCGCAGACCCAGGCTTATCTATCCCAATTAAATCAACTGCATTACCGTTTAAGTGAGCCAATGCAGCAACTTTTTGAGGATACTATTTATCAAGACTACGTTAATGCTCACTTTGCTGATAACGACGATGCCTTGCCCACACACCTCAAGCGGCAGATGAAACGCCATGTAAAATGGTGGAAAGCCTTCAGAACCCGCTGCAACATACCGCAGCCTCAACGCCCAACAAAATAGTGCCCACGCACGCAGAAATGATAAACTAGTATATCACTCACTTTTACCTCATCTTGCCATGATCATAGATACTCTCAATAACATAGGGCAGTACAGCCACCTTGGTCCACGCATCGCCAAAGCGCTTAAACACTTAGTCGATACCGACTTTAGCCAACTCGACGTAGGCAGTTACGAACTCGAAGGGAAAGATTTGTTTGTTATCGTCAATGACTATGACACCAAGCCAAGAGAAGTTGAACCTTTTGAGGTGCACCGCCGCTATATCGACGTGCAATATGTGGTCCGTGGCGAAGAGGAGTTTGGTTATCTGCCTCTGGCAGATCAGACGCCATCAAAACCCTATTTTGACAAACATGACTATGCAGAATATGACTATGAGTCGAATAAAGCAGAAGCGGCATTTATTCCTTTAAAAGCAGGGATGTTTGCGCTGTTTTTCCCTCAAGATATGCATATGCCGGGCACTTCAGCCACACCTAAAGCGGTCAGAAAAGTGGTAATTAAAGTAAAAATTTAACACCTAAAAACACCTTTTCTAACCCAATGACCTATTAGTTAAAGCCTCCGTAGATGGGAGGCTTTTTAATATAAAAACCAGAAAATCACCTCCATATTTAGCAATATTATCTTCGCTTAACACTCCCACAATAATACTCATACTCCCAACGGCTCCCACCAGCACCAAAGATAGAAACGTGATCTTGATCAATACGCACAACCTGCTAATATAGCCACATCGAATTAGATATGCCATTTTGTTATATGGATGTTTTTCTAATAATAAAAATATATTTTGCGAGTATCCCATGAGCCAAACTACCAGTCTTAGCCAAATTTATCTCGACGCCAACGCCACTACCCCTGTTCTGCCACAAGCCGCAAAAGCTGCCATGAGCGCAATGGAAGAGCTATTTGGTAACCCGTCGAGTAGTCATATCACTGGCCTAAAAGCTAAAAATCTCATGGAACAAACCAGGAATAATGCCAAGCAGTTACTCGGCGCCAATCAAGGAAAAATCATCTTTACTAGTGGCGCGACAGAAGGGATACAAACGGCTATTTTATCGGCGCTAGTTAACGCCAAAGCCTCACTAAACCCCAACAAAACCTACACGCTTCTGTATGGTGCGACAGAACATAAAGCCGTGCCGAACTCTTTAGCGCACTGGAACCAGCTATTGGGTATCAATGCCGAGCTTAAAGCGATTCCTGTGGACGGCAGCGGTAACTTAAATCATGACTTTATCGCTCAAGAAGCGGCGAATGCCTTAATGATTTGCACCATGGCAGTGAATAACGAAACTGGCGTTTACCAAGATTTAGCGGCATTAGACCGCCTCATTCGTCAGCATAATCCAGATCTTTTTTGGATGGTAGATTGCGTCCAAGCACTCGGGAAGCGAGCTTTAAATCTGGCAGAAACCAGCATAGATTACGCACCGTTTAGTGGCCATAAGCTCTACGCCCCCAAAGGTATAGGCTTTATGTACATCCGCGAAAGCGCGCCTTTTACCCCATTCATTGCAGGCGGTGGTCAGGAGGGGGGGCTACGTTCTGGTACCGAAAACCTGCCAGGTATGGCGGCGTTAAACGTGGTGTTTGAGATGCTACTCAACCAAGATGATAGTGCTTTCTTCCCTGTATCAACCTTGCTTGACTACCGAGTGCAGCTCGCGCAGGCGCTGCAGCGCGCATTTCCAACCATTGTATTTAACCACAGCTTTAGCAATAGCGTTCCCACCACACTCAACTTCGCCGTGCCGGGTTTTAGTAGCAAAGAGATCATGGATCTATTCGATGCGGCTAATATTCGTGTCAGCTCAGGCTCAGCCTGTAGCTCAAAGGTCACAGGTAGCTTTGTTCTCGATGCCATGGGATTGCCCACGTGGCAAAGCGAATCCGCCATTCGCCTCTCATTTGGCCCCGCCATGACGCAAGCAGAAGTCGATCAAGCCTGCGAGCGAATTCAATCGGCCGCCAATGCCCTTGGCAATAGTTGTTTGTCATTAAACGTCGATGCTGGTGCACAAAATAAAACTCCACTGAATGGTTTAGTACAGCTCAAGTCAGGCTCAAGTTGCACTTGGATTTATGCCGATCATAAGAGCCAGCAAGCGCTGATCATCGACCCTCTGCCAGAACTCGAGCAGCGCATTGATACCCTGTTGCAGTGTCAGCAATTAACACCTATCGCCTTTATCGACACTCATGGTCACGCCGATCATGTGTCGGGCCGCGTTGCATTAGCCGAGCGCTATTTACCGCAGCAGGCAACTGATTACCTGGGTTGGCCAGCGGTGCATGCATTAACCGATATTGGCAGTCGCCCTGTGCAAGCGGTTAAGGTGGGCGAGCTGACACTGATAAAGGTAGCCACACCAGGCCACACCAAAGACAGTATCAGCCTATTACTGGTTAACCCACAAGGCACAGTATTGTATGCCTTCTGCGGTGACATGATATTAATGGGCAGCCTAGGCAGAACCAACTTTGATTCCAGCTGTGCCAAACAGATGTATCACAGCCTAAAACTACTGCACGGCTTGATTGGCGATCACACCTTATTGTGCCCAAGCCACGACTACAATAATGAATTTACCACCAGTTTTGGCGCTGAGTTTACTCGTAATGCACTGCTTAATGAGACCATCAATGGCGTAATGCCAATCGGCCTATTTGAACAGCAAAAAGCACAACTCGATACCCATCTCAATGATGAGATGGGCACAGAGATCATCTGCGGTGCCTACACTGGCAGTTGCGATAAAGCCGTGATCAAAGAGTACGATGCCATTAGTCTTAAGCAACAGTTTCAGCAAACGCAGACCATCAAACTACTGGATATTCGTGAGCCCCATGAATACGCCTTGCAACATGAACTCGGTGAATTGAGCGAACACAGCATTAATATCCCAATGACACGACTGGTGCAGTTTATTCAACAACACCAGCATGACAAGCAAGATGAGTGGGTATTAGTTTGTCGCAGCGGCAGTCGCTCTATGGTGGCGGCTCAAGCCATGCACCGCCTAGGTTTTAGTAACATCGCTCACCTTAAGGGTGGCTATGCATTGAGTCGTTAATCTGTCGTTTCAAAAAAAGGGCGCGGATTGTCATCAATCCTGCGCCCTCATTTTCCACCGGACTAACGGGATAGCTCCCGCTCGCTTGGCTCAAATTCAGCAAATTTAAGCTATGACTCTTCAGGCAATCCAATATGCATATGACCCGCCTTATAGTCTATGGTTAGCACAAAATGCTTCAGTACGTCATAGCCCACAAGCCCTTTAATATTTTTCCCTTTAATACGTGAGAGTCCGTTGCGATTCTGCCCTGAGATCGATTCGTTCTGTCCCTCTCCAGGAACTGTCACTTGAACATTTTCAAGGGTAAAAGGACCAAATTTCACCTCAGGTAAACGAAAGTTCTCCACCGTCGCATTATTATTCACGCCGGCGCTTACTCCCGACTTTGACCCATAAAGCTCAAGCCAGTTTTTATCTGTCGCTAAAAGACGCTTTAAAAACAGCCCGCCACTGTTGCCAGTGTCCAACACTAACCAAGCATTTTTCTCGCCATTCAACCCAACTTGTACAATAGGTTGTCCAGAGCCTCTATCCATCTGCATCGGAATATTTTCAAGCTTAGCTAAATCTACGCTGCCTTTTTCAAATAGTCTCATACGGCTATTTGGGTAATCGATCTGAAAGATAAATTTTTCCAACAGGCCAGCGCCGAGTAGCAACTGTACCTCGTGATGACCAATACGCAGTCCAGCTAGCTGATCTAATTCAATCTCGGCACCAAAAAGGTTGGCCGATACATTATTAAAAAGCTGGCGCGTCTCTGTACCGTAAACCCCAGTTACATTGACCTTGCCGCCCTTATCAAACTCAAATCCATGACGGTTGATAAAGCTTAAGTTAATCGCGTTCATCTGTGCGCCACTATCTAAAATAGCGCGTCCCTCGATACCATTAATGGTCACGGGCAGATTGATATGGCCATTAATGACTTCAAAATCAACCCAGTTGGTGACAGCAAACGTATTAAAAGAGGCGATAAAGCAGACAACACAAAGCAGTCGTCGACATATAGTGGCGTACATCAATCATCCTTAATTTAGTATATTTCCCTGAGATTTGAAGCATGAGCATTGTTCAGCTCATGTTCCACATTAGGGCTATTTTTCTGATTTCTTTAACAGTAACAGCACTTGGGTAAGCAGTATGGCTTACCTAAGTTATGCTGACTTATAGAGCAGTTAATCTATTCAGTAACCCACTAGCTGTCAATGCAATAAGCCATAAAAGCCATCACTCGGTTTGACTCAATAAGTGCATACACTGCTCGGGCTTCGCCTTCATCACTTTAGGTTTAGGCCTTGGTTTTACCTGGGCAGATCTCTGCTTAGCATTGTTGGCTGCCGTCATCTGCAGCGCCCACCAGCCCAGCTCATCGCAACCAGTCCCTAAAGGCGGGGCCTGTTGATTTTGACATAAGGGATCATCGGTAGGACACGTTAAGCGCACGTGCATATGTAATGAATGCCCCCACCAAGGACGAACTTTATTGAGCCAACTGGGGTCAGGCCAGGTCATAGTACACAACTGCTGTTTAATCGCCGGGTTAACAAAGATACGTGCCACTTCAGGTGAAAGCGCCGCTAAACGGATCATCTCGGCATGTTGAGTTTTCCAGTGCTGGTTGACGCTAAAGCTTTGCTTATCGACCAGATTTAACGCTTGTGGGTTTTCTCTTGCTTGCTCACTAAGCTGTTGCTCAGCTTGGCGAAACCAGATATCAGCATCCAGACCAATTTGATGGCTCGAATGACCGAACTCAAAGTTCCCCCCACGCGCCATCGAGATATCACCAATCAATAGGTCATTCATACCCATCAAGTGCGTCTGTTTTGCCAAGGACTCAATAAAACTCACCAATTGTGGGTGTCCATAAAAGCGATTACGAGTAGTACGGATAACCTGAAAACCCTCACCTTTTAATGGCAAAGCTTGCGCGCCAGATAAACAACCATTGGCGTATGAACCTATTGCTGCCACCTGCCCCCCAGAGGGGCTATCAAACTGACTCCACTTTATCTCAGCCGCACTCAGGTTAGCCATGGCAAACAACGAGCCAAGCAATAGGGAATGAAACCAACGGGCATTAAATAGGGGTAATAATGAGGGCATAAACATCTAGCCAGAAGCAGGGTGTAAATTGAGTTTAGCAAGGATAACAATGAAGTAAAATTAACTAGGGGCTGACTCTTGTTCTTGCAAAAAAGCGCGGCGTCTTGCCGCGCGTACTAAATCATAGACTCTAGCCTAGCCGTCTCACCCGACAGGTTAGCGTTTAGGTGAAATAGATCAAGCCAATATTGTGTCTATGGAGCGTAACCAAAGAGGTGTAGCTATTGATTAACATAGATAGCCTAGCCAGAACAAACTGAAAGTCTGGCATCCTCTGACCATCCTTGGCCAACATAAAACAGTCCACATTAAACGGCTCGGTTAACTCAACCGCTATGTGGTTTAATCCAAAGCTTCTAGCTCCTTATCGCCCTTTAACGTGCTGCTTTGATACAGCCAACGATACAGAGTCGGCAGTACCAGCAATGTCAGTGCTGTTGAACTAAATAGGCCACCGATGATCACCACAGCGAGCGGCTTTTGAATCTCACTGCCCACACCACTAGATAACAGAATAGGGATCAGGCCTAAAGCGGAAGTGAGTGCCGTCATCAATACTGGTCGCAGACGCCCAACGGTGCCTTCATACACACAGGTATAAAGTGGCTCACCAGCGGCGCGGCGCTGATTGATAGAATCCACCAATACCACACCATTGAGCACTGCCACACCAAACAGGGTGATAAAGCCTATCGAGCTGGGCACCGACAGGTATGTGCCGCTGAGATAGAGCGCAACAATACCGCCGATTAGCGCCAATGGCACATTGGCCATGATAAGCCCCACTTGCTTAATGGAGCCAAATGAGAAGTAGAGCAGCAAGGCGATCAGCGCTATTGAAATGGGCACAACAAGCATCAGCTTTTGCTGCGCACGCTGCTGGTTCTCATACTGGCCCCCCACCACCACGGTATAACCGGGTGGAAGCTCTGCTTGCGGTACGATGGCATAGATATCATTAACAACCGAGCCCATATCCCGGCCTGCGACGTTGGCCTGTACCACGACACGACGCTGTACATCGTCACGACGAATATTCGGCGGGGCCATCTCAATCACCACATCGGCCACTTCTGCCAAACGTACCGTCGCACCGTTAACGCCATTAAGCAGCAAATCCCCTAACGCATCGGGTGCACTGCGATATTCAGGTGCTAAACGCACATTGATATCGTATCTGGCATTGCCATCGATCACTTGTCCGGCGCTGACACCACCAACGCCCTGACTCACGAGACTCATCACCTCATCGACACTGATACCATAACGTGCCAGCAGTTCACGCTTAGGCCGCACGACTAATTGCGCTTCACCCGACACTTGTTCCAGCGACACATCGACGGCACCAGGGACTTGACTAACAAGGTCGGTCAGCACTTGCCCCTTTTCAGATAACACCTCCAGATCGGGGCCAAATATCTTAATAGCAAGTTGGGCCTTCACCCCAGAGAGCAGCTCATCCACCCGCGTAGCAATGGGCTGTGAGAAGGTCAGCAATAGTCCGGGGAATACACTTAATTTTTGCTCCATCAGACGTTGCAGCTCAAAACGATTGCTAGCCGATTGCCACTCTTCAATGGGTTTTAGGCCAATATAGATCTCAATGTTGCTCACAGGTTCCGGGTCGCCACCTAGCTCTGGTGCCCCTATGCGGCTCAAGGCATATTCCACCTCAGGGAATTCCAGCAGCATCTGCTCCAACTTAGGGGCAATAGCAAGTGAGGTACCCAAGCTGGCAGTGGGTGCCAATGTGACGCGCAGATTAATGGTGCCCTCCTCTAGCTCAGGCACAAACTCAGTGCCCAGCCGTGGCAATAACACCATGCTCATGGCAAACATCAGCAGCGCCGTTATCACCACAACCTTTGGATGCGCCATAGTGATGGCGAGCAGCTTGCGATAACCCGACTCGATAGGTTTGAGTAAGGCACTTTGCCTAAGCGTTACACCACGTTTAAATGCATACACGGCCAATGCAGGCACGGCAATTAATGCCACCAGCAGAGCCGAGAGCATAGCTAAGATGATACTAACGGCCATCGGCTGAAACAGCTTGCCCTCAACCCCTTCTAGGGCAAACAGCGGCGCAAAGACCACAATGATAATGGCGGTGGCAAAAAAGATAGGACTGCATACCTCTTTAGCCGCCAGCATCACCCGCATCGCAATACCACCACGTCCACCTTGGCCAAGGCCGTCTAAGTCAGCATGGTGCGGATCGCGCTCGCCAGCAGAACGAGCCTGAGCCTCAACAAGATGACGTCTATCTGGCTGGGTAAGATGCTTAAAGATATTCTCCACCATCACCACCGAGCCATCGACCAGCATCCCAATGGCCACGGCCAAACCGCCCAATGACATTAAGTTAGCCGACATGCCGAAATAGGCCATCACCATCAAGGCAAGACCTATCGACACGGGAATTGATAGCAACACCAGCATGGTGGCGCGGATATTGACCAGAAACAGCGCGAGGATCACCACAATAAACACAAAGGCCATTAACAGTGCATCTCGCACCGTTTTCACCGCTTGATTGACCAAGTCGGCTTGATCGTAAAACACCTCAAACGACACTCCCTCTGGCAGTGCTTGCTCAATCAGCGTGGTTCTCTGGGCAATATCATCAATGGTGGCTTTCGTGTTGGCCCCCATACGTTTAAGCACCACCCCCGCAACGACTTCACCCAAATTGTCGACCCTACCCGCCTCACCTCGACGCGTCATGGTCACAGCACCTACGCGGATCTCACTGCCATAATTTACTTTGGCAATATCGCTCACGCGCACGGGTGTACCTGCCACTTCGGTTAGCGGAATTAGCCCAATCGCTTTAAGGCCGGCATCGCCTGCAGGCAATAAACCATAACCCCGCACCACCAACTGCTCTTGGCCTTGGTCCATAAACCAACCACCCGCGTTGCGGTTATTACTCTCTAACGCATCTGTCACCTGCGCCATAGACAGTCCGTAACTGCGCAGCTTGTTAGGCTCTATCTGCACTTGGTACTGACGCACTTCACCGCCAAAAGAGAGCACATCAGTCACGCCGCCAACGGGCATCATGATCAGCTTGACCAAGTAATCATTTAGACTTCTTAGCTCTGATGCATCGACACCTGACTCTGGGCTTGCACGTAAAATGTACTGATAGATCTGTCCTAATCCTGACGTATTGGGGCCAATTTCTGGCACCCCGACGCCATCAGGGATCATCTCTCTGGCCGCTTGCAACTGTTCAAACACCTGCTGACGCGCAAAGTAGATATCGGTGCCTTCGGCAAACACCACAGTAACTATCGACAAACCGGTACGCGACAGCGAGCGCACTTCAGTCACAGCAGGCAGTGCATACATGGCCGACTCGACGGGATAACTAATCAGTTTCTCCACCTCTTCGGCGGCTAAGCCTTCAGCGGCAGTATTGACCGTTACTTGCACATTGGTTACATCAGGAAAGGCGTCTAGATTAAGCTTTGGCAGCATAACCACGCTGGCGACAACGGCACACAGTAGCGCCAAGACCACCAAGAGACGGTTGCGGATCGCAGCATCTATTAATTTCTGTAGCATAGGAGCAACCTCTTAGTGATTATGAATGTCGAAACCCGCTTTAGCTTGCTCAGAGGCTAAGAAAAACGCCCCAGAGATCACTACCTTGGCATTTGGCGCTAAGCCCCTGACCAAATTCATACCTCGCTGGCGTTCAACCACTTCAACCTCTACCGCTTCGAAACCTTCGGCATCTTCGACAAATACCTGCCAATCACCATCGCCGCCACGGGTCAGCGCGGCATCGGGTAACACTGCCCCGCCCTTGGCATTGTCTGAGAGATAAATCTCAGCAAATTGCCCTGCATGCAATACATGCCCTGGGTTTTCAAACGCCACTAAGATCTGCTCGGTGCGGGTTACGCTATTGAGCTCATGAGAGCGGCCAATGATTTTGGCTTCAATACTGTGCTGCCCCACTCTCACTAGGGCTTTGCTGCCCACATTGACCTTCTCGGCCTGAGTCGGTGTCACCTGCGCCTCAACCCAAAGATGTGACTCATCGGTGAGTTGCATCAAGGCGGTACCGCCGGCAAAAACCTGACCTAGCATGGCTACATCTTGCTGAACTCGACCCGCGATAGGCGCTAACAGTTGATAGCTACCTATGGTTTCAGGCGTCGATGCAAGCGCGTTAATCTGCGCTGGAGTCATTTTCATCGCCTCTAGTGTGGCGCGTTTTAACTCTGCATCCACTTGCGCCTGCAAACGGCGACTGGCACTGACTGCACTGGTACTCATACGTTTAACTCGACTCCACTCGGCAGCGGCATTGATGTAATCTGCCTGCGCTTGTGCGACAGCCGCGCCGCCTAAAGTCAATATGGCTTGCCCTTGAGCGACCTCTTGTCCCGGCACCACATGACGCTTAAGGACACGTACCTCTAACTGCGGAGCCAAGGTGACTGTTCTATCTCTGTCGACCACCAGCGTCGCCGTTGCCACGGCCTCGAGACTAAAGCTCTGCTCTGCCAACTTAACCACCTCAATACCAGCGAGATCACGCTGGGCTGCGCTCAAGGTTAACCCATCACTGTGCTCGGCTTGCGTCTTTTCATGACCATGAGCATCTGGTGCCTCAAGATGCTCCTCAGTCTCATTGGCATGCTCATGCCCCACTTCACCTGTGGCGTGGGGCTGCGCTGCCTCAGTAGGTCCATGCTCATGGCCTTCTGCTGCTAAGGTCACTCCCGATACGCCAATGGCTGCCGTTATCGAAATCAGTAAGCCAAAACCCATGGCTCGCACCAATGGATTGAGCGTAAAAAATATACGGTTTGATGTTTGATTTTTCATTGTGTTATTCACCTAATCTGATTGATGCTAGCTGCATTGATACTATTGCCATTGGTACTGGTCACATTGGCACGGACACTTTGGTCATTAGCCTGTTGCGCTAATTGCTGCAGAAAGTAGTTTTCTAGCTGACCACTTTGCCCCATCCAATCGAGCCAGCTTTGATATAACGCTGACTCTAATGACATGCCAGCTAGGTAACTGCTTGCCAGTTGACGCTTGCTTTGCAAATAGTTACTAGTGCTGATATCGCCAGCTTGCCATTGCTGGCCCAACGCATCAGCCACGCCAGCACCTGAAGTTAGCACCAACTCACGCCACTCTTGGTAACGTTGCTGTAGTCTGGGTAGGCTTAGGTAAAACAGTTTTTGTTGCTCAGTGATAACGCGTTCGCTAGCAAGGTAGCGCTGCTCAGCAATGGCGATGTCATTACTGGCCATTGCCAACGTTTCACTATAATTGTTGCGGATCTGAATAGGGATAGATAAACCAACACCCAACTTATTCTCTTCGCCTTCACGCTCCGCACTCAGGCTAATGGTGGGGTTGGCTGAGGTATCTGCTTTTACCTGCTTTGCAGCCAATTTGGCCATCATCACCTGCTGATAAGCGCTCTTTAAAGCTGGCAACTCGGGCGAAACCTCGGCCGCCACCTCGACATTTAGCACTTCAATAAAATCATTAAACGGCAGCGTAGTGGTGCCAAATAACATCAATACTTTAGCATCGGCGTTGATGGCAGCTTGCTCGACTAATGCATATTCGGCGGCGCGACTGGCAAGATCAAGTTGAATGAGTTGCAGCTCCGCTTGCGAAATCGCCCCCGATGCCAACTGCTGTTTAGCTATCTCAAATTGTTGTTTGGCCACATCGAGCTGTTGTTGTTGAAACTCTAGTATTTTATTTTGCTGCGCTTGCTCGACCAATGCCATCACAACATCGGCCAACATCTGACTTCGCATCAAGGTCGTCTGCGACAGTAACACCTCAGCCTCGAGCTGTGCCTTTCGCATTGCCACGCCGCGCTTATCACCCCAATCTATGGTTTGACTTATATCCAAGCTGTAGGTGTCTTCCGTGGCATTTTGGTAGTTGATCCCCAATTCGGGATTATAAATCGCTTTATCTGCGGCTTGGATCAGCAACTGAGCCTGGCTTGCCTTAGCTTGCAGGGCTTTAACTTCTGGAAGCTGGTTAAATTGGCGGATCAATGGCTGTAACCATAGCGCAAACGCTTCGCTGTTAGCGCTTTGCTGCGCTAACGACGAATAGGCCATTGAATTATCTATGGTGCTTGGTATTGAAATCGATTGAGCATAAACGCTAGCGCTACAAAAATAGCCCAGCATCAGTGTGGCGATAATAGATCTTTTCATCGCTTTTCCTAATATCTAGCATCAGCTCCACACCCGACTAACACATCACATCTAATCTGGTTAGATAGCCTTGTGTTGTCGTAGCGTAGCGCTGATAAAAATAGTAATGACCCACAGCAACAGACACCCGTTGGCGTCGGTTCAAAGTGTTTACTATGGGTATGATATTTTTAAACTAGATTAAGCGATCGGGGGGCGATAACTTGGTTGTTGCTCTGGTGGGTAGTAATGACGGCCTAGATTAGAGGGCTCATCACCTACAGGGATTGAAGGCATTAGGGTTACCAGTGACACCAAGGTCACATGGCCACCATGGCATTGACAATCTAGACACAGGTCGAAGGTCTTGGTTTCGGTTTTACTGACTTGATGAGCGTGCTGCTTTTCATGCTCAGCATCTGGTTTGTCAAATTCACACTGGCAATCAACACATTGAGCGAAACTGACCACCTCAGCGGTAAATTGCAGGTGGGGATGACTCTCACTCTCCTTTTCATGACTACCCAAGTGCAACTGATGCGCGCCAAGGTTGGCTCCTGCAAACTGCAGTGCCACAACGGCGATCATCATCAATGCGATCTTTTGGATAAACTGACGAAGGAGTAGACTCAAAGTAACCTTTAATAAAAAGAAGATGCTAGCAATCAGACTGGCAGTGTAATGATTAGTTCAACCCTGGCAACACTTACTCATTGAAATATGTGCAAAGTATTGTCAGGGTCACAAATAATCGCGACTAGCGGGGTTATTTGAATACGCAGTGCTTAGTGTAATCAGCCGCTTCGTTAGCACTCCAATCACCTTTTGGCTTATCTTCCATCTGCTTACACCATTTTTCACTGCCGACTTCTGGCGCACAACCAGATAGCGAGGTAACCAATGCTAGCGCCAATGCAATAGCACTAAATTTTACTACTGATGAGGTAACCGATGACATATTTTTCCCTTAAATGTATGGATAAGTTACCCACTAGTTGCTGTAGGTAACGAGAACTATCGAGTTAATGGACAACTCAGCTTTGCGGTGATCCACTCTATGGCCTGAGGCTTATCCTCCAAAGCATACCATGCGACCTCCCCTTGCATAAAGGGGCCCATCAGGCGGACAGCATTACCAAACCAATCAGGTCCGCCAACCAGCACCAAGGCGTCGAAGCTGGGTAACTGAATCTCTCCGACCCCAGAGAGCGACTGGCTCTCCCAGCCCTCCAGCAGCACATCGGCCTCAATATAGATACAGGTTTTACCCGATTGATTTTGATACTCTTCAATGATGGGCGCGATCTGCTGACAGTAATCTTTTGTCGATAGACGACCACTGGCAAATAAACTGATCACCCCATTGGTGATATCAGCGATTTGGCATAACATAACCAGACTCCGCAGCAATACAATTGTTAGCTAGACATTTTGCATCATTTTATCTGCGCAAAGATACAGGTCTATATCAAATAAACGCTATTAAAGAGGCAAGATGATAAAAATCAGTAATCGCATAACCTTACAAGACAACGAACTGGAATGGCAATTTATCCGTTCCAGTGGCGCCGGCGGCCAGCATCTCAACAAGGTCTCTACTGCCGCACAACTGATCTTCGACATTAACGCATCTTCATTGCCCGATATCTATAAAGAGCGCTTAATTGCCAAAGCCGATCACCGCATTACCAAAAGCGGTAAAATCATCATCAAATGCCAAGCGAGTCGCAGTCAAGACGCTAACCGCCAAACTGCGCTAGAACAATTTATCCTATTAGTCGCCAGTGTCGGCCATACTGCTAAAAAACGGGTAGCCACCAAACCAACGAAAGGCAGCCAAAGACGTCGTATTGACGCCAAGAAACAGCGTGGCGCCACCAAAGCCCTTAGGCAAGATAAATCTAGCTACTAGCCATACGTCTCTCACCACTAACAACACACATCAAATTGCTCATTAATGACTTTAAAATTTCAGTTGTGCCGACAAAATGACGCTAATTTATGCTAACTTGCAGCTATCTATCAAATTTTAGGGTGCGCTATCGATTGGCACCTCACAATGAAAAGGTATGTTGAATGAGCAATCAGGCAAAAATATTATTAGTCAATGGCCCCAACCTTAATCTATTAGGCCGCCGCGAGCCGGGCCATTATGGACACCATACCTTGACCCAAATTGTGGCGAATTTAACCCAAACGGCTCAATCGGAAAACGTCGCGCTGGAACACATTCAATCTAATGCCGAACATGAGCTGATTAACGCCATTCACGAAACCGATGCCGATTTTATTATTATCAATCCAGCCGCCTTCACCCATACCAGTGTGGCACTGAGAGATGCCCTGCTTGGGGTTGCGATCCCTTTTATTGAAGTCCACTTATCCAATGTGCATGCCCGAGAAGCCTTTAGACACCACTCCTATTTCTCAGACAAAGCGGTTGGCGTGATTTGTGGCTTAGGGGAGCAGGGTTATCAATATGCACTAACCTCGGCAATCTCACGCATTAACGCGATGAAATCAGCATAGGGCCTATCATATTATGGATATTCGTAAAGTTAAAAAGCTGATTGAACTGGTACAGGCTTCTGATATCTCGGAGCTAGAGATTAAGGATGGGGAAGAGTCGATTCGCATTTGCCGCAATCTCAATATCGACACCAGTAACAAAACTTCTGTTGTTCCCCCTGTGACCAATCAAACAGAGACGGCGGTGGCCACTCAACAGGCCGATTATGACGAAGATGATCTGCTCATTTCACCTATGGTCGGCACCTTTTACCTGGCACCATCACCAGAATCGACTCCTTTGGTCAAAGTCGGCCAACGAGTAGAAATCGGTGACACTGTGTGCATCATTGAGGCGATGAAGATGATGAATCAAATTCAAGCCAAACACTCAGGCACCATCAAAGCCATCTTATGTCACAGCGGTGACGCCGTTGAGTTTGACCAACCACTGATGGTCATTGAGTAGCACAGTTATGACAAGCAATCGACCCATTAGCAAAGTGCTTATTGCCAACCGCGGCGAGATTGCTATTAGGGTCATTCGTGCGTGTCGCCAACTTGGCATTGCGACGGTTAGTGTGCACTCCAGCGTCGACAGAGACTCACTCCATGTGTCGATGGCCGACGAAAGCATCTGTATTGGCCCAGCGCAGGCCAGTGAGAGCTACCTTAATGTCCAAGCGATTTTAGCAGCTGGCGTTCTGACCCATGCCGATGCCATTCATCCTGGCTATGGTTTTTTATCTGAAAACGCCGACTTTGCCGAACAAGTCGTTGCCAGCGGCTTTGTATTTGTCGGCCCCAGCAGCGATGTTATCCGCTTAATGGGTGACAAGGTGAGCGCAATCAACGCCATGAAGTTAGCTGGCGTGCCAACCGTCCCAGGTTCTCAAGGGCTATTAAATGATGATGATCAAAGTAATTTAGTCCAAGCACAACAGATTGGCTACCCTGTGATAATAAAAGCCACCGCAGGCGGTGGCGGCAAAGGGATGCGGATAGTCCACCAAAGCGAACAACTGATAGCCGCGATAGCACTCACCAAGAGTGAAGCCAACGCCGCATTTGGCAATGGTGGTGTTTATTTAGAAAAATACCTCGAAAATCCTCGCCATATAGAGGTACAAGTGATGACTGATAGCCAAGGCAACACCCTCTGCCTTGGCGAACGAGACTGCTCGATGCAGCGTAGCCAACAAAAAGTGATTGAGGAAACCCCTGCCCCTGGTATCAAGGCTGAGCAGCGTCATCATCTTAGCCAACAATGCCAAGCAGCATGCAAAGCCATTGGCTATGAAGGCGCGGGAACATTTGAGTTTCTCTATCAGGATGGGCAGTTTTTCTTTATGGAAATGAACACCCGCATTCAGGTCGAACACACCATCACAGAAATGGTTACTGGGCTAGATATTGTGGCGTATCAGATAATGATTGCCGCGGGCAACCCCTTGGCGACCGCTCAAGTCTCAACTCATGGCCATGCGATTGAGTGCCGCATCAATGCCGAAGACCCAAACAGCTTTGTACCCAGTCCGGGCACAATCAGCGAGTTTCGAGCACCTGGCGGACTCGGGGTTCGTTGGGATTCTCATCTTTATCAAGGATATGCTGTTCCCCCCTATTACGATGCCATGATAGGCAAGCTGATCACTTGGGGAGAAGATAGAGAAATGGCCATCGCCCGTATGCAAGCCGCCTTAGCTGAACTGCAAATAACGGGCATAAAAACCAATATTCCTTTGCTGCAGCAGCTACTGCACGATGACGGTTTTCTCCAGGGTGAGCAATCTATCCACTATTTAGAGCACTGGTTAACATAGACATCTCAGCAAGCCCCTAGCTCTATGACAACATACCCTCTTCATCAACTCTGCTGCTTATCCAACGCTTCGTCGAAATACTTATGGATATCGATCGCATCTATTTGGCTTGGATCTAAGAATCTGTTCGCGTATTCAAGATAAACTCCGCTGCTTAAAAACAACCTAAACACCTCTATGTCTACGTGTTGATCCAGCGCCATCTTATGCAAAATATCAATGGCAACACTGATCGGTTTGGCCTTTTTATAGGGTCTATCCGCTGCAGTTAACGCCTCAAAAATATCTGCCAGCACCAAGATCCGCTCAGGGATTGAGAGCTGCTCTGCAGTCAATTTACGCGGATAGCCAGTGCCTTTAAGCGTTTCATGGTGCGTTGAAGCATAACGCGGCACACGGGCAAGCTCAGGAGGAAACGGTAAGTTCTCTAACATCTTGATAGTACTGGTGATATGCTCATTAATTTTAAATCTATCTTCGGCGGTTAAGGTGCCGCGAGCGATAGCAAGGTTATGTAATTCACCTTGGTTGTAAAGATACTCAGGGATCTCCATCTTGATACCAAACTTCTCATCAAAATGCACCGGAAAATCACGTTTAATAATGTGCTGAGGTTTATTACTCAATAGCGTCTCGGTCACCGGAAGTGTTTGCTCTTCCTCAGGATAATTAAGCTCTTCGATTGGCGAGAGACCTAGCTTGTCATTAAAATGTCTCACCCAAGGCGTTTTAGCCAGTTGGTGAAGCCTATCCACATGGTCTTGATCCATAAACTCACCACCCACGTTTGCGTTGGCAATAAACTCAAAATCCTCAGTCAGCTGAATAAAGGTTGCATCCAGCTCAGTCTTTAAGGTCTCTTGCTTATCAGGGCTGGCGATACATTGGGTATAATAGCTAATCTGTGCATCACGCCAGAGCACTTCAAAACGCATTCTTACCTCATGAATCCGATTATAGATAACCTCCAATTTACTGCCTTTATCGACAATATGCTCCGGAGTGGTGATTTTGCCGCAATCATGTAGCCAAGCTGCAATTCTAAACTCGCGATGCTCATCTTCATTCTTAAAGCCAAACGCTTTAAATGCAGGTAATCCGGACTCTGAGGCCGACTTAGCTAACATCAATCCAAGTTCTGGCACACGATTACAGTGGCCTGCAGTATAGGGGGATTTATCATCAATCGCTTGCGCAATCAGTTTAATAAAGGCTTCCATCAGTGCCTTTTGATTATGTTCATGCACTTTGATGGAATCGGACATGTCGACCAAAGAGTAGGCAAGATCATCAATCTCCTTAATAAAGGATTCAATCTTTACCACATCATCATATTGACGATTCTTTATCTTTTTGTTTTCAAACGCTAATAAATTAATGGGTTTAATAATCGGTGAGGCAAACAGCCACGACAAGGGCAACACCAACAGGAGACAGATACCTGTGACCAGAATCGATTTCTTTACTTTATCGTGCGTCGAAGCAAGCAACACATTGGTGGGTACCACAATGGCGAAATATTCAGTTTCGTCGGCAGCATGCCCTAACGGGGTAACGTAAACAAAGCTGTCTACACCATCAATCGAGTAGACACCTAAGCGCTTTTGCAAGCTTGGGTTGGCCGCAATATCGATTAACTCTTTATAGGGTACAGTGCCTTCAACGGTTTTAGGCGCCGCTTTTTGCCCCTCAGAAAACCATTTTTGGCGCAACGCGGTTATCTGCTCAGAGCTAATATTGTTAAGTGCCAAATTGATTATCTCAACCAAGTCTGCATGCTTGGGCTGCATTACGATACTTAAGCCTGCATCCACTCTAACAGGGGAATAATCGATAGTTTCATGAAACTGTAGATTGTCGAGAAAATACTGCTGGGCGGTATAATGCAATACAATACTGTTATCGATTGCAGCAAACACCTCCCCGCGCGCTACCGCCTGTAAAATCTCTAAGGTCGATTGGTACTCTATCACCTGAATAGCGGGAAAATACTGCTCGATAATCGCCACTATCGACCACCCCATAGGAATGGCAACCCGCCTATTTTCAAGTTGCGTAATAGCGGTGATCGGAGCATTGCCGCTCAGTGTCACTACAGAGAAAGGCAAGCTCAAATAGGGCTGACTAAACGCACCTAAACTGGCATTGTCCTCACTATTCATTAACGAATGCAGAATATCGATTTCACCCTCTTTGAACTTGTCGATAAACTCAGCCCAGGTAAACCCGTTATTATAATTGATGGTTAACCCTGTCATCTGCGCCACAATATTGAGCAAGTCGATACTATACCCTTGCGGCATGCCAGCAATGGCAAAGTCAATCGGTGGCCAGTCGGTCTCATTCGACGCAACTAATGGCAAGGTATTGGCAACCAGTACCTGCTGGGCTTGGGTAAGTTGCAAGGGGTTGGATGGCGGAATAACCACCTCAGTGGATTGCTCAATATTAGAAGCAATGAGATCGCCACTTGCTTCAAAGATAAATACCTCTTTGGTTTTATCTCCAGCAATGTTTCTCCCCAGTCCATTCAAATAGTCAGACAGGCTAGATAAGGCAATATCTACGGCTAATACCGCATCATCATGAACGATTCGGGTTGCGTAGGTCACTCCAGGCGATTGTAAATTTTGAAACAGATAGGGCTCTGTCTTATGAACTTGATCAACAACAGCATTGGCATACCAAGGACGTAAGCTGGCATTATACTCTGTTGGCTCGCTATGGGTCGCCCTTAGGTTAAATTGGCTATCATAATAGTGCTTTTTACGCTGCCTAGTATCAGCTTCATCAGTAATCTCAATAATTACCCAACGGTCTAAATGAGATGCACCCAGTTGCTTACGCACAATGGGGTGGGCATTTAGGTTAACCAATTCAAACAGATCACCATTATCTAAGCCGATGTAGATAGCGTAGATAAAAGGAGTAGCGTGCATGACTTCGGCAAACATGTTGAGCGACTCAGGCGTCAACCCGTTACTGTCATAAAGGCCTCTGTAATGCGCCAATAGACTGGTGGTATTAATCGCTTGGTTATCAACTTGGGTCAGATAGGAGCCAGTGCTATTGGCACTGTGGTCATAGAGTTTAAGTGCAGCCTCAGTAGCTAGGCGCTGGCTAAAATAAAACTGCAAGCCGATGGCAATAATGGCAGTAAACAGGGTGGCAATAATAAAAATGCTCACAACGGTAAACCGTATGGTTAGTCGTCTGTATTTTCCTTTTTTCCCTGCACCCATCAGCTATTCCTTTATGACTGTAATGTGATCGCCACTAAATAGTATAACAAGTCGGTTACAAGTCAATTTAAAACAGAATTATAAAAACAGGAAAATCAATAACTAAAATAGCAGTTGATAGCACATTTAATTTCAATAACTAAGATGCAGCAACAAGCGTTAAGGGCTTTTTTTACGCCAAGTCTCTGGTAGCTCAACCTGCTGCCATAATGCTTGGCACAAAGCCTCGCCTGACTGCCACTCCCCCTGCTGCAGCCAAGCCACGAGTGCATCCCCTACCTGCGGATATGCGATCGGTAAAGGCCTAGGCGCTTTTAACCAGCGCCGAACAATGTGCGAGTCTAAGGTCATCATGCAATCGGCTGCGCCTAGAAGCTCCAATGCGACAACATTTGATAACTGCTCAAACTGACCACGCAACGGTTTAACCAGCAGTTTTTTACCTAAAGTCAGCGCCTCACTTGCCAACTCAAACCCGGCGCTAGCAATCACCCCGCCACAACGGCCTAGCACTTGCTTGAATCCGTCACGACTAAAGCCTGACCAACACACATGGGCTAGATCATTAGCAGATGGTGCAGAGCCATGAAACACTTGAAATAGATAGCCGTCAAAAGGGCGCAATAACTCAACTATCGCCTCTGGAGATTCAAACGGTAGGTAAACCAATATTTCGTGGGACGCATAACTCACCTCTGCCGAAACCTCGACAAAGGGGGGTAATATTGGAAAACCAAAATGATGCCAGTGGCATCCAAGGGCATTGTCAACGGGGGCAAAATAGTTGAGCAAAATCTGATTAAACCAATTGTCGCCCACCTTAGGTACTGCATAACGCAGCGCTGCTTGATGACTGATCCCCACCGACGGTACGCCTTGCTGCTTCGCCGCCCAGGCGGATACAGGTTCAAAGTCATTCAACACTAGATCATAGCCACTTAGGTCAATGTTACGCACATCCTTAACCAGTGCGATGAGGGAGTTCTGCCAAGCCGTCTTCGTCATGCTCACGCCGCCATTGTGGGTAGCAAACGTTAACCCCGTTTCTGCACGATAGTCACCAAAACACTGCATATCAAAATAGTGACGAGCTTCTCTTCCTGAGAAGAAAAAGTCCACCTTGATACTTTGTTTGGCTAGCGCTTTTGCCATCACTCGCGCGCGGCTCAAATGACCATTACCCGTCCCTTGAACACCGTAAAGAATCCGCATTGTCTCTCCTTAGATGCGTTATTACGCCACAAATGGCATACAAAGATTGAAACTCATGACCCCTAAAGTTGCCCCCGCAGCGATATCCAACGGATAATGTACTCCTAGGATGATCCGCGAGAGTCCAATTAGTCCAGCCCATAAAAAAACCATCACTGCTATCGAGGGATAAACCGATGCTAGCGCACTGGCCATGACAAACGCGGCAGCTGTGTGCCCCGAAGGCAAACTAAATTTGTCAGAGGGTTCAAAGTGAACAGGCTTACTACCTGCATTCAGCACAGCTTGGTAACAGGGGCGGGTACGGCGAATGGTATTTTTTAAAATAAGGTAAAGCGGCAACTCAACAATAAAAGCAGCCAACGCACTATTAAACAGTAACTGACCAGAGGGGTGAACTAACAGTAAGCAAACACTTAGGTAGAGATATATGGGACCATCGCCGGACTTGGAAACAAGTCTAGCGGCAACTCTGAGTCGATACTTGCACCCAAAATCATTGATCAGAGTAAAAATTTGGCGATCAAGTTTAGCGATTGACTCAAACATAAAAGGCTCCGGATCAACAGTGATTGATCAGGAGCCTAAAAAATAGCTATGACGCCTCAGTGACACCTAGCCTAAATATTTATGACAGAGATTAAGCCTCTGCTGGTGTATTCGCCTTCACTTTAGCGCGGAATATTTTCACCAAGTGGTAAATATTGATGCAAGCAACGAACGCATTCATGCCAGCAACAGGCCAAGCCGAGATATAAACCCCGTAAATCACAAACAGTGTACAACCTGTAAAATTCAGACATCTTAGCCAAACAATGTCTTTCATCATTAACGATATTGCAACCATGATTGATGCAGAATATCCAATAAGTTCAATCGTGTTTGAAGCTTCCATAAGGCACCTTCTTGAGGCCCTCTGCCGTCCATAAGCTAACTGGGGGATCCGTGCCCCTAAAGCAAGTTAAAGTTAAGTTAATCAATGACTGCCTATATGCTAACAAATTTGCCATCAACATGTAATTAAAATACGTTATTTAATGACCTGAATCATGTTTTATGCCCAATAGAGCAGCAATGAGAGAAATATTACAACAAACGAGGTAATAGCCTCTTTTATCGGCAATTGCGTGATTGATAACGCTTTTCTTTTTAAGAATCCCTTATATACTGGCTGCTATCAATAATTTGCTGATTTATCCTAGCAAAATGCCTTTCTACAGGAGTATGACTTATGGAATACAACACCTCAGAACTTTGTGACACTTACATTGATGTCGTCGATGTTGTTGAACCTATGTTCAGTAATTACGGTGGTTGTAGCTCATTTGGTGGTTCAATTAGCACTATCAAATGCTTTGAAGACAACGGTCTAATCATCGAAGCGCTGCAACAAGATGGTGAAGGTAAAGTCCTACTTGTCGACGGTGGCGGCTCATTACGTCGTGCATTAATTGACGCATCAATTGCTCAGTTGGGTGTTGATAACAAGTGGGAAGGCATTATCGTGTACGGTTCAGTGCGCGATGTTGATTCACTTGAAGACCTCGATATCGGCATTCAAGCCATGGCATCAATTCCTGTAGGTGCCGACGGACATGGTGTTGGTGAATTAGAGATCCCAGTTAACTTCGGTGGAGTCACCTTCCTCCCAGCCGATCATGTTTACGCTGACAATACTGGTATTATCTTGTCGCCAGAGCCACTGGATATCGATTAATTCGAACCCGAAATGGGCTAAGTGATTTAAACTTGGGCATTTAGCCCGAGCATGACAGCAAAAGGACGACTCAGGTCGTCTTTTTTTGTGGCATTTCGATTGCTCCGCCTACTCTTGAGTCGCAGTAATAATCGCTATCGTTGTGGCTATCGGCATAAGATGCAGTCGATTCATGCTGGTATCTTCACAGTTATCAGCCGTCTGTCTGGCGGGGAATGTGTCGATGCTTTGGGCACGATACGTCATCCTTGGCCGCTTAACGAAAACATCTGACCCACACGCAAGTAGGGAATGTCGAAAAATGTCGAGAACATTCTCGACCATGCCATCAATGTCCGCTGCCATATCTACACTGAGCTATTCTATAGCTTCGATTTAGCTACATTTGTTATCCGTAGGACAATCAAAAGCTAAAAACTTGGACAAAACCTGTCTATCTAAAAGGTTTCTAGGTCGGTAGCGAGATAATGAAACCATAGGTAATAGAGAGATTAATATTGATGAGTCCCTAAATGGCAAGAGATGATATTTTTAGGGCGGCGCCAAAGTATCTTGTTGGCGGCCATATTATCTTTGCAACTTCTTGCGCCGTAAGTGGCGAGCCATCGCTTCTGTCGTCGGATATTCAGGTAAAACCAACCACAAAACAACATAGACAAATACTGGAATCGCAAAAAACAAGCTGGTTAACAAAAATGCCAACCTAATACCGTTTTTTCGCAAATGATAATACTCGGCAATACCTGAACAAACTCCAGCTAGAACCGCTGATTCTCCGCGAGTGAGAACTTTCACATTGTCTAAACTTTCCATGCCACCTCCGTTTGGCTACTAGCCCCTGTTCAGGGGAACATTCTAGTTGGCTATGCTTGCGCACAGCGTCAAAAGTAAAAATGCCACCATTAACACCATAATCTCTTAATATAAACCATTTTTAAAACCGTTCGTAAATAGTAAAAATGTTGGATCTAACGCCATGAACATTAAATGATCGGATATATAACCCACTAAAAACAGTAACTCCCGTAATAACCCAAATAGAATGCTCATACTGCTCAGTGAAACCAATAAAAATTATCACTGGTGACTCCCCTCCCCCGAAGAGTCTTACACATTCGTCGTTCCCTCTCCCCTGTGATCACGACATTGTTCGGCATTCCATGATTCAGTTAGGCTAGATGGCGTGCAACGTATCGTAGAAGTGTTTGCACATGAGATAGCTCTTTCACATCTGATCACGACATTGGGATAGCTATATACAACATCCGACGAAAAGGCGATTAATAACGGTGAAGGATTACAGTCAATCGCATAGGATACATTTGGATACAGACCCTAAATTACAAGTCCAATATAGTGGCGTCACCGTCACTCGACAGATGTAAAAAGGATCTGAAAATGAAAAAATTATGCTTTGCTATCACAGCGATTTTAATCTCTAGCCATGCAGTTGCTGAAGGTAATACCTATATTCGTAACGGTAATATATACAGCCATCAAGGCCAGTATTTTGCAGGAGCTGGTGTAGCAACTGGCAGTGAACTTTATAAAGGTCAAGACCATAAAACGGCAGTTTACCTTAACGGCGGCTACCATGGTGAAGACTTTAACGCAGATCTTGCTGGTATCAACTATCGATTTATGGGTGACAACAATAGCACGCTCAACTTTAGTGCCTTTGTCGTTGCAAACCAAGGCTTGGAGGCTAGTGACGCCGATATTTTAACTGGCATGAAAAATCGTAAAACAAGTGGTGATTTAGGTGTGAATGCCGATATTCGCGTCGGCCAAGGCACTTTTTCAACCAAATTTCAACACGACGTCACTGGCGTATATGATGGTTATCAGGCTGACGTAACTTACTACCACCCAATGCACCTCGGGTTTGCAGATCTCGTACCTTACGCTGGTGTGCACTATTTCAGCAAAGACTATGTTGATTACTATGCTGGTGTATCTAAGTCTGATGCGACAGCTAAACGTCCTGAATATAAAGGTAGCGGCTCGCTTGCCTATAAGGTGGGCTACTCGCTGGTTGTTCCCATAACAGAGCACCTCGATATCACTCAAGCTACCGCATATTCACACCTGTCACCAGATATTGCTGATTCACCACTTATCAATAGCAGTAACCAGTGGGTAACCACATTAGGCGTGAGCTACAGCTTCTAATCAATCTGGGTGAAAAATAATGAAATCATTGAGAAATATATGTGTGAATGTAGGGTTAGCAATCTTACTAACAGCTTGCGCGACCCCCTATGACACCGAAAAAAGCTTTTGGTCATTTGGGAAAGGATTTGAAACAGCACAGATAGCCCCAGATAGTTGGCAAATCAGTTTTGTTGGCAATACCAACACCGACCGGGCTTTGACAAGAAAGTACGTCATGCTTAAGTCTGCTGAACTGTGCCAAAAGGCAGGCTTTCCCTATTTTACCTTCACTAACGAGCAAACCTATCGCGACTCAGTGGGTCAATTTGGGGTCGGGGCAAGCAGCAGTAATGATCTACTATGGGGCAGTTCTACTATTGATAAAGAAACTTCTTCCATTGTAGAAGTCACAGGCCTAAAGAGTAACACTTCCAATACAGGCGCTCGCGTGTATGACACCAATTACATCATTGGTCATATCAGTATCGAGGATTAACTATCTTCCTATCAGCGCCATTCATAACTGAGTGGCGCATTATCTTGCCCTGTATAACACTAAGTCACATCGCTGAGGAGGAGTATTACCCACTAGCCTGCAGATATTTGCTTCGCACTCGGTGAAGGTTCAACTTGTGTGGCGCAAAAGCCGCTTAAATTGCAATGACATTCTCGCACCACCGAGTTCAGGCGCTCGACCAATTAACAATTTTGACCCCATCCAACAGCCTATTCGAGTTACAATTGCAAGCCCCATACCATGACCCGCATTGCCTCGACTCTGCTGACCACGCACAAATGGCTTGATCACTTGTTCCGCTTCCTCTGCTGCGATGCCATGGCCATCATCATCAAAATGAACCCATCCACTATCACCTTTAACCTCGACGACTACCTGCACCTTTGAGTGACCAAAGCGCTCGGCATTGCTGAGCAGGTTAGCAACTTGCATTGATAGATACTTAGGATCCGTATTAACCATCAAAGGGTCTGAAGACGGTAAAAAATTAAGCTGATGTGGCCCGCTTTGATTAGCTAGCTTTTGCTGCAACCAGCCGTTTAACTCAATAAGCTGCAAATCTGGTTGTATATTAGCTTGGTCAAGACGCGCGTAACTTAATAGCGTCATGACCAACTCTTCCATGGTGTCGATATCTCGATTAAGACGCTGAAAATACTTAACTCTTAACTTCTCATTGTGCGTTTCTTCTAGCGCTTCAATACCAAACCTCAACCGGGCAATCGGGGTTTTAAGGTCGTGAGAAACGGCTCGACAGAGCAACTTATTGTCATTAACTAACTGTTGAATACGATCTGCCATACGATTAAATTCGGTTTCTATTGAGCCGATATAAGACGTCTTGTTGACCACTATTCTCTGTTGCAGCTTTCCCATACCAAAAGCCTTAGTTGTTTTACTTAAGTTCAACAGTTGACGGATCAAAGGCGATACCCACACCAACATAATCAAAACCACGCCGCCATAAAAGACCATGGTATACAGCTTGTTAAGATTTAAACTGGCCTCTGCAGGAGTAGTGAGACTGGTATTAATGTTGAGTACTTTCCCAGTCTTAGGAAGGAGATAATGCAGCGATATTCCTTCATCAGACTCCAGCAATAAGGAAGCCTCGGAGTCAAATTGTAATTGTAGTGGTGATGGCAAAATGAATTCGGTTTCAGCAACCAGCGACAGCTGTTCTGAATTATGCTGGTTCCAGTTGTCTATAAAGATATCGTTGTTCGTTGCATCATTATCCAAGCTACGTGCTAGGGAAACGCCCAACAGTTTTAATGCTGCCAAATGGTCAGTTGTACTTGGGGCTTCAGTCTGTGGATTATGCAACGCAGCAAACTCGCTAATCGACCAGCCCAAGCTGATGATAGTGGCTAACACTGCTAGTATCAGTGAAGCAATTAACTTTCTCATGAGTCGGCGCCAATATCATCGCGGCAGAATAGGTATCCTTTGCCACGAATCGTTTTGATTTTATATGGCTGACTTTGGGCTTCATGTAGCTTTTTTCTTAATCGAGATACACGGATATCGACTGAACGATCTAGGCCATCGTACTCAATGCCGCGCAGTTGAGAGACTAACTCTATACGACTGACAACTTGACCCACTTTTAGTGCCAGCAACCAAAACACGTCAAACTCATTAGCGTTTAATTCTAATGATTGTTCGCCAATCGTCACCGATCTAGACGCCGCATTGAGCACCAGAGAGTCAAATACTAGTTGCTGCTTGATTTTATCATCATTAGTACGGCGCAATAGCGCTTTTATGCGTGCGAGCAACACTTGTGGACGAATTGGCTTAGTAAGGTAATCATCCGCCCCAACATTTAACCCCTGAATTTCATCGCCATCCTCAACACAAGCGGTCATAAAAAGAATGGGGCCTGAATAAAAAGCTCTAGCGTCCTTACACACATCGAATCCATTTTTAACCGGCAGCATCACATCTAATAACACTAAATCGGGTTGCTCTTCGGCGATCATCTCTAAAGCATAGTCACCTTGACTAGCGACTGTGATCCCATAGCCGTGATCAAGTAGATAGTCACCAATCCACTCTGCCAACGAGGTATCATCTTCGACAACTAATATGTGTTTTTCCACTGACATCCTTAAAATAACCTCCAGCCGGACTGACTTTGCTTGGGTGCTTTATACACCCAAGTCACAATCACTTTAACTTCAGCAAGTGGGTTTGTATCGCCGTTTCTGATCAGGTTAAACGTAGTGGTTTTATCCCCTTCAAAGCTATATTGGTACTGTTGTACGGATGCCCCCCGCCAGCAGGTGAGCTGTTGCTGCCTTTCAACCAGGACTAAACAATATTGACCAACCTCAGGTGTTTTCCAGCGAAACTGCACATCTTGATAGCAAGTTTGGCCTTTATGCAGTGCGACACATCGTTCTGGTGCCGCAGTAAAGACAATTGAAGGTTCTTGCCCCCAAGCTGCAAGAGGACAACAGAGCAAGGTGAGCATAAGGCACTGACTGAATTTATTCATATGCCCCCTAAAATACATAACTGATAGAGGCGTTAAAAAACGACAGGTGATCAGCTTGATTGAAGGGGCTGTCAGTGATTTCATCTGACAACACATTGATACGATACATAGCACGAAATACAAAGCTCTCGCTGAGCGGGTATGCCACTCCAAGCTCTAGGCCGTAGCTAAATGAGCTATCTGGTCGGTATTCAGGTAACAGTTCTGTCGCTTCATCGCTATCGATACCAAACAGATAACGGTTCAATGTCGATGATGAGTACTCAATACTGCCTAACGCATGAAAGTTCCAATTACGAACTTGCCAAGATTTACCCAGACGGGCACTACTTTGAATCCCTTGACCATCAAAATAATCACTAACGATGCGATATTGGAATACGTAGTGGTCATCCCAATAACGTGTAGCTCGAAACCCTGCGCCGACATAAATAGACTCTTCAGACATGAGATAAGCGTTGCGGCCGGCTTCAGTGAGAGTCGATGGATCGACATCGTCAACGCGAGACCAAGTACTTTTAAGATTGGCGGCTAGAATATCTAACGACCAATGATCTGAGTTCCAAATATTAAACCCCAGATTAATGCCATCTTGAGATTGATGTATCATCTCAACAAATAGCCCTTTGTACTGGTACACGCCGCTAATCAACAGCGATGGCTGAATAGTCTGATGGTCTCTTTGGCGAATATCAACTTTATTGATGCCGTAAACGCTAGCGCCAAGCTCAAAATAGCCGCCGTTAGCTAGACGATTATCAACGCCTCCAGTAACAGTGGTAGCAATATCAGATGCTACAGCAAGGCTTGAAATCAAGATTGAGAAGAATATGCATAGTTGGCGGGTGATTCGCCACATAACACGACCAATACTCATAATAGGCTGATATTGCATTGTATAAAATTCATTTGAAGAATCAGTAAAACTAAATGACACTTATGCAGGGCCATGATGACATCCTTTTATCCATGATTTTAGCTCATGCACTCACCTCTATGCATGAATGAATGCAGGCTATAGCAAGATTCTGTTTAGCTTAAGAGCTTGTTAACGATAATCAATACAAAATGGCGTTTGATCATGCTTCTCGATTATGCAAAAAGCTAAATCCTGCTGCTTAAACGTCTCTAAAATACTACACATGCTCATAACAGCGCAATGTGATGCTAGTAATCAAAATCGTTGAAAATAGCGGAGTATTTATTGAATAAGATAGAGGCTATTGTTATCGGTTTAGCTCTACAAATTGAAAACATCTCACAAATTGTCGCCTTCATACCCCCTGCCTTGTTAAATTTGGCAGAACACAAAAAAAACACACTTTATTTAAATTGATCAATTACTATTGTCAGCAGATACCTTGCATCACTAACAACTAAAAGAACCGACACCATGCAAACACTTATCCCTTTTACTGCCGAGATCTGTAGTGCCCTTGTCGCCAAACGAGAAGGTGAGACCAAAATTGGCCAAACCTTACATTGCTACGATGGCCAAACACCACTAACGCAAGCGCTTAGCCAAGCCAAAGATAAAGGGGTAAAATTTGCCATTATCGGCATAGGCGAAGATATCGGCCCCCGCGCTAACCTTGGCCGAGGTGGCGCAATCGATGCCTTTGACGCAGCGATGGCGCAATTTTGTAATTTTCAATCTAACCAGTTTCTCGACGGCAACTGCTGCCTCGTTCTTGGGCAAGTGATTACTGACGATCTACAACTACCTGGTACAGCATCGGCGGCCCAATTACGAGCCAATGTAGAGCAACTTGACGAACGGGTTATCGCCATCGCCAGTGACATCATTAGCGCGGGACTGGAACCTATTGTTATCGGTGGCGGCCACAATAATGCCTATGGTCTGTTGATGGCGGCTAAAACGACATTGAAGCGCCCGATTGCCGCGGTGAACCTTGATCCCCATTCAGACTTTAGACCGCGAGAAGGTCGCCACAGTGGTAACGGTTTTAGCTATGCAGCAGCAAGTGGAGCGCTGGGTTATTACCACGTACTCGGCATGCACGAGCTGAAAAACAGCCAACAGACCTTAGATCAATTAATGGCCTTTGGCGGAAAGTGGCATACGTTTCAATCAATTTGGGTACGCCAAGAGCTGGAACTAAAACAAGCAGTTAGCGATATTGTCGTCGACCTTAATGCCAGCGGGCTCCCCGTGGCCATTGAACTGGATCTCGACGCTATCATCAATATGCCTAGCAGCGCCTCGACAAGCGCCGGAGTCCCACTGATTGATGCCCTCTATTATGTCAATCAAGTCGCTCGTCAAACCCACGCCTGCTACTTGCATTTAGCTGAGGGCGCACCGAGCTGCCATACTGCTGGCGTCGAGGCTGGACGACGTGAAACAGGGCAAAGTATCAGTGAATTGATCTATTCCTATATCCAAGGACGTATTACTCAGCATCCCTTGGGCTAATTGGGCTCAGGGAATTTGGCTTATTGCTAATATTGTGATGTAATGCTGCGTCAATTTTCTCGAAACTCTGCGCTAGGGCGCATTTTTAGAAAATGACCAAACAGATTATTTACATCGATCACAGAGTGACCGATGAATGATTCAGCAAATTGAGTCAATCACTTACACTCGCCAGTAACAGCAGCAAAGTACAGGAACACAGCAATGTCTGAGGGCACACCAAACAGTACCCATTTCGGTTATAAGACGGTAGAAGCAGAGAAAAAAGCGGATCTAGTCGCCGATGTTTTTCACTCTGTCGCAGCCAAGTACGACATTATGAATGATGTCATGTCCTTTGGTATTCACCGCATGTGGAAACGTTTTACCATTGAAAGTGCAGGCGCTCGTCCAGGCATGAAGGTACTCGACCTCGCTGGCGGTACTGGTGATTTAACGGCTAAGTTCTCGCATATTGTGGGTAGCAAAGGCCAAGTAACCCTTGCCGATATTAATGACTCAATGCTTAAAGTGGGTCGTGAAAAGTTGCGTAACCGCGGTGTTGTCGGCAACGTCAATTACGTGCAAGCCAATGCTGAAGCACTGCCGTTCCCAGACAATCACTTTGATATTATTACTATCGCTTTTGGTTTACGTAATGTCACCGACAAAGATTCGGCTATCCGATCTATGTTGCGTGTACTCAAGCCTGGCGGTAAGTTGCTAGTGCTTGAATTTTCAAAGCCGCAGCATGATATTATGCGCAAAATATATGATCTTTATAGCTTCAAAATTCTGCCAAAAATGGGCGACATCATCACAAAGGATGCTGGCAGCTATGAGTACTTAGCAGAGTCAATACGCATGCACCCAGACCAAGAAACCTTGAAAGGCATGATGGTTGATGCGGGTTTTGAGCAGGTCGAATATACCAACATGACAGATGGTATCGTTGCGCTGCATAAGGGCTACAAGTTCTAGCCCTTAACTGTCTCGCCTCACACTACTAGGTAAAGCATGAAACGTGAAATTGCATTGCTGATCAGTGCGGGGCTTGAAACCGCACTAAAACAAGCAACCAACCAGTCTCCAGACACTTACAGCAAACTCCATAGCCTGCATGGTAAAGTCTTGTGTATCCAACTGACGCAGCTCAGATGGCCACTGTATCTGCTCTTTGCTAAAGAGATTCAAGTCTTTAGCCACTATGAAGGTGATGTTACCACCCAGGTCACCGCCGATCTCACCACACTATACAAGCTGACTGAAGGGGCCAACCTCACCGAGTTAATTAAGCAAGATCAGCTAAAACTCGAAGGCGACCTTAATCTACTGCAAACCTTTAGCCATTTCATGCAGCAGATGGAGTTCGATTTTGCCGAGCCGCTATCACGCTATATTGGCGATGCTCCGACTCACATTTTAAGCCAAGGCGCTAAACAGCTAAAGCAAGATCTGCTGCAAGTGATATTTAAAAGCCGAGATCATCTTGGGCAGTTAACCACCGAAGAATATCGCCTTGCACCACATAAAATCGAATTTATCCATTTTGGTGATAGAATCGAGCAGCTTGCGGCAGATACCGATGCCTTGAGCCAACGGATTGAACGACTTACCTCTAGGGCAAACTTTAGCAAATGACAGTTAAAAGCATTCGGCGCGCATATCAAGTAATCAAAACCGCACTCCATTACGGACTCGATGAGCTAATTCCATCAAAGCTCAAACCTTGGTATTTCCGTCTGCTACGTTGGAGTTTTTTTTGGTTAACCAACCAACACAAAGATAAGGTTGGCGGCGAACGTTTAAAGCTGGCGATGCAGGAGTTAGGTCCCGTCTATATTAAGTTTGGGCAGATGCTATCAACTCGGCGCGATCTGCTCAGCGATGAGTGGGCCGAAGAGCTAGCCATGCTACAAGACCGTGTGCCACCTTTTGACTCAGCGATCGCGCGCCAACAGATTGAAGCGGAACTGGGCGCCCCTATTGAAACCTATTTCGACAACTTTGATGACACGCCACTGGCATCAGCTTCAATTTCCCAAGTCCATACCGCCACCCTCAAGTCCAATGGTGCAAATGTGGTACTTAAGGTCCTACGCCCTAACGTAGAAGAAAAGGTGCATGCCGACCTGCAACTGATGAGCCAGAGCGCACAGTTTTTAGAGACTCTGCTTGGTCACGGTAACCGTCTGCGCCCTGCCGAGGTGGTGGAAGATTACCGCACCACCATAGAAGGTGAACTGAATTTAAAACTTGAAGCACTCAATGCCATCAAGTTACGCAATAACTTTATTGACTCTGGGGCACTTTATATCCCCTTCATGTATGAGGAGTTTTGTTTTACTCGTCTAATCGTGATGGAACGTATTTATGGTATTCCTGTGTCCGATAAAGCCGCGCTTGAAGCCCAAGGCACTAACCTAAAATTATTGGCGGAGCGTGGTGTAGAACTGTTTTTCACCCAAGTATTCCGAGACAATTTCTTCCATGCCGACATGCACCCTGGCAACATATTTGTCAGTACCGAACACCCTGAAGATCCCTTCTATATCGGCCTAGACTGCGGCATTATGGGCACGCTCACAGAGCAAGATAAGCGTTACTTAGCAGAAAACTTCCTCGCATTCTTCAACCGAGATTATCACCGTATCGCCCAGCTTTACATCGAGTCCGGTTGGGTGTCGGCCGATACTGACGTTCCTGCTTTCGAGCAAGCCATAAAGGTGGTTTGCGAGCCCATGTTTAATAAGCCGTTAGACGAGATCTCCTTTGGCCATGTGCTGCTTGAGTTGTTTAGAACGGCAAGACGCTTCGATATGGTGGTGCAGCCACAACTGGTGCTGCTTGAAAAAACCTTACTCTATATTGAAGGACTAGGTCGACAGCTCTATCCTCAGCTCGATCTGTGGAAAACCGCTAAGCCTTTCTTAGAGGATTGGATGGCTGAGCAGATGGGGCCAATAGGGATGGCAAAAAAGATGAAGAAGCAGTTTCCCTACTGGGCGGATAAGCTACCAGAATTGCCAGAACTAGTTTATGACAACCTAAAAATGGGTAAAAACTTCGTCAATAGCCAAAACCAGTTGCTCGACCGCTATCTAAAACAGCAACAAAAAGCCCATAAAAGTAACTACCTTTTAATCACATCAGCAGTTTTAGTGATCTGTGGCACTATTTTGTTCGCACAAAACGCTACACTATGGGCCTCTTATGGGTCTGTCGGCATAGGGGGCATTCTGTGGATGCTCGGATGGCGATCTAGGCCAAAGAATCGCAAATTTTAGCTAGCACTAAATAACCAAAGGTTCATAATAGAACCAATATTAACTAAAGAGTTAAATAGAGAGGAAAGTTTCATGGGTGGCATTAGTATTTGGCAACTTCTTATCATTGCTTTAATTGTCGTTTTGCTTTTCGGAACAAAGAAGTTACGCTCACTTGGCGGTGACTTAGGTGGCGCAGTAAAAGGCTTCAAGAACGCCATGTCTTCTGAAGAAGAGAAGAAAGCACTTGAAGACAATGCAGCAGAAAAAACCGCTCAGACTGACGTAAAAAAGACTGAGTCCAAGGATAAAGAACAGGCGTAATTCCTTATGTTCGACGGTATCGGCTTTATGGAGTTACTGTTGATCGGCGTTTTAGGGCTAGTCGTTCTTGGCCCTGAAAGACTCCCGGTTGCAGTACGTTCAATTACAGGCTGGATCCGAGCCATGAAACGCATGGCTAACTCAGTAAAAGATGAACTTGAGCAGGAGCTTAAAATTGAGCAACTGCATTCAGACCTTAAAAAGGCTGAAAGCCAAGGACTTAAAAACCTTTCTCCTGAGTTACAGGATTCAATCGACCAACTAAAAGAAGCAGCCCAATCTGTTAATCGTCCCTATAAGGTCGAAGAGATTGCTACGGGTACAGACAGTACCAAGAGCGACTCGACGCCAACAGAGACCAAAACAGACAAGGCCAGCAATTCTACAGAAAAATCTGACGGGTAGTCCATGTCGCAACAGCAGCCATTAATAAGCCACTTGCTCGAACTGCGAAACAAGTTGCTTAAAGCCATTGGTAGTGTGCTTTTTGTTTTTATTTGCTTAGTTTATTGGGCAAACGATATTTACCATTATATGGCCACGCCGCTGATGGATGCGCTGCCAGAAACCAGTAGCATGATTGCTACGGATGTGGCGGCTCCGTTTTTTGCACCGTTCAAACTGACCTTAGTGTTAGCATTTTTCATTGCCATTCCTTACGTGCTTTACCAAATCTGGTCCTTTATTGCGCCGGGCTTGTATAAGCATGAGAAGCGCTTAATGCTGCCACTCCTTACCAGCAGTACACTACTGTTTTACCTTGGAATAGCATTTACTTATTACATCGTATTCCCAGTGGTATTTGGCTTCTTCACCAGCGTGGCCCCCGAAGGCGTAGAGGTTGCGACGGATATTAGTAGCTATTTAAGCTTTGTGCTTAAACTGTTTTTTGCCTTTGGCTTAGCATTTGAGATCCCGATTGCGGTGATTTTACTGTGCTGGGCAGGTGTAACGACTCCTGAAGAACTCAAAACAAAGCGCCCCTATATTGTTGTTGGCGCGTTTGTTATCGGCATGCTACTTACACCTCCAGACATCATCTCTCAAACCATGTTGGCGATTCCTATGCTGATATTATTTGAAGGGGGATTGATTGCTGCGCGTTTCTACAGTAAAAAGGACTCTGAAGAAGACGAGCAGATAGAACAGGATGAACCTGGCCAGTAACGCTGACAACGCAAAACTGATGGCTACCTCATTAGGGTAGTCGTCATAGCGGGTCACACATTTGGCGCTCAAAATAATAAAAGGAACTCTTTATGCGCTTACGTTTTTCCCCAATGGGTTGGGTCTCTCTCGCCACCGTTTTATGCACTTTTCAAGCTTCCGCTAATATTGAGCAACAGCTCGCAGCCTGCGCAGGTAAATCAGATAAATTAGACCGGCTTGTTTGCTATGACAATTTGGCACAAAGCGTAAAGCAAGTGAGTCCTGTCACTCAAGTTGCAGCGCCAGTCTCAAAACCTGCCCCGGTCTCATCACAAGCGCCAACTGCAGCCGAAGTTGCCACACCTGTCGTTGCTGCAGCGCCTCAGTCTGCAGAAGATAACTTTGGTAAAGTCTATAAAGAAGAGAAAGAAGAGATTGATAAACTTTACTTAACGGTAAAGTCTGTCAGTAAAGATCCTCGCGGGACATTAAAGATTAGTTTTGAAAATGGTCAAGTTTGGAAGCAAAACGACAGCCGTCGTTTCAAAATTAAGGCTGGCGAGACCGTTTATATCGAAACCGGTGCATTGGGTTCTTTCCTATTGGGCCGTGATGACAGCAACAGCACAATTCGAGTTAAACGCCTCGACTAATGCCAAGTCACATAGACATCGCTGTTAACTTAGTTGGCAGCACCTTAGAAAAAGATCTCGATAATGTGATTCAACGAGCGGTTGCCCAAGGGGTATCACCGCTCATTGTTATTGGCAGTGATTTGACTGAAAGCCAACAAGCCATTGACTGCTGTCATCAGCATCCACAATTACTGTTTTGCACCGCGGGGGTTCACCCTCATCACGCCAAAGAGTGGCACAGCAGCAGTGCTGACCAACTGATTCATCTGGCGCAACAGCCTCATGTGGTGGCAGTAGGTGAATGCGGCTTAGATTATAATCGCGACTTTTCACCGCGCCCGATGCAGCGTAAAGCGTTTGCCGAGCAACTGGCTATTGCAGTTGAATTACAACTGCCAGTGTTAATGCATGAACGTGACGCCCATGAGGATTTTGCGGCGATTTTACAAGAGTACCGTAGCGAGCTAAACGGCGCTCTACTGCATTGCTTTACTGGTAACCGAAACAGTTTAGCGCGCTATATCGACCTTGACCTGCATTTAGGGATCACTGGATGGGTGTGTGATGAACGGCGCGGAATTGAGCTCGCAGAATTAGTACCACTTATCCCAGACAACCGCATCATGATAGAAACCGACAGTCCCTATCTACTGCCGCGAAGTATGCGCCCCAAACCTAAATCAAGTAAGAATGAGCCACAACACCTCCCCTATATTAGTGAATATGTGGCTAACCTAAGAGGCCAATGCCCCAACGAATTTGCTAAACAGGCTTACACTAACAGTGCGGAGTTTTTTAAGTTAGCGTGGGCTTATGAAGCGATTTAACGCATTTTGCATATTGATCTTGCTCCTGTGCAGTAGCCATAGCTATGCTGAATCCTTGCTGGCCGTAAATAAAGACCAATCTATCGATTTGTCCTCATGGCTCTATTACGTTCAAGACCCACACATAGATACGCTAGCTCAAGTATCGAGTCTCAGTTCTAGCCAATGGCAACACTTAACGCCACAATTTAATGATCACCTCAATGTGGCACCTTTTTGGATAAAATTCAGCCTGTACAACGCCACAGATAGCAAGATCCGGCGATTTTTATCTCTGGCTAATCCGCATATCGATAAAATCAGTTTGTATCACCTTCAGCGAGATAACACTCAGGTTCACATAGAGATGGGCGATAGCTATCCCTTTTCTCAACGCCCTATTCCCCACAATAGTTTTTTATATCGTTTCGACTTACAACCCGAGCAGGTACATACCTTCTATCTCAGAATTGAAACCTCAGGTAGCGCAAACATTCCATTATCACTGTTATCGCCAGATCACATTGTAGAAGTCACTGAACGCCAATCGCTCACCCAAGGCTTTCAGCTTGGGGCATTAATGGCTATTGGTCTATTTAGCCTTTTTATCGCGATTACCTCCCGCTCCTATAGTTACAGCTACTATTCTGGCTATGTGCTCTCTGTCAGCCTATTGGTTGCCACCTTACATGGTTTATCTTTTAGGTATTTATGGCCTGACTGGCCTATTGTCCACCAAATTGTGATCCCATTGTTGATTCCAATTGCGTTAACATTTGTGCTGATGTTTTCCGAGAAAGTACTGCAACTCAAATATCATAATTTAGCCATGTTAAGACTGTGCCGCTACTGTGCAGCAACCGCCTTTTTCTTAATATTAGTCACCCCATTCCTAAGTTACTCGGTGGCGCTTAAGCTGAATATTATCGCCGTACTCATCACCACATCCATGCTGATGGTGATTGCAATCACTCTTAGTATACGCGGCCACAAATTAGCTAAACTCTACACTTTAGCCTGGTCAGGTATGTTAATTGGCTCGTTTGTTACCGCCATGATGTATCTCGGTGTGCTTTACCTACCGATTCTGCATCAAACACCCATTATGCTTGGGCTGAGTTTTGAGATCGTCTTTATGGCGGCCGTTTTAGCGATTCGCTACAACGATGAACGCAAGGCTAAGCTCCAAATTCAGCAGGAAGCTTTACAACAAGCCCAGCGCATACGCGAAACCCGTGAAGAGGCGCTAAAAATTGAAGCCGATAGCAATGAAAAACTTGAACAGATGGTACAAGAGCGCACGTTAGAACTAGAAATAGCGTTAAGAGAGCTCAATGAAGCCAACCAAAAACTGACAGAACAAAACACGGTCGATAGCTTAACCGGTGTGAAGAATCGCGCTGCTTTCGATAAAAGATTGCTCGCTGAAGGTCGTTTAAGTCGTCGCCAACAAACGCCGTTAGCCATCTTAATGATCGATATCGACCGCTTTAAAGGTATTAACGATACCTTCGGTCACCTCGCAGGAGATCAGGCTCTAAGACTCATTGCACAAGCCTTAAAGGAAAAATTAAGACGTCCAAGTGATCTAGTGTCACGTTTTGGCGGTGAAGAGTTTGCTATGATATTGCCTAACACCGCAGAAGAAGGCGCGTACCAAGTAGCTGAACTTATGCGTGAAACCGTGTTCCAACTCCCTCTGAGTTGGGAAAAAAATGCAATACCGCTAACCATTAGCGTAGGGATCTGTGCGGACATCATCAATGACGACGAGCACATTCACTCCTTGGTTGAGCGGGCAGATAAAGCACTTTATCGTGCTAAAAATGATGGACGAAATCGCGTCTGCGTTTATACGTCTGAACTCGAAGAATAGATAAATTCGCTTGCAAATCATGCCTTTTATATGGCCGAAAGGTCATGCAACTCGGCATTTTTTTCTAAAGCCAGTAACCCTAAATTAGGAGTCGAATGTGAACATCATTACCAGTGCTTTTCCACAGCGCAGAATGCGCCGCATGCGTAAACATGATTTTAGTCGCCGTTTAATGGCTGAAAACCAGCTATCGGTCAATGACTTAATCTACCCAATGTTCGTACTCGAAGGGAATAATCGCACCGAACAAGTTGCCTCAATGCCTGGTGTTGAGCGCTACTCTATCGATCTATTGCTCAAAGAAGCTGAAGAGTTAGTCAAATTAGGCATCCCACTAATTGCACTATTTCCTGTCACACCAGCAGAGAAAAAGTCATTAATGGCGGAAGAAGCCTACAATGCCGATGCGCTGGCGCAACGTGCAGTACGTGCACTAAAAGAAGCATTTCCTGAGCTAGGAGTGATGACTGACGTTGCACTCGACCCATTCACTACCCATGGACAGGATGGCATCATCGATGAAGATGGTTACATTCTCAATGACATCACCACCGAAATCTTAGTGAAGCAAGCGCTTTCGCATGCTGAAGCCGGCGCTGATATTGTTGCCCCATCAGATATGATGGATGGCCGTATTGGTGCTATCCGTCAAGCATTGGAAGAAGCTGGCCACGTCAACACACAAATCATGGCCTACTCCGCTAAATACTCATCAAACTACTACGGTCCGTTCCGCGACGCCGTTGGCTCTGCGGGTAACCTAAAAGGTGGCAACAAGCATAGCTATCAAATGGATCCAGCAAACAGTGATGAAGCCTTACATGAAGTCGCTCTCGACATCCAAGAAGGCGCGGATATGGTCATGGTTAAGCCAGGTATGCCGTATCTGGATATCGTCACTCGCGTTAAACGTGAGTTAGCCGTGCCAACCTTCGCTTATCAAGTAAGTGGTGAATACGCTATGCATATGGCTGCCATTGAAAACGGTTGGTTGGCTGAGAAAGCCATTGTGATGGAGTCACTACTTTGCTTTAAGCGTGCTGGTGCCGACGGTATCTTAACTTACTTTGCTAAACGCGCAGCTCAGTGGCTAAAAGAGAACGACAACAACTAGTCTGCTTGTTGAGTAAAAAGAGAAGCCAGTGATATTGTCACTGGCTTTTTTGTTGTAAATCATCGGCTAATAACTAGCTCGCCTGTTGCAGTCCAGTCTCTTCTTCGGCTAGCGCAGCCTCGATGATTGTCTTAAATTGGGCCGGATTATCCAGCACCACGTCAACCTGGCTCACCCACTCAGTCAACTGCCCCATTGATCCATGATAGAGTTGTGGCGCGTTAAACATCAATCGTGTATTGCTCTGCCCTCGCCCGAGGCTAAGTGCTTGCTTATCGCGTGTCGCATTATCATCAAGTAAATCGACCACAGTTATACTCGTTAGCTTAACGACGAGCATCCCCCAAATACCTCGATTTAGCACCAATTTTTCATCTATGAGATAACAACTATAATGCCGGGCAATCCGATGACTCGCACAAAGTAGCACCACACCATAGGCGATAAACCCTGCCACAAAGAGAGCAGTTAACTCACTCCAATTGACTAACGCGAGGTAACTTCCCGTCGCAGCAGTCATTAAGGCGCTAAGCAGTAAAAGTAGATGCCAGCGACTCGCGGAAAATGAGGAGATATGCGCAATAGCGCTAGCATGATGCCGAGAAAAATAACTGATAGCGTAATACCAGCTAGCTGGTTCAGTCGCTAACATATACCCCAAGGTAAGTTTCTTATCATCTTGGAGTGGCGGCTTATCAGCTGCAGGCGAGGTTTGCTCATGATCGACGCCATATTGATTGATCACCGTCAGCCGCGGATCGCCTTTGGCCTTCCTTGCCTGCCACAACCCTCGAGTAATACTCACAATCAAATACAACTCAATGGCCAGTAGCACGGCAATAATAGGAAAGCGTAGCCAAGCGATAAACTCAAAGTAATTAGCTATCTCAGCGGGGAAGCCAAGCCGAGCCATTAAACTACTGAGACTGAAAATAATAAGCAGCTTCCACAGCTTTTGCTCACCCACCTTGATAATCGCATACCAATACAAGAGCGGTAGCAACAAAAAGTAGACCACTGATACACCAGTAACAATCAGATAGCTGCGATCGCCGCTCAGTTGTTCAGGTAATATCTGAAAGCCAATGGTATAGGCCAATATGGCACTAACTAGAAATAGGACTCGGTACTTGACACTTCGCCTCATACAAGGCTCCCTGTGTGATTAACTTAGTATTAACATTGGGGCATAGGTGATGGAATTCAATGAAATAAGAATGATAAGCGGTTAAACAACAAGGATCATCTAGCGGTTAGCCCTTGCAGCCTGCTCCTCTTGTTTGAGCTTCTCTATCGTCAAGGTACTAATTTGCCCCATTAGGACGGTGATTTGTGTCTGTATCTGCTCGCGTTTTTTCTGAGCCGCTTCACTCTTGTCGCCTTCCAGTGCCTTTAACGCTTGTTTGAGTTTTTCAACCTGCTCTTTTAATGTTTCTAGCAGTTCATCTATCGGTTTTTTCGGTGTCTTTTCCGCTTCAGCCTGTGCTTTAGCTTTTTCTAGAGCCGATTTGTCATGCAGTGTACTGCCCAACTCACTGGCCAGTGCTTTGCGACCAGCTGCTGAAATCGACACGCTAGCCGCTAACTCAGTTCCCTCTTGCTGCTGACTTTGGGTTGTAACCACAGGAGTCGCGAGTCCATTAGTTTGTTTGGCGGTGACCTTTAGCTCACTTAGACCGCTTAGACCGCTACGCGTCGCGATATTTTGTTTATTAATACCATCGATGTTCATTGCAAGCCTTCCTATGTCCAATCACCCCAATCGCTTCTTCTACAGGTTATCGGCTACATGCAAGCACAACTTGAATGCATCATTATAAAAAGAGGCGATGATGGTAATACCAATCAGTATAAAGATGGCACCAGCATCGCCACCCAGACACAAACGATGATCGTAATAAGGGAAACCGTACTAGATAAGATAATCGGCGCCTAGCGCCACAAACAGACTAAGCCCAGCCCAGTTGTTATTTAAGAATGCCTTGAAGCAAGGAGCTCGTTCGCGCCCATGGATCAACTTTTGTTGATACAAGCTAAAACCAACGAAAGTGATGATACCTAAGCCATAGAGTAGTCCGCGCTCAGCACTTAAGCCCGCCATAATAAAACACCCTAATGCCACAAGCTGAAATAGGGCAATGATCTGCCTATCGAATCGTCCAAATAAGATGGCTGTAGATTTAATGCCAACCTTGAGATCATCATCTCTATCGACCATGGCATACATGGTGTCGTAGGCGACTGTCCAGCACCAATTGGCGGCAAACAACCACCAAGCTTCTGCGGGGACTTCACCCGTTTGTGCGGCATAGGCCATAGGGATCGACCAGCTCCACACTACCCCAAGGAACATCTGCGGCATATTGGTGAAGCGTTTAGTAAATGGGTAGATGATGGTTAGAATGATACCTACCACTGAGAGTTTAACCACCAAAGGGTTAAGCAGCAGCACTAATCCAAAAGCAAATAACCCCAACACTGCAAACAGTATCAGCGCTTCTTTAACCGATACCTCACCACTTGCAAGCGGACGAGATTTGGTTCGCTCTACGTGTGAGTCAAGATCTCGGTCGGCGTAATCATTGATGATGCACCCACAAGCACGCATGACCACCACACCAATGATAAAGATAAAAAGTACCTTAATATCAGGCATGCCACCAGCAGCTAGTAGTAGTGCCATCAGGCATGGCCACAGTAGCAACAAGGTCCCTATGGGCCTGTCCATACGTGCTAGACGCAAATATGCATCAGCCTTATCCTTTAAGTTCATCTTGTTAGGCTCTCCTAATACTACTCTGGCCTTTTTTCATCTCAGCATAAAATTATTCAATGGCATTATGACTGACACACTGCCACTTTCAAACCATTTATGCGATTGGGAACTATACCTTTTCTAGGCGAGCAAAAGCGATTTTCAGACGTTTACGGCCGACATCGTCAAAGTTCACTTCAATGACAGCCTGCTCACCATTACCTTCTAGATCGATCACCTTACCTTCACCGAACTTAAAATGCATAACCCTTTGCCCAATACTAAAACCTGATTCATGTCCGGCTACTGCTCTCACAGGTCGATTTCGGCTATCGCTGATCGCACTGTTAATGCGATTACTAAAGCGATTCGTGGGGGCAGTTACTTGCGCCTTTAAGCGGATCTCTTGTACATACTCACTAGGGATCTCTTTAATAAAGCGCGACGGCCGAGCAAAGTTTTCACGACCATAGATGCGTCGAGACTCAGCATAGGTGATATACAGCTGCTTCATGGCGCGGGTCATACCCACATAACAGAGACGGCGCTCTTCATCGAGCCTATCGCCCTCATCCATCGCCATTTGACTCGGGAAAATCCCCTCTTCGACACCCGCCATAAACACCATTGGGAACTCAAGCCCTTTGGCTGAATGCAATGTCATGAGCTGCACCGCATCGGTAAAAGCATCGGCTTGCCCCTCACCGGCCTCTAATGCGGCATGGGATAAAAACGCATTCAACTCGCCCATATCCTCGAGATCTTCAGGCATCACAAACGTACGTGCAGCCGTGACTAACTCCTCTAAGTTCTCTACTCGCGCTCGGGCCTTTTCACCTTTTTCCGCTTCATACATGGTTTTTAGGCCAGAGGTTTGAATCACATGATCTGTCATGCGGTGCAGAGAATGTTCTTCTGTATCCTGTTGCAAGGTAACAATCAGATCCATAAAACCGCGTACCGCATTAGCAGCACGACCACTGAGCACTTTCTCATCCAGCAAACGTAAACAGGTTTGCCATAAGGTAAGCTCTTGCTGGCGAGCGGTAGAGCGAAGAATATCTAAGGTACGGCCACCAATACCACGGGCTGGTGTGTTGATGATCCGTTCAAAAGCGGCATCATCATTTTTATTACTGATAAGACGTAGATACCCCATGGCATCTTTAATCTCTTGGCGCTCGAAGAAGCGCAGACCGCCATAGATACGATATGCCATACCTTTGTGCAGTAATGCCTCTTCCAACACACGCGACTGGGCATTGGAGCGATACAAAATGGCGCAATCACTTAAATTGCCACCCATATCTTGCCAATCCATAATCCGACCGACGATAAAGCGCGCTTCATCCATCTCGTTAAATGCACAATAGAGCCCGATCTGCTCGCCCGCCTTATCTTCCGTCCACAGCTTTTTACCTAAACGATCAGGGTTGTTGGCAATCAGCTCATTGGATGCATTAAGTATGTTTGCGCTGGAGCGGTAGTTTTGCTCTAGGCGAATAGTCTGTGCATGGGGGAAATCGTCAAGAAACTTGTGTAGGTTTTCAACCTGAGCACCACGCCAACCATAGATAGACTGATCATCATCACCGACGATCATCACATTAGCACTGTTGCCTGCGAGCACGCGGATCCACGCATATTGAATTGCGTTGGTGTCTTGAAACTCGTCGACCAAGATGTTTTTAAATCTGTCTTGGTAGTGCTCTAAAATATGGGGCTTATTGAGCCATAACTCATGGGCTCGTAGCAGAATCTCAGCAAAATCCACCAAGCCTGCACGGTCACAAGACTCTTGATAAACTTGATAAATCTTCAGCAGATTTTGCTCGATGGGGAAACCCGTGGTATCGATATGCTTTGGACGTAACCCTTGATCTTTTTTACCGTTGATATAACCCTGAGCTTGACGCGGAGGATACTGTTTCTCATCAAGATTCAGGCTTTTCAAAATACGCTTAATTAAACGCAACTGATCATCAGAATCGAGAATTTGGAAACTTTGGGGCAAGTTAGCGTCTTGGTAGTGGGTGCGTAGCAAACGATGAGCTAGACCGTGGAAAGTACCAATCCACATCCGCCCCATATTACTGCCACTGACTTTCTCGACCCGTTCACGCATCTCGGCTGCGGCCTTATTGGTAAAGGTCACCGCCAAAATAGAATAGGGACTCTGCTGCTCCTCTTGCATCAACCATGCAATTCTGTGGGTTAGCACTCGGGTTTTACCACTGCCCGCGCCCGCTAACACCAACATGCTAGATTGTGGTGCGCTAACGGCTTCGCGCTGCTTATCGTTTAAGCCGTCAAGTAAAGAAGATAGGTCCATTCTTGCCTCCAAAAAATCAGGCAAGCAGTATAACAGGAGCCAAGGTTGAGATCATACCGATAGCAGATTATCTGCCGATAGAATCGCAGAGTCATGGACACATAAACCTAACGGCTGAAACCGATAGCCTGCCTGATACGAAGTCGCATTAGCTTAGACTAGTTAGTTGAGGTTCCTTTAGCTTTCGTTTACCTAAACCTGCCGCCAACAAGAGTGTGAGTAACCAGCCACCAAGCGCCCCCCCACTGTAACCCTCTTTATGTTCTATCTTTGCCACTTTTTCCTCTTTCACTCTCACCTTAAAGCGGCCAAGTTCATCATCAAGGTTAGTGACCATGTCATCAACAGCAAGGTCAAAGCCAAGGTAGCCATTTTCATCAAGGGTAGCATCGATCCCTATCGCCGTAGAGCGCTCTTCTAGCTTACTAAGACCCGGGGCTCTGAACAGCATTTTTTTGCTTTTCACATCAAAGACGGCGGTATCAACAAAAGTCTGTACGGAGTTTTCATTTCCGGGAATCACATACATGCCTACAATCGTCCAATATAACAGTGCCGCATTATTATCTAACGTCTGTGATACTTGGTCATAAGAGATAAGAGCCATAACGTCGACGTCATGCAGCCGAGCGACTTGGGCTAAGGTATCAAATCCTTGACCCCCCTTTAGATAAGTACTGGGGATCAATTCAATTCTGTCGATGTAATCGTATTTGATGAAAGAAGCTTTTACCTTTTCAAGCAATGCCATTTGCGAATTATGGCTAATGCCATCGCGAGATAAGCTATTTGAGGGAATGAAAGCGATGCCAACATTGACGGGTAATCTCAAAGTCGGCACTTCAGGCTTGTGCTCACTTCGGCTTTCTGGATTTGGATAAAGAAAATCGACTAAGCTACTTGAGACGGTTTTATTCGCGCCGTTATTACTCATCATGGCACCACAAGCGGATAACAGAAGCACCGCAACAATCACTAACATACGCTTAATCATAATAAATCCTTTTAATCAGCCAATAGCTTAGTGAACTATCATCACCCAAAATCAACAAGGTTAGAATCATTACCCTCAATATATTTGGCATTAAGGATATAAAAATCTCACTAAGCAGTGTCATTGCCTAGTGAGATAGTCTGGCATTATCGACAGCAGGCTATTTGCTCTCTTCTAGGCCAATGCTGTTCATCCAATGTTCAAAATCCATCATATTGCCTGGTAGCACAATCTTACTAGCGTTTTCACTTAAGCCATCAAATTGCTTTAGGTATTGTGCACCCAGTTGCATGCGCACTACATTTTTACCACCTGGTGCAGCGATCACTGTGGCCATACGCTCAATGGACTCTGCCGTGGCCTTAGCAATGGTTAAGATCTCTTCCGCCTTACCTTCAGCCTCATTAATTCGGCGCTGCATCTCACCTTCTGAGTGGTTAATAGTTTCTGTCTTTATCCCTTCTGAGCGATTAATCTTACTCTGTTTATCACCTTCACTTTTTGCCAACAGGGCACGGCGTTCGCGTTCGGCGTTGACCTGCATCTCCATGGCATTCTTAACCGTTTCCGGCGGAGTGATGTTTTTGATTTCATAGCGGTGAACGCGAATGCCCCACATAGCTCCAGCTTGATCAAGCACTTCGACCACTTTAGCACTAATCACATCACGCTCTTCAAAGGTGCGATCTAAATCTAGGGTACCAATCACAGAGCGAGTCGTCGTTTGCGCCAATTGGATTGCCGCATAACGATAATCAGTTACCCCATAACTGGCCTTGACCGGATCGATGACTGAGATATAGATAACACCATCGACCTCTACATTCACCTCATCACTAGAGAAGCACTCTTGAGGCGGTACGTCGATAGTCTCCTCTTTAAGGTCATGGATATAAGCCACTTTATCGACAAAAGGAACTAAGGCGTGAAAACCCGCATCTAATGTCGCGTGATACTTACCCAATCGCTCAACCACACATGCCGATTTTGTTGGTACCAACCTTATAGATTGAAACAGTTTAATGAGGAAAATGGCAAAGATGAGCCCCCAAATGCCTAAGACGATAATGTCTGTATTGATACCTGCAATCATGAGCGACCTCCTTTTACCTGACCCACATTATGAGTCACCTGTTCCATTCCTTCGAAGAAGCCTTCCAGTTTAGCCAGCTCTGCTGGTACAACTGAAATCTCAGCCTCACTTAATATCTTGCCCACCTGAACGATAAACTGTTCCTTAAGCTGCATATTCATCGCTTCATTACCGCCGTCGAGTGCTAAGGCCTGCGACACTAAAGTCATTGCCTCAGCTTTTGCTTTGGCGACAATAGCAATCTCCTGCGCAGTACCTTTGGCTTCATTAATACGCTTCTGCTTTTGTCCCTCAGAGATATTAATCGCTTCTTGACGTTCACCTTCAGACAGATTAATCATCGCCGCTTTTTCTGCATTCGCTAAGGTGATCTCGGCACGCTTACTGCGCTCCGCTTCCATCTGTTTTTCTAGCGTATGGATAACCTTATAAGAGGGCGTTATATTTTTAATCTCGTAACGCAGCACCTTTATGCCCCACGGATCAGACGCTTTATCAATTTCACGTACAATCGACTCATTGAGACTATCGCGCTCAGAGAAGGTTTGGCTCAAACTTAACTTACCGATCTCTGACCGCATTGTGGTTTGCGCAAGGTTAACCGCAGCACGACGATAATCCTCAATGCCATAACTTGCTAGCTTGCCATCCATCACCTTTAAATAGACTAAACCATCGACTTCAAGCTGAGTATTATCTTTAGAGATACAGCTTTGCGGTGGCACATCTAGCACCTGTTCACGCGTATCATGTCGATAGGCAACACGGTCAAAAAATGGAATAAGAAAATGAAAGCCGGGTTGCAACACAACCCTGAATTTCCCCAAACGCTCAATCACATTAACTTCACGCATGGGCACAATCAGCAGTAACTTATAGAGAATAAAAAAGACAAATAGTACAACTAAGGTAAATACAAACATAGATTCCTTCCTTGATGTAAGAGAACAGCGCTTTAGGCTTATTCTGTCAAAGGTTCAACCACGAGGGCGATATTGTCTCGGCAGATCACTCGAACTTGGCTACCAACAGGAATTTCACTGCCATCGCCTAGCGCGGGCCATTCGGTTCCCTGAAACTCTACGCGGCCTTGTTGCTGCGCTGGTCCAATTACCGTTTTCACTAATGCTGTCTTGTTATACAGGTCGAAGTCTTCGTCGGTATTGTCGACATGAGAGTCTCCACCAACAAGTTTTTGGGTAAGTTGTCTAAACGCCAGCAACAGCACCATAGATGCAATAAACCAAAGCGTTAAGGCTTGCACAACCCCTTCGACTAATCCAACAGCTAAGGCACTGGCCACCACAAGACAGGCCGCGCCAAGCAAAACGACTATACCGCCAGGTAAGATAATCTCTGCCAGCATCAGCACAATCCCGATACCAGCCCAGATAATGATAGGATTTGAAAACTCCATATTTCCCCCTGAAATGTGAGTGTCCATTAAACGACTATATCAGCTCTTTTTTGACAAAGCGACATATTATGTCAATAACGCATTCTATATCGATGTAAAGCGATTGGCATCATTTTGAACCAGCTCACTGTTTATAATTTGGGCACAATCAACAAACCCATTATACTTCATCATAAATAATCACTTGGCATAACTAACAGTTAAATAATGTACTCACATGTACCATTACTGTTTTAAAAATAAGCCAATAAAATAGAGGTAGACGATGAAAAACTGCAAATGGCTAGCATTGGCCCTACTAGCCACCCAGCCCGCGATGGCTGAAGAGATGATTCAATGGTGGGATGTTAGCGCCACAGCGCTTCACGGGACAGATTACGACCTAGCTCCGTCACACAGACAAACCACGATTACCCTTGAAACTGCGGGTGCGTGGAAATATGGTGACTGGTTTGCGTTTCAAGATTTTATCAACTTTAACGGTTCCAATGTTAGCGAAGATAACACCACCTATGGTGAAATATCACCACGATTCAGCCTAGGGAAGATATCCGGTAAGTCGCTTGAAATGGGCGCGATAACCGACGTATCACTGGCGTTTACTCTTGAGGAGGGCGAAGGCCCTGTAACGAGTTTTCTCTACGGTATAGGAGTAGATTTTGCACTTCCCTATTTCAGCTACTTTAACGTTAATGCCTATCGTCGCGATGCGATCAGTAGCGGCAATAACAGTGATGGCTGGCAGCTAACCCCCGTCTTTAGAATGGACTTCCCCGTGGGCAACTCTACTATTGTTTTTGATGGCTTTTTCGATTGGGTGTTCTCTGCTGACAACCAAGGATATGAGGAGAACTTTCACTTCAACCCACAACTTAAATACGATTTAGGTGCAAGCATTTTCGGTGATCACAAGAAAAACCAACTCTTTGTGGGTGTCGAATATGATTATTGGCAAAATAAGTATGGTGTTGACGGCATAAATCAAAATACCTACTCAGTCATTGCTAAGTATCATTTCTAAGGTCTGAATTTCGCTTAGAAAAAAGGCGCTTAAAGCGCCTTTTTTTGTTTTCTCTATATACCAAAGCTCTTTGCAGGGAAGCTTTTGTATCATTGAGTGAGCGTTATGCCATCATCTTCTTCGCAGCAGCGACAACAATCGATACTGCACTGGTTTCAGTTTTCTTCATGGTCACTTCGTCAGGGATCTCTTGCTGTGTGCGGTTAACAATGACACCAGCAACACATGCAGCACGCCAACCTTGTGTCGCACACATGGTAAATAGCGTAGAAGATTCCATCTCATAGTTAAGTACGCCCATCTCTTGCCACTCTTTCATTGAACCGGCATAACGACGAGTCACACGACCTGATACGGTATCGTAACGTTCTTGTCCTGGATAGAAGGTATCTGATGATGCAGTAATACCAATGTGAGGCTCTAAACCTGCTTCGCGACTCGCTTCAACCATTGCGGTTGTGCACTCAAAGTTAGCGACTGCAGGAAACTCCATTGGCGCAAAATGTAAACTTGCACCATCAAGACGCACTGATGCTTGCGTTACAATCACATCACCCACGTTCACCTGTGGCTGAATCGCACCAGTTGTACCAACACGCAAGAAAGTATCAACGCCTAGTTGCGCTAACTCTTCTACTGCAATAGATGTTGATGGGCCACCGATCCCCGTAGAACAAACCACTAATGGCTTGCCATCAATGTAAGCAAGGTAGCTAGTGTACTCACGGTGACTCGCTAAAAACGTAGGATTGTCCATTAATTCGGCAATACGTTTAACTCGCTCTGGGTCACCTGGCACGATCGCCAAAGTTGCACCATCTAACATCTCTTTCGTCAGGCCTAAATGAAATACATCTGACATTGTGAAAACCCCTTTCAATTTTGATAATAAAATTCTTATAAATTGAACTTTAACCTAGTATGGAAGCCATTAAGGTTAACCTGATCACACTTTTCTCGCCACTAGTTAGATATTTTGTTGTAATGAATTTACTAAATCATTTCATCTGTATGAACAAGAAATATAGCAACTAGTGCCTAGTCTGCCACCTATGCAGCATGATTTATCCCTCAGAGTGATCAAGATCAAATAATCTACAATTATCAGCGATAAAATTGCGACAAAAAACATAGAAATAACAAGGAGGTAAATACCACTACATTGATAGGTATCAAAAATCTGCCACAAGGTGAAATAGATCACAAATCAACCACATAAATCGCGCTAGGCTGGATTTGTACCAAACAAAAAAACAAAAATTTGGTCACTGAATACCCTCAATATTTACCATTATAAAAAAGGATTGCCGTCATGTTTCCAGAACATAGAGACCTCATCAGCGAACTCAAAACTAAAGATGCTCATTTCTTGAAAATGTTTAATAAACATAATGAATTAGATGACGAGATCAAGGAGTTAGAACAACACGCTGCCAGTGATTTTACGCCTGAAGTGAAAGTGCTTAAACAGCAAAAACTGCACATCAAGGAGGAGTTACACCAGATCCTTCAGACCCATCTAAAGTAGCAGCAAAAAAGGCGTACCTAAGTACGCCTTTTCATTTCCACAGCAGTCCCTTACTTAATGGCCCCTAAAGGTAATAGTCTTTCAGTGGAGGAAAACCATTAAAACATACCGCTGAATAAGTGGTCGTGTAAGCTCCTGCTGTCAACCAATACATACGGTCACCAATAGCTAAGTCAACGGGTAAACCATAGCGATAATGCTCATACATAATATCGGCGCTGTCACATGTTGGCCCTGCTATTACGCACTTATCTAACGCTCCTTTACGCTCGGTATAAATGGGAAACTTAATCGCCTCGTCCATGGTTTCAATTAAGCCTGAGAACTTACCGACATCGGTGAACACCCAGCGTTCAGTAGCCGTATAAGACTTCTTGCTGATCAGCACCACCTCTGACACTAAAATTCCTGCATTGGATAACAGTGAGCGTCCAGGCTCCAGAATAATTTCCGGTAGTTCATCATTAAAGTGTGCCGTTAAAAAACCGCTGATCTGTTGCGCATACGTGGCGAGGGCATTGGTCTTATCAATATAGTTTGCCGGAAAGCCTCCACCTAAATTGATCATCTTAAGCTGAATGTTATGCTCGTTTTTAAGACGCTCAAAAATGCCCTTGACCTTGCCTATGGCACTATCCCAAGCACTGATATCTCGCTGCTGTGAACCCACATGAAATGAAATTCCATGCGGTTTTAAACCTAACGACTTAGCCAGTACTAACAACTCATATGCCATCTCGTTGTGGCAGCCAAACTTACGAGATAATGGCCAGTCGGCAGTATCGGTCGCTTCAGTTAAAATTCTGACATAAACTTTTGCACCGGGCGCTTCTTCCGCCAGCATACGTATATCGGCTTCAGAATCCGAGGCGAACATTCGTACGCCACGTTGATAAAATGCCCGCACATCTATGCGTTTTTTTATGGTATTGCCGTAACTGACTCTATCACTCGTCACGCCGATATCAGTGACCATATCGAGTTCATAGATAGAGGCTATATCGAAATTAGCCCCTTTATCACGTAACAAGGACAACACCTCCTCTGCGGGGTTAGCTTTAACCGCATAATAGACACTCGCGTAGGGAAATTGGGTAACCATCTCATCATATTGCTTGGCAATGATCTGGGTATCAATGACGACAAACGGGGTGGGTCTATCTTGCGCAAACGATTTGATACGTTCAAAGGTATTTGAATCGTAATATTCTGCTACATCAATCGCTTGAAATTGGCTCATCGGGCCCTTGTCTCCTAAGTTAAGCGTGATAAAAAATCACGCGCAGTAGACAACGTTTCTAACGATTTTGCAATGAGTTTTTATGCTAAAAAGTTAACTTTTTATGCTTGATGAGTTTAGGGCGAAATATTGAAAGTTAATCAGATGACAAATCAGCAAATTAGTGCGGATATGGTGACTAAACCATAGAGCTCAGCCACCAAATAGAAATTACTTGATAACGTCCACTAACTCGCTCGCTGTTGCTGCTTGAGTCACAGACATCACCTTTAGCTGCTCTAGTTTGATCACCGTTGCAGTCTCTTTATCACCAGGCCATAACTGAGTCTGCTCACCTTCACGGTCGAGGCCAATGCTAAAAGGCAGATCTTTCATTTGGGGTACAGCGACAAATTTTGCAATCAATGATGGCATACCGCTGATGTCTGCAATATAGACCAAATGTGCAGGCTGTTCCGTTTGAGGTAGGGTCTCCAGTGCTTCTTTAATTATATCTCCCCCCTTCATCCCTCGACTAAACAACAGCACCTTGGTATCTGCTGACACACCTATCGACTGCTCATGCTGATCTTTAAAATCAACCACTTGAAGACTATCTCCCACAGTAATGGTGGTCGCCTGCGCGCTGGAAAAAACCAATAAACTCAATACAAATACTAGCGCTTTCATAAAGCTCCTTAATAAGCCTGTTGAACGAAATGAGTGGAAGTAAACTATAACTTAAGTCAGTAAGCCCACCTGCAAACGGATGACAATAGCTTGAGCCACCTCACGCTATAATGCTCATAAACAAAATCATGCAGATTCTTGTTATCAAGGTATTGAAAATTAAGTAACATAACGCCAACGAACGGTGGTTACCACCCAGACTAAGTAGGGACAGTGTGATGAACGAAAATGGCTTAGAGCAGGAGCTAGCGCAACTACAGAACGTCTATAACTTACTCACTGAATTTCTAGTGAAATATAGTTTTCAGTTAGTGGGTGCAGCGCTCATTTTCCTATTGGGACTTTGGGTCGCCAACAAGGTTTCAAACTTGGTCGCCAAGCAATTTGAAAAACACGATATCGATATTACCTTAAGCAACTTCGTCTCTAATCTTGTCAGAATATTGATTGTGGTGATGGTTGGGATCATCGCATTAGGAAAACTTGGTATCAGTATTACCCCTATGGTTGCCGCCATTGGTGCAGCCTCGCTAGGTGCCGGCCTCGCTTTACAAGGCATGCTAGCTAATTATGCCGCCGGTGTGACCATTATTGTCACTCGCCCATTTGTTGTCGGTAATACCATAGAAATTAAAGGGGTCAGCGGTGTTGTTAAAAGCATTCATCTTGGCCTGACGCTGCTCACCAACGAGGAGGGAGAGGTAATAAGCATACCGAACAAACACATTGTCGGCGAGATCCTCCACAACTCATTTGAGCACAAATTGGTTAGTACCCATTTCAATGTTAGCTATAGCAGTGATGTCAATCAGGTGTTAGCCATCGTCAACCAAGTACTCAGCAGCAACAAACAGGTCAACCAGCAACGTCCTCCTCAGGTGGGCATTAATGGCTTTAACAGTATTGGGCTAGAGATTGGTTTGCGATATTGGGTACCTACGCCAACCTTTTATCAAAACAAATATCAGATCAATCTCGATTTAATGAATGCGCTGCAGCAGGCCGGAATCACCATCCCCTGCCCTGTACGTGAGATTCATATCGAAAAGTAGCCGTAATGAGGCTTTCTAGGAGCCAAGAGCAGATCTTGGCTCACAATCCTCGCTGCCACTCTTGGCGCAACGGAACTAGTCCTGCAATGGCTTGCTCAACCTGAGCCAACAAGCTGGGTTTATCCTTGCCCAGTACCCCCTTTAACACTAAATAGTTTGAAGCATGGTCAGAGCGAAATATGGTTTTATTCAGCTCAAGATGACTAAGTAACATCTGCATCTCATTAAGCAGCCCAAGTTGATTTGGCAATATGAATTTACCGCCAAACACTGTGTCCATTCGCTCGGTCCCTAGCGGCAGTGTCACCACTAAGGTTGACAGATAGTCGGGCTGAGCTGCATTCATGAGCTTTGCCGAGTTGACGGCGTGTTGCTCAGCGAAGCGCTCGCCCCCTAAGCCATTAAGTATCATGACTGACGATTTCATGCCTGCGGCACGGATTTTCTCTAATGCAGCCAAAGAGGAAGCATAAGTCTCGCCCTTATCTATGCAGCTTAGCACTTCATCGTCGCCACTCTCACAGCCAACATAGAGTAAAGATAGGCCCAACTCACGTAGTCGAGACAGCTGTTCGGGTGTCTTATTGGTTAAGTTACGGGGTAGGCAATAGCTGCTAATGCGCGTCACCTGAGGCAAGTGCTCCCGTATCAGCAAGCAGATAGCTTCAAGCCGTTTAAACGGCAAGCTCATGGCGTCACCGTCGGCAAGAAATACTCGATAAATTGGCACGCCACTTTGCTTAACCTTGAGGATATCAGCGGCAACATTGTCCAATTTTTGTGCACGAAATTGCTTTTGTGGCGCGGTATACATATCGCAAAAACTGCAGCGGTTCCAGCTGCAACCATTGGTCACTTGAAGGATGAGAGACTTCCACTCTGAGGGAGGACGGAAAACAGGTTCGATATAATTAATCAATGTGAAGTTTCCTAATACTTGTCAAAAATGTGAGCGCTTTCATAAATTTTAATAGCCGTTTACGATTCGCCGATAGAATTTGATCTCGTGCAATTATTGTTCAGATAATTGCCGATACAATAGTGCAGCTTAACTAATTAAGTTAATGCTCTCATAAGTCAATTTGGCTTGTGATAATAGAAAACTGGCTGCATAGGCCTACATACGCAAAGATAATAACATGCAAGTAGCACAACAACTGCAAGACAGGCGAGGGACTAGCCTGCATCATGATGAGCATTGGAACTCTATGAGCGCAGAGCAAAAAATGGCCCTCTACAACCTGCACCGGTTTGGCTATCGGCTGTTGTTTGTTCGCCATTTGCCTTCGGGTCCGTTAGCGATTATTGCCCAGCAAAACCAACTATCAAGCATTGATAGCCATGGTAACGTTAACCATAATCCGAGGATCCGCTTACGGGATCAATAATCTAGCACGTTTAAGATTATTGCACAGTCTACTTTCCCAAACATAAAAGAGCACTCGATGTGCTCTTTTTTATAAACTTTTTTAACTATGTTTCAAAAGCATATCCCGATGAGGAATACCATCTTCTAAGTAGGTCTCGGATACTGGCTCAAATCCTTGGCGCTGATAAAAGTTCAAAAGATGCGCTTGCGCGCCTATCTGAATGTTCACCCTAGGCCAGTAATGTTTAGCCGTTTCCACGGCTTGCTGCACTAACTGCTGGGCAACGCCACTACCCCGCGCGCTTTCAGCCACAAGCACCCTGCCTATACTCGACTCACAGTAACTCACACCGGGAGCCAATATCCTTGCATAGGCCACGATGTTAGCTTGGGTATCTGTGGCGAACAGGTGCCGTGTCCCTGCCAATGTGTCTTTGCCATCTAGCTCAGGATAGGGGCAATTTTGCTCCACGACAAACACATCAACCCTGACACGCAGTAGCTCATATAGCTGCGCTGTGGTCAACTCTGCAAATGTTAGATTGTGCCACTGCAAATAAGCCCCCTTATTACCTTAATTATGCCCGCCAACTTATTAACAAGCAGTCTATCATCGTTTTTCATTGTGACTCTAGTCCACGCTGACAACTATCTATGATTGCATTTTTTAACCTCTATCATTCAGCTAAATTCCCAATAAAAAAGCCCACATAAAGCGGGCTTTTTCAAGAAAGAGAACTACTTAACAATTATCTTTCTCGACCTTATACACAGGCAAGGTTGTAGCTGTAGCATCGGTATACTCAACAAAACACTTTTTAGTCGCTGAAGGTGTTATATCGGCCGGATGAATAATGATATCAGCAGAGCTGACGCCTGACGCTGGTACTGCAATAGTCCATTCTGTGGCATCAATCTCTAAAACTTTAGCCATCTCAGTTGCGTCCGCTTTAACATAGCCATAAACGCCAATAGTATCAGCAGTGCCATTACCAGTAGTATCGATGTTGGCAGTTGTGCCACCATCCGCTTTTTCTTTGCCTTGAATCGCTGCCTTTGAATACAATAGCGTGTTTGCACCTTGTAAAGCACCTTTCATTCCTTCAAGGGTCGAAGCACGCGCATCTGACTGCAAGTTAATAAACTTAGGTGCAGCGGTGACTGCCAGAATACCTAAGATAATAATCACAACGACTAACTCAATCAGGGTAAAACCTTTTTGCTTATTCATTTAACCTATCCTATTAACAATCTGTTGTTACTGCAGTAACTTTGGCAGGCGTGACCACTTTACTCGTGGCATCCTGTGATGCTGTAGTGTAATCGACACGGCATGCATCCGTTGTCTTCTTACCATTCGGTACTATGATAAATTTAGTATCACTTGAGTAAAATACTCCCCAATCATCTGTTGAAACCGCGGTATCTGCTGCTGCGAGAGCTTGAAATGTCATATCCATGGCTTTTTCAAGATTGGTTTTCACCACTGCAGTGCTTGTTGCGCTGTCCAAATACCCGTAATCAGTGGTCACGTTGACACCGGTTGCAATGGTAATCGACGCACCTGCATCTTTCTCTTTGCCCGCTATAGCAGCCTTTGAGTAAACGAGTGAGTTGGCGCCTTGCAAAGCCGCTTTGACACCATCCACAGTCGATGCTCTAGCATCTGACTGTAAATTAATAAACTTAGGTGCTGCGGTGACCGCCAAAATACCTAAAATAATGATCACAACCACTAGCTCAATAAGCGTAAAACCTTTCTGCTTATTCATCGTTAACATCCTTAATAGAAAATTTAATCACGCTTCTTAGTTGAGAAACGATGCTATTTAATTAGTAAAACTCAATACTTGGCCTGTACCTGGGTTATAAGTGATCCCTTTCGCATTAGCAGTGTTTAAATCGGGCGCTGGTGTTGGAACACCATTCGTTGGATTCAAGGCTAAAGAGGCAACCTGATGATAAACACAGAGATCTAAATTGTTGATCACTACGCCATTGATCGCTGTAGCCGTGCCGCCTGCACCACCTATTACTCTTGCAGTAAAACGTTGGTTGCGCGCATCTTGATTAAACAGTACATTGCGCGGCGCGCTTTGTAGAATATTCTGAAATACCTCTTGGCACGAGGCATTAGTCATTCCTGTAGCACTGGTTACGGTTAGGCCTGTAGGAAAACCAAATCGGGTGTCCAGAGAAATGGTAGTACCATCGAGGACAACACTCGTGTTGTTACGGCCATCAACTTCCCACTGAGAGCGCACAAAGCTAACGGCAGTGGCTAAGCCACCAGATACACCATCAACGCTGGCATCCTCGGCATCATCAGTCACATTCAAAAATCGCGGAATCGCGGTGGCCGCCAAAATCCCCAAAATTACGATGACAATCACGAGTTCAATCAGAGAGAAGCCCTGTTGCTTCCCATTTAAATACTTGCTTTGCATACCTAACTCCCTTCAACAATTGCCACAATTCTATCAGTTTCGATATTTTTAGAAACCTTTGATATTACTAAATTTACTCTTTCGTCAAAAAAATTACACGGCCCGATGTGAGCTGATAACTTAATCGATCACCATTTTTAGCAATGTAGCTACAAACATTTCGCTCACGGCTTATTTCTGTGGTAATTTGTGCGGCTTCGACTCTTGAACCTAACAACTGCCACCAAAGTTCTTTACAGCCCACAATATCAGCGCCAACAACAATTGGCCAACCCTCTTGGCTCATTGAGATGACCCCCTGATGATCATTATCACTGAGTAACGACGTAGACCAATCCAACCTCAGTTGCGGCGGACGACCTTGTGTCAGCCACTGTGAACGCACCATAGCCAACACATTGAGTAACCGAGAATGCTCAACTTTAAGCCCATTGGCGGAAACTTTTTCTACGCTAGCAAAAAACTTAAACCCTAAAATCGCCAAAATAAGTAACATTAAAACTATAGCAATAATCTTGCCGTAAACATGCATGAGTTCGCTGTCTGCTTGCTGTTGCCGCTCCATCAACACTGCCTGCCAACGCAAAAGTGACTACAGAGTGTCATTTTACTGCCCACCCTTGACCACATTGAGCATATCCCACATCGGCAGATAGATACCGAGCGCGAGGATCAATACAATAACCGCAACAATACCTATCAATATAGGCTCCAACTTAGCTGTGAGATTTTTTAAGTCATAATCGACCTCACCTTCATAAAAATCCGCCGCATCATTAAGCAGTTGATCTATCTGACCAGTCTCTTCACCTACTGCCACCATCTGTAATACTAGCGGCGTAAACAGTTGGCTTGCGTTATGAACTCGCAGCATTGAATCACCGGATTCAATGCCACGTCGCATGCCAACGATGCGGTCATGCATATAGGCATTATCTACTGCATCGGCGACCAAACTCAGCGCCTGTGTCATCGGCACGCCCGCACTGAGCATCATGGCAAAACTGCGGCAATAGCGTGATAAGGTCGAGCGCTCAATGATACTGCCAACCGCGGGTATTTTGAGTTTCCACTGATCCCATTGCCGCTCACCTTTTTCACTATTATGCCAATAACGAATACCCACAAATAACGCGGCGATACCGGCCAGCAACAGATACCAGTAGTTGACGAAAAAGTTTGAGGTACCAATCAGTAACTTTGTTGCCCAGGGGAGATCGGCGCCAAAACGGGAAAACATATCAGCAAATTTGGGTATCACCATGATATTAAGCACGACTAAAGCCAATGCCACGGCAATCAATACAAATATCGGGTAACGCATCGCCGCTTTAATGCGTCGGCGAGTTTCTTGTTCGCGTTCTATGTATCCTGATAGCTGAATAAAGGCATCTTCCAGCTTACCCGTGTTCTCGCCAACGTGGATCATTGAGACAAATAGCGCATCAAATACATCAGGATGATGATTCATTGCCGAGGATAAGGGGCGGCCCGAGGTTAACTGCTCAGAAATATCATTGAGTGCATCTTTCATGCGTCGAGAATGAGTACTTTCTGACAGACCTGCAATAGCACGCAGTATTGGGATCCCCGAACGACTCAGTGAATACATCTGCCGAGTGAAAATTTGCAGCTCATCGAGACCTACTTTCGGCTTAAACAAGGTCCCTAAGTCAAAATCATGTTTGGGCCTAGTTTCATTGAGTTCCAACGGGATCACAGCACGAGACATAAGCTGATCAGCAGCAGCACTTTCAGTCGCAGCATCGAGCTGTCCAGTGACAGATTTCCCCTGTGCGTCTCGCCCTCTGTACTGATAAACCGGCATAGTTACTCCTCAACCCCTTGATGGAGCATCAAGGGGATCTGCGCATCCGATGCATCTTCAACTAACTTAGCGACCTCTTCGAGCGTAGTAAGCCCTTGTGCCAAGTAGGTCAACGCTGACTCGGCTAACGGCGTAAAATTGGGGCTTGCATAAGCCGCGGCCGCAAAGTCCTGTGGGTTACCCGTGCGCATTGCTTCAATCATGGATTCATCTAACTCAAGAATCTCAAATACACCAATTCGACCACGATAACCGCTGCCGTTACAGCTCTGGCATCCGGCACCCATTTTAAATGTGGCTTGTGAAAAATCTTGTTTAGTTACCGATTTTAGCCAAGCCTGATCTTGTGGCCCCATCTCATAGGCTTGCGCACAGTTATGGCACACTCGACGAACTAGACGCTGGGCAATTATCACCCTAAGAGCACTAGCAACGAGATAACTGGCCGCGCCCATATCTAATAGACGCAGTGCACTGGTTACCGCATCATTAGTATGCAAGGTCGACAGGACAAAGTGACCCGTTAAAGCGCCTCGCAGACCAATCTCTACCGTTTCTTGGTCACGCATCTCACCCACCATGATAATATCGGGGTCTTGACGCAAAGTCGTACGTAGTACGTTGGAGAAGTCTAAGCCAATCTTGTGATTGACTTGCACCTGGTTAATCCGTGGTAATTGATATTCAACTGGGTCTTCAACAGTAATGATCTTTCTATCGGCGGTATTAAGCTCACTTAGCACGCCATAGAGTGTGGTGGTTTTACCGCTACCCGTTGGACCTGTTACCAACAACATACCGTGAGGGCGCTTAATCTGTTTACGCACTCTCGCCAACATCTCGGGCGGCATACCGGTTTCATTTAACGTCAGTAACCCTGCCGATTGGTCGAGTAAACGCATCACCACCGACTCACCATGATAGATAGGCATCGTCGACATACGTACGTCGATTTTATGGCCTTTTATTTCCATGTGAAAACGCCCATCTTGCGGCAGGCGCTTTTCAGAAATATCGAGTCCGGCCATCAGCTTTAAACGCAACACTAATGCGGCGGCAATATTAACCTCTTGTAAGATATTCTCCTGCAATTGGCCATCAATACGCTGACGGATACGGAGCACTTTTTCACCCGGCTCAATATGAATATCCGACGCTCGCATCTGTACCGCATCTTCAAAAATTGACTGAAGTAACTTAACAACCGTGGTTTCGTTATCGCTATCGGCGTCGGTTAAACTGGCAAGGTCAAACTGGTCGTCAGCGGCATACTCTTCTTCAAGCTTACCCGCAATTTGTGCAATCTCGCCCGTACGGCGATACAGATTGTCAAAGGCATCAAGCAGCTGTGTCTCAGTAACCACAGCAAGCGTTAATCGCTTCGGAGCTAACATCACTTCAATATTATCGAGCGCTTGTAAGTCGGCTGGATCGCTCATTGCTACCAAGACACTTTCACCGTCATCTTCGACCGCCAAAGCACGATAGCGGCGCGCTTGAACCTCTGGCAGCAAATTAACCACTTGAGGCGCTATCGCTCGACGGCTGATATCCAAGAAAGGAATATTAAGCTGCTGCGACAGGAATTTCAGCAGTTGATCTTCTGTGATTGATGAGAGATCAATCAAGGTTCGCCCTAGCTTTTTACCACTGTTTTTTTGCTCGGCCAGTGCCTGCATCAACTGCGCTTCGCTGATAATTTGTTCTTGCACGAGCAGGTCGCCTAAACGCATCTTTAACTTTGGTTTCACTCGAACTCTCCTAACTGCGCTAAGCGACTTTCCACGTAGCTAATCGCTTCGTTAGATAAACCACTCTGCTTTAAAGCTTGCTTGTAGGCCTGATTAGCCATCACATATTTCTGTTGTGAGTCGAGCGCGTAGCCCAGCCCCATCCACCAGCGGCCCTGACTCGGCTCAAGTCTCGCTAACTGACGATAGCTTGCCTCGGATAACTCATATTGCCCCAACTGCTGAGCAAGCTGGCTTTGCATCGTCCACTTATCTTTAGCCAACAGATGGCTATCAGGGATCAGGGCTAAGGCTGTCAATGCAGAGGCCTTATCGCCCCCAGCCTCACGCACCCTTGCCAATAGCAAGGCATAATCGAGTTCCAATGGATACAGGCTCAAGCCCTGTTCGAGTATCGATTGCGCCTCGATAAACATCCCCTGCCCATAGTAAAGTGCGGCCAAATGTTGCCGGGCTTTATGCATCTGTGGACTTAATCTTAATGCTTCGGAGAAATACCCCAGAGCCTCGCTCTGACGGCCCTCATTCTGTGCCGCCATCCCTAAAGCAAAACGTTTTTCTGCAAGCTGTTTCGGAGTCAATCTAACTTCGGTCACCGCCATTTTCCCGCTTAATGGTGTGCTTTGGGTTGTTCTGTCGACCTTTTTAGGCGCTTGCTTTACCGCAGTGACTGGAGGCTTTTGCGTTACTGTCACTGTTTCAGCAGTAATCTGCACAGGCACTTCATCAGGTGTAGCTGGGTTCTTGGGCTTATCTTGAGTATTAGCAGATGGGACATTTGACTGTTGACGCTGCTGTGAGCGGTTTTGCTCAATCGTTTTATCGGCAGTCAACTTCGTCGTCATCTGAGCAGGCTTGGCCTCTCCCCTTGCAGGCTCAACTGAACCACTATCAGTCTCAGCCGAGATAGGAGTATCGGCAACCTTATCAGTATGTGCGTCTTCCACCTGCTGGGTTAATAAAGCGTTGTCATGGCGAAGCTGAGATAATTGCGACCACCCCAAACCTCCACCGATGAGGAGAAGGCTAGCGAAAATAATCAGTAGCACCCAAGGGAGTCGGTGGGGTTGACGACCTTGATACTGTAACGGAGGCACAGGCAGTTCATCTAAATCATGACTCTGCTGACGCTTATCGAGATCTTTTAGCATAGTATTAATCACACTCATGCTGCAGCCCCTAAAAACCAATACACCGAGACCGAAACAACGACAATCGCAGCAGCACCAAGTGCAGCAAACCATCCACGCGTTAGCATGGCCGAACCTTTTGCATCATCGGTGTCATTAATGGCTGCTTTAATATGCTGGTGAGATACACACTGCGCCCCTTCACCAAAAGCCAACAACAATGCTTTATGCGCCAAAATATTGATCAATCTTGGGATCCCTCGCGACGCCTTAGCAAGTCGCATACAGTTATTTTGTGAAAACAGTTCCGGCCCTTGATAACCCGCTATTTGCAAGCGGTGAGCAAGGTAGGCCGAGGTTTCACCGCGTGTTAACGGACGTAATTGATAACTAAAAGTGATGCGTTGACGCAGTTGGCGGAACTGTTTTAATGCGAGTCGTTCGTCGAGCTCTGGCTGGGCAAACAACACCACCTGCAGTAGTTTTCGACTCTCGGTTTCTAAATTAGTAAATAACCGTAATGCCTCTAAGCTTTCATCAGGCAGTGCTTGTGCTTCATCTAATACCAACACAATCGAATGTCCATGGGCTGACAACGCAATCAACTGTTGCTGGATAAGAGTCGTTAGTTGTTGCTGATCGATATTAGTTGAATACTTAAGTCCTAACTCTAATGCCACCGCCCAACGCAATTCATCAGGTGTTAAATAGGGATTAGGCAGATAAGCACAATGAAACCTTGAAGGGATCTCATTAAGCAGCTTGCGGCAGATGAGCGTCTTTCCCGTGCCTACCTCACCAGTAACTTTGATGAAACCTTCGCCAGTTTGCAACGCGGTTTGCAGCACCTGCAGCGCCTCAACGTGGGGAGCCAAACCGAAAAAAAATCCGGTATTAGGTGTTAAGGAAAATGGGGCTTCACCCAAGCCAAAGTGCTGCAGGTACAAGAGCGATTACTCCTTCTCAGCCTCTGGATACCAACGGTCTAACAAGGCTTTCGAGCGCTTTAACTCGCTTTTCCAGGTATCTGCGCCCACAACCGTTGGCTTGAGCAAAATCACCAGTTCGGTTTTCTTCAGTGATTTGGCTCGGTTGGTAAAAGCCTCACCTAAAAATGGAATATCACCAAGCAAGGGGACTTTTGATACCACTTCAATATTTTCACTCTTCATTAGACCACCAATCACAACAACATCACCTGTGCTCGCTCTAATCACGGTATCCGACTCACGGATTTCGCTTTGCGCCAATGGCAACTCTAGCGTGCTTTCTGATATTTTTATCGATTTGGTTTGCTCTTTAATATCAATAACCGAAGGATGAATATGTAGTAACACATTCCCTTCTGAATCGATTTGTGGCGTTACATCTAATGCAATACCCGAGAAAAATGGCGTGAGCTCGACTTCAGGTGATGTCACTGGCGTGGTACCGGCGACTGTCGTTGATGAGACATCAGTGACAAAATACTCATCACGACCAACTTTAATCACCGCTTTTTGGTTGTTCGATGCCGTTACTCGTGGACTCGATAACACATCAACATCTCCTTGCGTATCAAGCAAGCTGATCATGGTGTTGAAATCCGACCCCTTAATTTGCAGCGATGTTACACCGCCAATCGCATTTGTGATCAGGTCGCCAACAGAACCACTCGTTGGTTTCGAAGTACCGAACTCAATATTAGTGCTGCCAACATGCCCTAATACACTCTCCCAATGTATCCCTTGCTGATATCCATCTGATAACGTCACTTCGAGCACTTTGGCTTCTAAAATCACTTGGCGTTGCAGATGACTTTCCGCGGTTTGCAGGAAGGTACGCACTTGTCTCAGTTCATTAGGATAAGCTCGAATGGTCACCAAGCCAGCCTGTGGCGTCACCACAACTTGGCGTCCGCCGCCCGTATCACCGACGATAGATACCAAGGTTTCTTTTAACTCGCCCCAAAAATCAGTTTTGGTTTTAGAACGAATAAAGGTGCCATTGGTGGTCTCATTACTGTTATTGCTGCTATCGTTATTGGACGAATTGTTGTTACTACTGTTGTTATCGCTGTTATTGCTGTTGTTATTTGAGTTATTGCTGTCTGAAATACGCCCTGAGTTTACCGACGTCAACGATAGACCATGACGTTCCATGTAAAGGTAATTTAACGGGAACGTTTCGGTACGCATGCCAGCAGGAAAAACACGTAAAATACGTCCTTCACGGCTCACTTCATAACCGTAAATATCTTCAACAACTTGTAATGCTTCACTCAATGTCACCCCTTTGAGTGACAGTGAAACAGTCCCAGAGACATCGGGGTGAACGGCAACGCTCAGTGGTGTGCCTTGCACTAAACTTGGGAAAAAGACTTTAGCATCAACATCACTTGCCGACACATCAAAACGACGCTCTGAAGGCATGCTTGGTGAAACACCCGCTAGCAATGATGAAGCGGACAGTTCTCGTTGTACCGAATCGGGCATGACAGCAGCTGGCGGCGTCGCCAGTTTTTCATTTTGCTGTATCATTGAAGAATCCAGTGCCGACTTAGACTCAACTGGCAGTGGTCTATCCGTTGTCTGACACGCCACCAATACAAGCGCAAGCAGAGGCGTCACTGTGGTTATTACTTTCATTTATTGTCCCTTAGTCCCTGTTACCGCTTGGTACATGGTGAATTGGCGGCCGTCGGCAAGCCAAACACCTTTGGCATTAATGCGCACTATCTTAACGCCTTGCACACTGTCACCTATGGTGAACATTTTATTATTAAAAACAGCCGTTGCACTGTTACCAGATATCACAACACTGTTTAAAATGAGTTGAGTAGTCATTGCACTGTTGTTTGATGCACTCGTCACAGCCCCAACGCCAGGTCGGGTAGGATCGCGTAACGATTGCGCTTGTACCACTCCGGTGAACAATAGCACCGCTAACAGTAACTTAGCCTTGGTCTGCAACACTGATGAAGTCCTCATTAATACTTAATGTGTATAGCTCAAGTACAATATTCGCCTTCGGATATTGATCTACGCTGTAGTCCAATTGCTTCCAATAGAGCTTATTCGGCATGGCTTCAACCGCTTCGATAAACTTAACGGTGGAGAAGTAGTCACCTTCCAACACTAATTTAATGCCATGACTATAGAGGTTGAGCTTATTCTCCTCGCCTACCGCTAATAACGGCGTTGGAGCAATGGAGTCAAAAGATTGTAGCTTAACGCCTTTAATCCTCACTAACAGCTCACTTAACATGGCCGGCATTCGCTCCGCGGGCACCATGTCAACCATCTGCTCAGTCAACTGGCTATCAATATCAGCCATCTGCTGCGTCAATATTGTCAAACGGGCGCGATACTCTTCATCTGGGTCTTGTGCCAATTTCTGTTGGTAAAGCGCTATCTGTTGTTCAGAAATGTTATTTTCTGCGACAAGCGCTTTCGACTCTCGTTGCAGCGCGTCTCGTTTTAGCAACAAAGACTCAAGCGGCATATAGAGTGTCATTCCCACGACAACAATTACCGCAGCCGCCACCATGACTCGCTCACGTTGCGACAGTGCATCAAATTTTTCAGCCCACTGATTCAATGCCTGTTTCATTGGCTTTTCTCCTCAGTCTCTTGGCTACGCAACACAAAAGACAACGGCTTATCCTCACCACGACTCATGGTCAAGGTACTGAACGCCTGGCCCTTCAAAGTGTCGACTTGTTGTAATTTTTCCACCCATCGCGGCACATGTTGTGGCGCACTGGTATAGCCTTCGAATCGCATACGTTCTTCAATCACTTGAATACGACTCAGCCAAATTGAGCTGTCTGCCACACTTGCCAGATCGGTCAGCAATGCGGAATACCCTTTACTCGTGATCGCTTTTAATGTCCCTAGCTCGCCAAGTAGTAGTCGTTTTAACTCTATTTGTTGGGCCAATAACTCAACCTGTTTCACTAACGCCAGTGATGGCGTTCGGGTTGCGATTTCAGCTTCCAACACCTGCTTCTCAGACGATAACTGGTTCTTTATCTGTACTAGGTCGCGCTTCTCTTGCTCTAGCGATGACACACTAAAGTAGGCAAAAATATTAGCCAGTAATAGCAGCGATAACAGTGCGACTGATACACGTAATAAACGAGAAAAAGAGAGACGTAGCTTAGGCGGCAATAGCGATGCATTGTAAAGGTTAACGCGCAATTTTAAGCTCATCTAAGCAGCCTCCTCTTGCACAGAAAGGGAGAACTCAAGATAGGCTAGCTCACTCAATTTATCTGCAACACTTTGACACTCAACCACATTGACCTGTTGATTAAAATTAGTCGATAGTAGCTTGGCTAACTCCTCCCTTGCTCCTCCCATCAATAATTCAATGGAGGTAACAGGTGCTTGACGCAATTGGCTCTCAAAGTAATCCATCGAACGTTGTAGCTCTAGGCTCAAGTTATCTGCCACACCAAAACTCAGCTCAGCGGCAGCCACGGTATCAATTTGGCTGAAGCCACGTACACTCCGCTGCATAAACAACTGTCCCTGCTTGATGACCGTCAGCATCAACTCGCTACCCGGTTTATGGCACAGCACCAACTTAGCTTGATGCGCATCTTTAGATAGGTTGCTAATGGCCATCTCTTCAATGCTAATGCCAGCAATAGTGACGTCCAACTGCTCTGCGACAGTGACCATATTGCTTAACAAGGTTCGTTCAACCACAACAACGGTCAGCTTATTGGCTGTAGACTGGGGCGTTTCGAAATAATCTAAATGCAGCTCTGTCACAGGCACAGAAACCATATCTTTAATGGCCCACTGCAAGGCTTGAGTCATCTCGGCCTCTTCAACGGCAGGCTTATCGACAACAAGCAGTTGATAGTAGTCAGAGCTAAGCACTATCTGAAGGTTCGCACCAGAGAGTTCTCGAGATAATTGGCTAAACGCGCTATGCCAATCATGTTGCTCAAAAGCAATTTTCATATGAGATGGCTGCGCCGACGGCTCAAATACAGTGAGCTCGTCAGCAGACAAGTAGACACCCAAATCAACTTTACTTTGTGTCTTTTGCCAAAAAGCAATTTTGTTCCAAAGACTATTTTCCATTACCGAATATCCATAAATGCGGTACCCAAAGTGAGGTGAACTTGTATCACTGACCAGTGTTATCCGTTAATCAGTGTTTATTAGCTGCGTTCAAGCATGCACAAAAGCGTCAAATTATTATCGTTATTGTAGCGAGTAATCATCTAATTTTATAGATAAAATATAACATCAATTAGATAGCCTCGATTAAACATAGAACAGCAACTATCAAGCTACAAGCCGTACACACAAACAACAATCAGGCAACCCAAACTACAACTCTTCTATGGGGTCGCTAAATAAGCTGCCCTGAGCTGCGCTAACACCTAAGATTTTCAATGTTTGCCACTCTTCGAATGACTCCACGCCCTCGGCAAATACCTGTACTTCAGTGCGGTACAGTCCTCCGATCAGGCTCCTAACAAACAATTGATTTTCTTGACGTAAGTGGATCTGCCTTACAATGGAACGATGCAACTTAATAATGTCAAAGTGACAGGCCTGAATGTATTGCATACTGACCACCTGCTGGCCAACTCTATCAACACACAGTTTGGCGCCCATTTTACTGATCATATCCAGTGGCACCTTTAGACGATCTAGGTGATTAACGACAATATCTTCATTGACTTCAAAAATGAGTTGGGGCGTCAAGTGACGATATTCCAACAGGGTCGTTTTGAGCCAACGGATAAACGCTCGACTCGTTAATGTATCTAAGCTCAAGTTAATACTGTATTGCCGCTGTCGATTCTCAGGAGACACCAGCAGATCGAACAGCACGATTTCAATCACCTGTCGCTCTATCTGTGGTGTCAGACCACACTTAATCGCCATGGGTAAAAACAGCGTTGCGCGGACTAAATTGCCACTGTTATCGCGTAAACGACATGAAACTTCATTATGATGCTCAATACCATCACTGTCTAAAACCGCTTGCGAGAAAGCCACCACACGCTTATTTACCAGTGCATATTCTAAAAAGCTACGCCAACGTACAGAGCCCTTAGCAAACTCCTCATCGACAGATCCTTTATCGTACATGAACCAGCCACTGCAGCCCTGAAATTGCGCTGCTCTCAATGCCATTTCAGCCTCTTCTAACAGCTGTTCCTTGCTTTCACCCACCTTAAAATAGGCCACGCCGATATGGAAAAAATCGTCAGCTTTTTCAATTGCAGTGAGCGGCTGTGCCAAACAGATTTTGAGTAGCTTGGCAGCGATTTTTTCAGCATCTGCCAGTGAGATTTGCGGCACGACAATCGCAAATTGATTATATGAGCGGCGGGAGAAAATACTATTTGCTTGAGAGTCCAACACTTGGCTAATGCCGCTGATGGTTTGCGCCAACATATCTTGAATCGCAAATTCATCAAGCTGCTGTTGCAGCAGATCCAGATCTTCCATCTCAAGCAGAAACAACACACCAGGAGCCATCATTCCATCGACGTTACTCAACGCGTCGAGACGATTTTTAAGAAACAAACGGTTGCCGATACCCGTTTCAGGGTCAAGGAAGGTATTAGAGCGAATAAATTGATCGAATCGGGCTCGCTGTTTTTGAGCATCATCAAGCTCTAGCAACATCTGCGTTAACGCGCGATTAATTAAACGCGGCCGGCCATGCCCGCTTTCTGCAAGAGCGCGGTCGTAGTCGCCAGATAAGATAAGATGACTGCGCTTAGCCAAGTCCTCTATCCCTTCCAGTTGCTGCGCGAGCCACCGATAGCCCCAACGTACAAATAGTGCGATAGCTGCGACACCGAATAACAAGACTAACAACCCATGCCAACTGATGTTTTTCAACAGAAAAGGTTGCGGCAAAGTGATTTGAAAGGCTAACGGGTTGCTGGTGTCGATGATTCGCTCATAGCTAACAACCCCTGACTTTAACTCCTCATGATCATACCTAAATAGGACTTCGTCTTTATGCATCAATACGAAGGTCTGGGTATCATAAGCCGCTAAAATTTGTGGTAACCAAATATCGAGATGCTGTAACTGATGTTCAACCTGGTGTTTCGCTAACATTCGGCCTAGTTCTGAAACCTGTTGTTGCTGAAATTTAAAGGTTAACTGCACAAAACTCACCAAAGCGGTAAGTAAAAAAATAAATGCCACAGCGGCTAAAGAGAGTAGCCAGAATCCTGTTAGCTTTTTAGTCAAAATTTGAGTCAATTTCATTTCCGCTTCCTGCAGGATTATTATTTTTATTTTCTAAAAAAAGATCTTCTGTCACCCGAGGACAACGCCTCACTCTTTTTTCACTCGATAAAGCCTAGTTGGGAAAATAGTGACTATGAATCACCATACAAACAAACCCCCTTTTACACAATAAAAAAGGGCCCGTAGGCCCTTTATCAACACTGAGTACAGCATTAAGCCATATAGTTTTCAGGCAAGCTTTCTACTGCCGCCACACCTGAGTCGATGGCAGCTTGCGCTACTGCTTTAGCTACGTTTGATAATAGGCGAGTATCCATCGGCTTTGGAATGACATAATCTGGACCAAATTTCAGTTCAGAGACATCAGGGTAAGCAGCCAGCACTTCAGCCGGTACTGGCTCTTTCGCCAACGCCGCAATAGCCTGCACGGCAGCAATCTTCATCTCATCATTAATCTGCGCCGCACGGACATCTAAAGCACCGCGGAAGATGAATGGAAAGCACAACACGTTATTAACTTGATTAGGGTAATCACTGCGGCCAGTTCCCATAATCAGATCTTTACGCACGTCATGGGCAAGTTCTGGCTTTATTTCAGGGTCAGGATTAGAACAAGCAAAAATAACCGGCTTATCGGCCATTAACGCCACATCTTCAGCAGCCAAAACATCAGGGCCAGAAAGTCCAAGAAATGCATCAGCGCCCTTGATCACATCCTGCAAGGTACGTTTATCGGTATTGTTAGCAAACAGGGCTTTATACTCATTAATATCTTCACGACGAGTATGGATAACCCCTTTACGGTCAAGCATGTAAACGTTCTCACGCTGAACACCACACTTAACCAGCATGGTCATACACGCGATAGCCGCTGCCCCCGCTCCCATACATACAAAGACCGCATCTTCCAATCTCTTACCTTGGATCTCTAACGCGTTGATCATCCCTGCAGCGGTTACGATAGCCGTACCATGTTGATCATCATGAAATACAGGGACATTACAACGCTCAATGAGGGCCTTTTCGATTTCAAAACACTCTGGAGCCTTGATATCTTCAAGGTTAATTCCACCAAAGGTATCCGCAATCGCTTCTACGGTATTAATAAACTCTTCTGTGGTGCGATGTTTAACTTCAATATCTGTCGCATCTATGTTGGCAAAATGCTTAAACAGTAAGGCTTTGCCTTCCATCACCGGCTTAGAAGCCAACGGACCTAAGTTACCTAGTCCCAAAATAGCGGTGCCATTTGAGATCACTGCGACCGTATTGCCTTTGGCAGTATAACGATAAGCATCGTCAGGATTGGCGGCTATCTCACGCACAGGCTCTGCAACACCAGGACTATAGGCCAGCGCCAGATCCATACTGGTGGCAGCGGGCTTGGTCAGGCTAACAGCGGTTTTACCTGGGACGGGGAACTCATGGTAATCTAGGGCTTGTTGACGGAAATCGGCCATTTTTATAATCCTGCAAAATGCGACAAATGATATTTCGAGTGAGGTCTTACATCTCTATCACTGCCAACAGTTTTACAACTGTTAACACTGTGAGCTGTTAAGTCGCTAAGATACTCGAATAAAGCCACTTTTTAAACAAGATATTAGAAAATTTCAGTTTATTATGAAGCCAAATGGTCTAAGGCTTATTTTGTAGACTTATCTGCGATGGATGGTAACTGATTAACTGCCACTTTTTGTAGGAATAATACAACTCTCCACGGACAATTACGGGGCTTTCAAGCAAGTTTAGGGTCAAAATGTTGCTAAATTTACCAGATTCCTCTCTAGGTATGCCCACATAAAACTTATTATCAATAATTAACCATAAATGCTGACCTTTTCTTTCAAAACCCGTTACGACTCCTCTGACCTCTCTCCAACGATTACGATCATCTCGGGTTAACTCATCAACACGCTTGGCTTGATAACTTGGATGTCCCCATAACCCCACTTTTTGAACACGAGCTTGACGTTCAATATTGGCCAAACACTGCCAAAAGTAGTCATTTTGATAGACCCTTGCTTTTGCATAACCATTGCTAAGTAACAACTCTTGTAGATGCTGACCCGATTGAGTGTATACATAAGCAAGCGTCCTACCGTGAGGATCGAGCTTGCGCCGATCAAATGCGAGGTGAAGAGTTTGACCTTGAGTAAGGTGCTGCTGCATGAATTGCCGAGCTTGGTTGGCAAATGGTTCAGATAATTCGGGGTACTGATGATCAATTTCAGGTGAATCGACACCAATCAAACGGACAAGACGATCATCACTGAGCGTAATAGTGTCGCCATCATTTACATATTTCAGCTTAACGGTTTCATCATACTGCGTTGGCACGCAAACGCTATTACCTGCGATAGCAGTAAACGACAACAGGAGTGTCAGCATCACGAAAATTGTCTTCATCGCTTATCAAATCCCTCGATCAAGTGGCGAACAACTGCCCTAGTTATAGCACAATCGAAAACGTAAAACGCAAATAACAAAAAAGGTGCCATATAGGCACCTTTTTTGTTCAACGCAGAAGTAACAATTACTTCTTGCCAAGCATACCGAAACGCTTGTTGAACTTGTCGATACGTCCGCCGGTATCCATAACTTTCTGGGTACCAGTGTAGAATGGGTGACATGCACCACATACGTCCAAGTGCAGTGGCTTACCTGCAGTTGAGTTTACTTTAATAACGTTACCACAAGTACAAGTTGCTGTGATTTCAGCATAATCAGGATGAATGCCTGGTTTCATTTGGATTACCTCAAGTTTAAGGCCACGTCGCACTCCCAACCCGAAGTCAGGTACCACATGTAATTAATAGAATATTCAGGCGCGAGATACTACAGGATAGCAACAATAGATACAAGCACCCACACTATTAATTAAGTAACCAACAACAGGCAAAGGCATTGTTTACCAATTAAAACAAAATCTTGTAATAATAAAGACGATCACTTTGACTCAAAGATCTGTCGAGCCAATTTTGCGTCGCGATAACCTTGTTTAAGTGCTTCTGATGGACAAGCCAGCTTAGCGTCAGCTCTTAGTCGATTAATATCCCCACCACTAAACGCCTTAGGATTAGCATCAAAAATAGCCAAAATAGCGCCATAGGTATTGAGTTGCCAAATCCCGCCATAATGGGAACCGAGGCGCCACAGTGTTTGCTTACCGGAATAATCTAGCATGCAACCAGTATCCACCATCGCCTCTGATGCCAGATTAGGCGTTAACTCTGCACCTCCCGTTGCGGCAGGATTCGATTGAACCTGAACGGGCGCCTTAAGGTTCTGTTCAGAAGGCGCGACTGCAATAGTTTTACCACTAAACAGGGCTAACCGTTTGACATCATACCAACGATTGACTCGGTACTCTTTAATCACTAATTGCGCATCAGGATCACTGACATCCTCTACGCCCGATAGCAATAACATAAAACTATTGATTGGATTGACCATCAAGCGCTCGTTACCAGCGCGCTGTTCCACCACAAACTGTAATTTGTCAAACTTAGTGTCGGTAACAATATTGACCTTGAGCCGAGGGCTGGCGCCTAAATTAAATTGTTGCTGATTAATACTGACGTGAGAGACCTTTCCCCAGGCCAATGGACAAAGCAATAATGCGGCAAGTATCGAAATGTATAGAGTCGTTTTCATGGTGTCGTCTTATGCAAAACCTATCCCTCTATTAAGCACAAATAGCCAAAACCATTCAACATATTTGTCACATTAATCCCATCGAGACGGTGACTCATTTACCAAAGAAACAGATAGTTGTAGCCCTGCCTTTATTGGGTCGTTACACTTCAATTATCTCTCAACCGATTTTAGATAAACTATGCCCGTGTTCGTCGAAGTTGCCCTGCCTGTTCCTATGCGTCAATCTTTCAGTTATCAAGTGAACGCTGCAGATGAACATCGCGTACATAAAGGTATTAGGGTAAAAGTTCCCTTCGGCAGGCAGCAACTAATTGGCTTAGTCACAGACATAAGCAACACCTGCTCACTCACGCCTCAGCAGATAAAGTCTGTCATTGAATTTCTCGATGATGCACCACTACTACCTGACTCACTATACAAATTGACCCATTGGGCGGCCCGCTACTATTTTTGCAGTGTTGGACAGATGCTCTCGCAAGCCCTCCCCGTTGCACTGAGAAAAGGGGCCGAAGTCACCGCAAATAGCACTACCTTTTTTCTGGCAACACCCGACGGAAAGTCAGCTGACTTAGACACCTTAAAAAGAGCTCCGGCACAAAGAAAAGTGATGACTCTATTTCTTGAGCGCGCTTTAACCCAAGAGGAAGTCAATGCACTTGAACTGAGTAAGGCTGCGTTAAAAGCGTTGCTTGAGCGAGGTTGGATAGCTAAAGAGGTTCGCGCCAACGCGCTTGACCTATCATGGCGAGAGGAATTGACGCTTGGCGAAGACCCTCACCAACTCAACCCAGAACAAGCTATCGCCGTTGCCACGCTTAATCAGCAAAGCGGGTATCACTGCACACTACTAGAGGGTATTACAGGCTCAGGGAAAACAGAGGTGTATCTAGCACTGCTAGAGAGTGTGCTAAAAAAAGGCTTACAGGCACTTATTTTGGTGCCTGAGATCGGCCTGACACCACAAACCATTAGTAGGTTTAAACATAGATTTAATGTACAGGTTGCGGTGATCCATTCAGGCCTTACCGACAATCAAAGGTTAAACGCTTGGCGACAGGCCCGAAGCGGTGAAGCGGCGATTATTATCGGTACTCGTTCGGCGCTCTTCACACCAATGCCCTACCCAGGACTGATAATCTTAGACGAAGAACATGACAGCAGCTTCAAACAGCAAGAAGGTGTCGGTTATCACGCCCGCGACTTAGCCGTTATGCGTGGCCATTTAGAGAAGATCCCTGTGCTGCTAGGCAGTGCAACGCCATCGCTGGAGACCCTACAAAATGCATTAAGTGGACGCTATCACCACTTAAGCTTAGGCCAGCGTGCAGGCGCCGCAGAAAAAGTCCGCCAAGGCATTGTCGACATACGTAACCAACCGCTAAAAAATGGCCTGTCTCACGCATTGCTTAACGAAATGCGTATTCATCTAGATGCAGGCAATCAAGTATTACTGTTTCTCAATCGTCGCGGCTTTTCACCAGCGTTGTTGTGCCATGAGTGCGGTCATCTCCATGAATGTGACCGTTGTGATGCCTTCTTTACCGTGCATCAGTCCTTAGGCGAGATCCGCTGCCACCATTGCGGTAATCACTATGCGATTCCGCGCCAATGTCATCAATGTGGCAGTACAATGCTGATGGGGCAAGGTGTCGGCACCGAGCAACTTGCCGAAGCGTTAGCCAAGGAGTTTCCTAAATACCCAGTAGTGCGTATCGACAGAGATACCACCAGCCGAAAAGGTGCGCTAGAAGGCCACCTTAACGCTATTCATAAAGGGGAATATAAAATCCTAGTTGGCACACAGATGCTTGCAAAGGGACATCACTTTCCCGATGTTACCTTAGTCGGCCTTCTTGATGTCGATGGTGCACTATTTAGCGCCGACTTTAGAGCACCTGAGCGATTTGGGCAGCTCTACACACAAGTCTCAGGCCGTGCAGGCCGCGCGCGTAAAGCTGGAACAGTATTACTGCAAACTCATCAGTGCGACAATCCAATACTACGAGAGCTCATGCACAAAGGTTACGGCGAGTTTGCGCGCGGTCAACTCGAAGAGCGTAAACAAGCTCTGCTGCCACCAGCTTGGCACATGCTACTGCTGCGTGCCGAAGCACATCGACCAGAAGATGCCGATGAGTTTCTTAATCAAGTGGCCGCCATCTTGCCGCAGAATGATAACTGCGAAGTGATTGGCCCTATGCCTGCGCCGATGGATAAGAAAGCGGGTAAATTCCGTCGTCAACTAATGTTTCAAACAAAAGAACGTAGTCAACTGCAGCATTCGTTCGAGGTCGCGCTGCCACAAATCGAAGCCCTCCCCTTGGCAAAAAAGTGTCGCTGGAGCCTAGATCGTGACCCACAAGATCTTTTGTAATTAAAAATATGCAAAATAGATGGGTTATTTCGCCTTAGAGGATAGCAATTAGCCACCAGTAGCGGCTAAAATACGCGGTTATCCCTGAATCTTTTTATCTTAAGTAACTGTCGATTAAACGCCAATGAAATCACATATTCAATCTTTGCTCGAACAAGCCATCAATACCCTAAAACAGCAGGCGATCATTCCTGCCGATTTTGAAGCGCGTATTCAGGTAGACCGAACTAAAGACAAAACTCACGGTGATTTTGCCACCAACTTAGCCATGATGTTAACCAAAGTGGCGCGTAAAAATCCGCGTGAATTAGCCCAGCTAATTATCGATAGCCTGCCTCAAGATAGCCAAGTCTCAAAAGTAGAGATCGCAGGCCCAGGTTTCATCAACTTCTTTATCGATGAAAGCGCCTTAGCTAATCAATTGATGGCTGCACTCAAAGATGAGCACTTAGGCGTGGTATTACCGACACCACAAACCGTGGTCGTTGATTACTCGTCCCCCAACCTCGCCAAAGAGATGCATGTAGGCCACCTACGTTCAACCATCATTGGTGACAGTGTGGTACGTGCACTGGAGTTTCAAGGCCATAAGGTGATCCGTCAAAACCACGTAGGCGATTGGGGTACCCAATTTGGTATGCTATTGGCCTACATGGAAGAGCTGCGCGCCAAAAATGGCGAACAGGCTCAAATGGAGCTGTCAGATTTAGAAAGCTTCTATCGCGCAGCAAAAGTACGTTTCGATGAGTCAGAAGAGTTCGCCACCCGTGCCCGTAAGCTCGTGGTTGAACTTCAGTCAGGCGACGCCTACTGCAACAAACTATGGCAAGAGTTTAACGACATCTCATTGAGTCACTGCCACGATGTCTATGCCCGCTTAGGTGTCAGCCTAACTCGCGCCGATGTTCGCGGTGAAAGTGCCTACAACGACGACTTAGCGCAAGTAGTGCTCGATTTGGACACCCAAGGCTTACTCGCTGAAAGCAATGGCGCCAAAGTGGTATTCCAAGAGGAATTTAAAACCAAAGAGGGTGAACCACTCCCAGTGATCATCCAAAAGGCCGATGGTGGTTATCTGTATGCGACCAGCGATATGGCTGCTATGCGCTACCGTTCAAATGTGCTTAACGCCGATCGCGCGCTTTACTTTGTTGATTTACGCCAAGGCCTGCACTTTCAACAAGTGTTTAACCTGGCGCGTAAGGCCAAGTTCGTCAAGCCAGAAATGAGCCTTGAACACATGGGCTTTGGCACCATGAACGGAGAAGATGGTCGCCCATTCAAAACTCGTTCTGGTGGCGTAGTTAAATTAGTTGATCTGCTGAGCGAAGCGGAAACTCGAGCCTTAGAGTTAGTGCGTAGTAAAAATCCAGATATGGACCAGCAAGAGCTAGAACAGATTGCTAAAGTTGTCGGCATTAGTTCAGTAAAATATGCTGACCTATCTAAAAACCGTGCCAGCGATTATATCTTTAGCTTTGAGCAGATGCTGAGCTTTGAAGGCAACACAGCACCCTACCTACTTTACGCCTATACTCGCGTCGCGGGTATTTTCAAACGTGCCGCAGATATCGATCTCAGTGATGCAAGCATTAAGCTTGAGCACGATAAAGAGAAAGAACTCGGCAGCAAACTGGCGCAATTTGGCGAAGTGCTAAACCGTATGGTCGCTAAAGGTCAGCCACATGCACTATGTGGTTACCTATTTGAGCTTGCTGGCGCATTCTCTAGCTTCTATGAAGCGTGCCCGGTACTGGCTGCTGATTCAGAAGCAGAGAAGAAAAGTCGCTTACTGCTGTCACAACTTACTGCTAAAACATTAAAGCAAGGTTTAGATCTACTTGGCATCGAAACCTTAGAGCGCATGTAAAGTAAGGCGGTAAGATGAGCAATCGCGATTACGCAAATAGAAAGCCAGCGTCCAAAGGACGAACCAAGGCTAAAGGGGGCAGACGCAAGTCTGCCCAGCCTGCGCCAAAGCGTTTCCCACTGCTGCTATCTTTAGTTACTGTCAGTTTAGTGGGTGGCTTCGGCTATTTTCTTTGGAGCATTAACGACAGCGCAACGGACACAACGCCAGAACCTGTGGTTGTTCAACCCGTTAAGCCGCAGGTGCAGAAAAAAGATCCTAATGCGCTACCGCCAAAACCAAAGGAAGAGTGGACCTATCAGCAGGAGCTGGAAAACAAGCAAGTTGAGGTGGATATTCCAGAAAATACCGCGCCGACTCGCCCTTATCAAATGCAGTGTGGCTCCTTTAGAAAGCAATCTCAAGCAGACCAAATGAAAGCCATGATCGCTTTCCAAGGGCTCGAAGCGCAAGTGCGTAAAGTCGAAGGGAGCAGTGGTATTTGGTATAAGGTTGTTTTAGGCCCTTATGATCGCAAACGTGCGGCTGAGAAACATCGTCATATATTGCAACGTGGCGGTTTAAATGGTTGCCAAATTTGGTTTTGGGAAGGCAGTTAATGACAGTCTACACTCAACAACCTGAGTGCCCAATAGATAATAAAAAAAGCCAGCAAAAGCTGGCTTTTTTTACATTTTACTACTCTAAACCCTATTAGTTTTGAGTAATAGTCGCTGTATTACCTGCACCGCCAGTTTGGGTAATTGAAGCCCAATCTGTTGTGCCATACTGATTAATCGTCGCTAGGTTTTGCGAACCATCAAAACCTACACCTGATTGCGTAATGCTAGCGTAGTTTTCAGAACCATCTTGCAGCAATACTGCGTCGTTATAAGCGCCACCAGACTGGTTTACCCAACCTTCGTTGTCTGCACCAGTTTGGTCAATATCAGCCGTTCCAAACTCACCAAACTGGCTAACATTCGCCATATTTAATGATGCAGTTTGATAGACGTTAGCAATATTATCTAGACCACCTTGGTTAACGGTCGCATTTTGCGTTGAGCCATCTTGGTCTACAGTTGCACTGCCACCAACAGAACCTGTCTGTGTTACATTAGCGGTCAACGCAGAACCTGGGCCTTGAGTCACAACAACCGCTGAACCAGATACCGCTGACTGCTGTACGGTCACCAACGAATCTTCTGCTTGATCCTGTACCACATTCACGTTACCGCTTTGACTCGCATCAATTTGAGAAATAGAAACCTCAGAGTTGTCTGACTCATTTAATTGAGCCACTAGAGCAACGTTACTATCACCCACTTGATTAACACTTGCTACCGCTTGGAAAGAGTCATCTTGATTGATATTAACATTGTTTAAATTACCTGCAGTTACCACAGTCGCAGATGCAGGCTCATGAGCGCCAAAGCCATATTGACGTACCGTTGACGTATTACTACTGCCCGTCACATCAACTGACGCTGTGCTGTTATTAACATGTTCTTGATTGACAGATGCGGTGTTCTGATCACCATTTTGAGAAACATTTAACGTGGTGTTGAACACATGCTCTTGGTAAGTCGTCACGTCATTGTTATTGCCATTTTGTGTCACTGTTGCCGACGCTGTGTCACTGAAGTCAGTTTGCGTCACAGAAGCGGTGTTGAATCCACCGTTAGACTGCGTCACTGTCGCTGAAGCAACACTGCTATTCTGAGTAATCGTCACTCTAGAGTCAGCTGAATTGTTTTGCGTCGCTGCAGCCGTTGAGTTATTGGTTGTTTGCGTCACTAAAACCTCTGAGCGCTCAGCACCATTCAATTGATCAACATTTGCTGTATTACCATTACCCGTTTGAGTAATCGTCGATAGCGCATCAGTCGATGTATCTTGATCTGAAGTCGCATTATTACCATTACCTGTTTGGGTAATGCTTGAGCCAGCTGGGTTGTGGATACCGAAGCCATACTGTCTAACATCTGCGACGTTACTTTCACCATCTTGCTGTACGGTTGCAGAGGTGTCATCTACGTGCTGTTGATCAACGCCTGCATTGTTACCAGTACCATTTTGGTTAACCAAGGCTTGGGTATTAAACATGTGTACCTGATTAATACTGGCAGTGTTTGATTGCACTGTCTGATTAATGATTGCGCTTGAGCTATCAACGCCGCCAGCCTGAGTAATATTCGCTAGCTGAGCATCACCAGATTGGGTGACAGCAGCAGAGCTGCTATTACCCAAAGACGTTACGATTGTCGCATTGTGATTGGTACCCGTTTGCATCGTTGTTGCTGTATTACCTGAACCATTTTGAGACGTAGTCGCAGTACTCTCTGCAGCGTGAGCAGTACCGAATGCCATTGCGATAGCAGCGGCCAGTGGAAGTAGCTTTGTCATCTGTAATATCCTTTACAAAATAAGAGTTAGATTAGCCATTTCGTTGGCCAACCAAATCACCATCGACGAACAATGATGTTGTCCTAAGCAATATTCATATGCGCTTTGAACACCGCGCTAGAAACTTGCGATTACTAGATACTGGAGCGCAACCCGATGAACTCAATGAGTCAACGTCCCCAAACAACCTTCACCATGCACTTCAGCTAGCTGACAATATGCACAGCGACCTATTTCTTGATTCTCGATCTCCGAGAAAAACCGTTAGCTAGCGCTAACAGGCAAAAGTATGCTGCTTGGCCACCTTTTCATCATCCAGCTAAGGTATTAAACAAAAGACACCAATAGACTAGTTTTACTCACACCACCCCCCACTAAAGTATTAGCGATTATGTAGTACTTTTTACGCAGAACAATGCAGTAAACATCTACATTCTGGCCACTTACACTCACCTAAGTCTTAAAATAGAGGGATAGTTAATCAACGACGGCTTTCATCCCTTGAATTTCCAAACCCCATCCCCCATATCTTAAACATTGTCCACCGACGGGTTTCCTACCCTTCGGCTAGAGAAGAGGAAATATCGTGACCACAATCGTTTCAGTACGTCGCAACAATCAAGTTGTCATAGCCGGTGACGGCCAAGTATCACTGGGTAATACAGTGATGAAAGGAAACGCAAAAAAGGTTCGACGCCTTTATCACAACAAAGTATTAGCAGGCTTTGCAGGCGGCACCGCAGACGCATTCACGCTCTTCGAGCGCTTTGAAGCCAAATTAGAGATGCACCAAGGTCATTTAATGCGCGCCGCTGTCGAGATGGCCAAAGATTGGCGTTCAGATAAAGTGCTACGTAAACTTGAGGCGCTGCTGGCTGTCGCCGACAGTGAATGCTCATTGATCATTACGGGTAATGGTGACGTAGTACAACCCGAGAACGATCTGATTGCTATCGGCTCTGGTGGTAATTTCGCTCAAGCCTCTGCAACGGCGCTATTAGAGAATACCGAGCTAAGCGCCAAAGAGATCGCTGAAAAGTCGTTAACTATTGCTGGTGATATCTGCGTGTTCACCAACCAGTTTAAAACGATTGAAGAACTCAATTACTGATTTTGAGTTAAGCTCGAAATCAATAACCTATGCATCTGCATTAAGGGAAAACTATGTCTGAGATGACGCCGAGAGAGATTGTTCATGAACTGGATAGTCACATCATTGGCCAACAAGCCGCCAAACGTTCTGTTGCTATCGCCCTGCGTAACCGCTGGCGCCGAATGCAGCTCGAAGCGGATCTGCGCCAAGAAGTCACCCCTAAAAACATCTTGATGATCGGCCCAACGGGTGTCGGTAAAACTGAAATTGCCCGTCGTCTAGCCAAACTCGCTAAAGCCCCATTTATCAAGGTTGAAGCCACCAAATTCACCGAGGTGGGTTATGTGGGCAAAGAAGTCGAGCAGATCATTCGCGATCTCACCGATGCCGCCATTAAGCTTACCCGTGAAGAGCAGATGGCTAAGTGTAAATTTAGAGCCGAAGAAGCCGCCGAAGAGCGTATTCTTGATGCTTTGCTGCCTAAGCCAAAAGAGGATTGGGATAGCGAAAATCAAGACAATTCAGCCACTCGTCAGGTATTCCGCAAAAAGCTGCGCGAAGGTCAACTGAACGACAAAGAGATTGAAATCGATATCTCTGCGCCACAAGTAGGCATTGAGATCATGTCTCCACCAGGCATGGAAGAGATGACCAATCAATTGCAGAGCATGTTCCAAAATATGGGGCCAGGAGCCAGCAAGCGTCGTAAGATGCCAATCAAAGAGGCCTATAAGCTGCTCATAGAAGAGGAAGCGGCCAAATTAGTTAATCAAGATGACCTTAAAGAGCAAGCTATTGAGCTGGTAGAGCAACACGGTATCGTGTTCCTCGATGAGATAGATAAGATCTGTAAGCGCGGCGAGTCATCTGGTCCAGACGTTTCTCGTGAAGGGGTACAGCGTGATCTACTGCCGCTCGTAGAAGGCTGCACCGTGACCACTAAACATGGCATGGTTAAAACTGACCATATTCTGTTTATTGCATCGGGCGCATTTCAAATGTCCAAGCCATCTGATTTAATTCCAGAGCTTCAGGGTCGATTGCCTATTCGTGTTGAATTACAAGCGTTAACTGCAAATGACTTCAAACGTATTTTAACTGAACCTCATGCTTCACTGACTGAGCAGTATGTGGCGCTAATGGGAACTGAAGGCGTTAAGGTTGAGTTTAGTGAATCCGGTATCGATCGTATTGCTGAAGCTGCATGGCAAGTGAACGAGCGCACTGAAAACATTGGTGCCCGTCGTCTCCATACCGTTATGGAGCGCCTAATGGAAGATCTTTCCTTCGAGGCATCAGACAAATCAGGTAGTAGCACAGTGATTGATGCCGACTATGTGAATGCGCATCTGGATAACTTAGTCCAAGATGAAGATCTCAGTCGCTTCATTTTGTAATATCAATAGGGCCTAAGGCCCTATTTTCATAAAAGGCCACCCAATGACAGCTCAAGCAAAAGACCCTCTTGTTACCGGTCTCAAACTCAAGCGTAAATCACGCCTGTTAGAGGTCACCTTTGCCGATGAGAAAACTTACTCACTTAGCTGTGAGCTACTACGAGTTTATTCTCCCTCTGCAGAAGTACATGGCCATGGTAATCCTGTATTGGTCACCCACAAAAAAAACGTCAATATCACCGCCATTACACCAGTGGGTAACTACGCGGTAAAAATCGTATTCGACGATGGCCATGATACCGGACTTTACTCTTGGAAAGTGCTGCATGATCTCGCGGTAAATCAGGTCGAGTGCTGGGAGAACTATCTAGCCAGACTGCGTGCAGAAAAAGCCAGTCGTGAGCCACTTATTGATATGGCGGTGAAATATCACCAATAGATCCGTGCCTTCGACAAGGTAAAGAGTCTCTACGATTTACATGATTAGCAGGGGTTGCCACAGCAACCCCTTTGCTATTTAACCCCCTAGTAAGCCGCACGACAGATTGCTAAACTAGTGGTTTTCACCACCACAGAGTGCTTTTGTGTCCAAGTTAAAAGCCGATGTCACCATCATACATGCAGGTATATTTACCCAATGGGATGCCGAGAGCGCAGCGTTACCTAAGCTCACTAAAGCAACGGTGCATGTTCCCGCCGAGATTGATGTCGAATTTGGCTTTATCGCCAACATCAAAAAAGCCAAGAACCAAAAACTAAGATATTGCATTTATCATCCCAGCATTCCTGATGATAACGGTGATGTCCGCCCACCATTTGATGGCGAGGTATATGTCGACTCCAATGACTGGAAGTTTTACCTCGGTGACACCATCTGGGCACCCGAATACAATAAAGTCGGCAAATGGCGTATGACGCTAGAACTAAAAGGCAAAGTTGTCGCGGAGAAAACCTTTAATGTGCATTTGAACGACGAAGATAGCCAGATCTCCGCCTTTTGGAAACACAGAGGCTTTTAAAGCACTATTGAGCAATTTCGGTCAGGTATAAACTGTCCCATCAACGCACAATAACCTCTCACTTGAAAACGAGATGGATATGAACAAAGAAGCTCAGCACCTATACAGTACTCGTATCGAGGCGGTTTGCGACTATATTGCCAAACATCTGGAGCAGCCCCTCAGTGTCGAACAGCTCAGCGCCGTCGCGCACTTTTCTAAATATCATTTCCATCGTCAATTTCAGGTCTATACCGGCATCAATGTAGGCAAATACATCACTATGTTACGCCTTAAGCGCGCCTCCTATCGCTTGGTGTTTCATCCACAACTGAAAATCACCGACATCGCCCTCAGTGCAGGATTCGAAAACAGCGAATCCTTCTCGAGAGCTTTTAAAGCGCAGTTCCAACAAACACCGTCTCAGTTCAGGTTAACCCCTAAGTGGGAAGCATGGAGCGCACAATATGCCAACGTTAACATCACAAGGAGAGAAACTGTGCAAGTTAATATCAGCCAAACAAGCAACATTAAGGTGGCGGCGCTGGAGCATCAGGGCAGCCCTGCATCACTCAACCAATCGATTCAACAATTCATCACATGGCGTAAACAGAGTGGCGAGTCTCCTTTGGACAGCAGTCAAACCTTAGGCATTCCCTTAAACGACCCAAATACGGTCACGCCCGACGCATTTCGCTTCGATATCTGTGGCTCAGTCAATCAGGATGTTGCCGCCAATGACTTTGGCGTAATAACCAAGATCATTCCGGGTGGGCGCTGCGCAGTGATCCGTCATCATGGTTCACACGACCAAATGGATGCGAAAATCTATCAGTTCTATCGCGAGTGGCTACCAGACAGTGGCGAAGAACTGAGAGACTTTCCACTCTACTTTGAATACCACAACTTCTTCCCCGAAGTTGCAGAACACGAATTAGTCACGGATATCTATTTTGCGTTGAGTTAGATGTTTATCTAACGGAGAGAAAGTTTGAGGCTTGAAACTTGCGCTTATCTGAAAGGTATCACTATAAAAACCGAGAATCTCAGGGCTCAAACCGTTTTCATAAGCCTTTTTAAAGAGGCATCAAACTAAACGAGAAAAAAGAACTCTAGGTTCAAGTGATTCAGTTAAAACAGTACAAATAGCAGAAAGCCCGTTATCTTTCGATAATGGGCTTTCTTATTGTGGCACTGAGATAGCTGGCTTTAAACAATCGAAATCCCTGTTAAAGCTGCTTTGGTAAGCCTTTTATAAAAGACATTAAATTAAACGAAAAAAGGCTTCCATTACTGGAAGCCTTTTTTCTTAATGTGGCGGAGAGATAGGGATTTGAACCCTAGACGGGCTATAAACCCGTGCCGGTTTTCAAGACCGGTGCATTCGACCACTCTGCCATCTCTCCGAACGCCGAGAATAGTAAGGAAATGGACTTTAAATGTAAAGCCCAAATTTCACTAACTGAGCAACAAATAATCCATTAAGGCGCTTTTTGCTGACAAATGCCTTAAAAACAACCTTTTTATCCGTATTCAGCTGTCGATTCATGTTTCGCGGTGTAAAATAAACGCAAACAACTTGGTATTGAATGCAATGAAACAAAACGGATTTACACTGATAGAGTTGGTCGTCACCATCATTATCTTGGCGATATTGGCGACAGTCGCACTGCCTAAATTCATCAATATCCAGTCGGACGCTAGGATTGCCGCCTTGCAAGGCTTAAAAGGTGAAATGAGCGGCACGCTGCCACAAGTACACGCCAAGGCTATGATCGAAAACTTAGCCACCCAGCCTAGCACTCAAATTAGTCTCAATGGCGATCAGGTCGAACTCGCCTATGGATATCCTGCAGCAGACTCAGCCAATGCTTGGGATCTGCTGTTGCAGGCCACTTTTGCCGATGCCATATTTAATGCCGATGACCCTGCCGACTGGTACTTCCACAACAATAAAGCGGAACCCTTTATCCGTTTTATGCATCCAAGTAAAAAATCGAGCGGGGACAACTGCTACCTGAAATATACGCAGGCTCAGAGCAGCAATCAGGCACCGAGTTTCGAGATTGTCGTAACGGGCTGCTGAACAGCCAGTCTACTTATGGCTTAAATAGTAACTGCTGTAGCTCCACCAAAGAGCTCACCTGATAGTGAGGCATGATCCCTTCAGGCGTCAGCTGGTTGTTATGATTTAGCCAACACGTATCAAAACCCGCATTGAGTCCCCCTTGAATATCAGAATGAGGATTATCGCCCACCATCAGCACGTGTTCTCTGGCTGGATGATTCATCTGAGAGAGTGCATGTTCAAAAATAGCCAAATCTGGCTTCGCGACACCAACTTCTTCTGAAATCACTACGGGACAAAAAGCATGTAATAAACCGGTGCGCTGTAAACGTATGGTTTGTAGCGCGGTGAATCCATTAGTGATAATGCCCATGTTGACTTTGCCATGTAGCGCATTAACTAACTCTTCAGCGCCAGGCAATAAAGTACAAATGTCGGCCATCGCCGTTAAAAAGGCATCATTCAATTGCTGCGCGCTGACTTTCAGCTTTTCAGCCCAAGCCTGAAAACGTGTGACTTGTAGATGCGCAGCACTAATTTTTCCGTCTTGATAGTCAACCCAAAGAGGTAAATTAACGGTTTGATAAATATCAAAGTCCTCACGAGTAAAATCCACGCCAAAACGCGAGAACATAAGACGCAATCCCTTAAATGCATCGAAATGAAACAGGGTTTCGTCGGCATCAAACAATATCCATTGGTACTTCATCAAACTCTCCAACTTTTTAATTCAACCATCAAAAACAACTCATTCTAATAGTAAGCACTAAACCAAGCGAGCTTACTCTATTACCTTGTAACGCTCAGTTGTCCAATCATAAACGTACTCAATACCTTGCCACTCATAGACAGTACGGCCGTTCTTCTGCTTGACTCTTGCATTGGCGGGTAAACGCTTAATCCCATGGCTAACCTGTACGCTAGTGGTGATGCTCTGCGATGGCGCGATCACGCGCGGCTTAGGTTCTTCTACATATTCACGCCGCTCATAACGATAAGGATAACGCCAACTGTTTCTCCAGTAAGGACGGTAATGATGATTCCAATAGGGATAACCTGTATTAAACCCAATACCGACTCGCCAAGGATCACCATAACCATTGTGCCAGCCGACTCCCCAACTCGAGCTCCATGTTGGTTGCACCCAAACATTACTGGTCCACTGAAAGCGATCATGATGCCGCGCTAATTCCGACGCATTAATAGATACTGAGCATAATCCAAAACCGATACTCAGTAGCAAAAACAGCCCGCTCGTTTTAGCTTGTCTTATCTTATTCATATCACCTATTCCCGCCGTGAATATTCCTGCCAGTTTACGCCGATTCCACTAAGGGTCAAAGCAAGGCTCTACTGTCACTAACTGACCACTGAAGTCATTTGGGAATAGCGTTCAAAAATGGTATAGTGCGCGCCATATCACATTTTTCTCAGCACGAGTATTTCCATATGAGTTTTAAGGATTTACGCAGTTTCATTGATCACCTTGAAAGCAATGGTGAACTTAAACGTATTAGCTATGCTGTCGATCCACATTTAGAGATGACAGAGATCGCCGACCGTGTCTTGCGTGCCAAGGGCCCTGCATTACTGTTTGAAAATCCTGTTGGCAAAACCATGCCCGTGCTGGCCAACTTATTTGGCACACCTAAGCGTGTTGCCATGGCCCTAGGCAAAGAAGACCCACTGGCACTGCGCGATGTAGGCGAGCTATTGGCCTTTTTGAAAGAGCCAGAGCCTCCTCGTGGTTTTAAAGATGCGATTGCTAAAATCCCAATGTTTAAGCAAGCACTGAACATGCCACCTAAAACGGTACGCAATGCGCCTTGCCAAGAGGTGGTGTTAACAGGTGATGATGTCGATTTAACCCAACTGCCAATTCAACATTGCTGGCCTGGAGATGTCGCGCCACTGGTCACTTGGGGACTCACCATCACCAAGGGGCCACGTCAAAAACGACAAAATTTAGGTATCTATCGTCAGCAGCTGTTAGGCAAAGATAAGCTGATCATGCGCTGGCTTGACCATCGCGGTGGCGCACTCGACTTTAAAGATTTTAAAGAGAAACACCCAGGTGAGCGTTACCCTGTGGTTGTAGCCCTAGGCAGCGACCCCGTGACGATTTTAGGTGCTGTGACCCCCGTACCAGACTCTATGAGTGAGTACGCTTTTGCAGGGTTACTCCGTGGTGAGCGCACCGAAGTTTGTAAGGCGCTTAGCTGCGACCTTGAAGTCCCTGCCACCAGCGAAATTATCTTAGAAGGTTATATCGATCCAAATGAGATGGCAGAAGAGGGCCCTTATGGTGACCATACAGGTTATTACAATGAAACCGATGAGTTCCCTGTGTTTACCGTAACCCATATTACCCATCGCAAAGATGCCATCTACCACAGCACCTATACAGGCCGTCCACCCGATGAGCCAGCCATGCTAGGTGTGGCGCTCAATGAAGTATTTGTGCCGATATTACGTAAGCAATACCCAGAAATCATCGACTTTTATCTGCCGCCTGAAGGCTGCTCTTATCGCATGGCGGTGATCTCCATTCGTAAGCAATACCCAGGTCATGCTAAACGGGTCATGATGGGTGCTTGGTCGTTCTTGCGTCAGTTTATGTATACCAAGTTTATTGTTGTGGTCGATGAAGATGTTAATTGCCGTGATTGGAATGATGTCATTTGGGCAATTACCACCCGTATGGACCCTAAACGCGACACTGTGATGATAGACAACACTCCTATCGATTACCTTGATTTTGCCTCACCAGTAGCAGGCTTAGGTTCCAAAATGGGTATGGATGCTACCAATAAGTGGCCTGGTGAAACCGATCGCGAATGGGGCACCCCTATCGTGATGGACGAGGCCGTTAAACAAAAGGTCGACAAAATATGGGATGAGTTGGGTATCGATGATGCACCAACACTGTAATTAGGCGCTAATCAACTGAAATATTTAGCATAATTAACATATTGAATTTTTAGTAGCGCCAAGCGACATAATAACCGATATAATTAGTCAAGTATTAAGCGTAAAAGCAAGCCCCCAAAGAGGGGTCTAGAAGGAAAATTAATGAACACCATTCGCTGTAAAGTAGAACATGTTACTGCCTTTAATGATGCCGTTTACCAGGTAACATTAGCCCCTGAGACCGGCTTTGACTATAAAGCAGGTCAATATCTTTGCGTCGTAATGGGTGAAAAAGATAAACGTCCTTTCTCAATTGCTTCAGCACCTAATGCCGAAAAAATTGAGTTGCACATTGGCGCAGCGGTTAGCGAGAGCTACCCAATGCAAGTGGTCGAAAAGCTACAAAACAGTGAGTATATCGATATCGAAGCACCCGGTGGTGACGCCTACCTGCGCAGCGATAGCCGCAGGCCTCGTCTGTTAATCGCCGGAGGTACCGGTTTCTCTTACATTAAGAGTATTGTTGAGCAGCAAATTGCCCTGGGGCAAACAGTAGAAACAACCCTATATTGGGGCTGCCGTAATCAAGATGCGATGTATTATGAATCTATTGCCCGTCAATGGCATCAAGCTCATCCATGGCTCCATTTCGTCCCGGTTGTCGAAGAAGCAACCGCTGATTGGGAAGGTAAACAAGCCAACCTACTTACTCAGATAAAGCAAGATTTCGTGAGCCTTAACGGCTACGACATATACATTGCAGGCCGTTTCGATATGGTGGGTGCTGCACGAGAAGTGTTCCGCACTATTGGTGTAGAAGAGCAACATCTATATGGTGATGCCTTCGCCTTCATAAAATAACTCAATGCCAGCTTCATAAAAGCCCTAACCTCCAGCGGTTAGGGCTTTTTACTGTCTGCGGCTATAACGCAACTTTTTCATACTTTGTCCAAGTGATCAGGTTACCAAGTAACGGCACCACCCAAACAGCCGTCTCCTTATCTGTGTAGATACGGTAATAAAACAGCTCTTCATCACGAATATTATGCTTACGGATCTCTCGATAAAAATGCATCGCCGAGTCGCTAACAACATCCGGTTTTATCAAATCCTTTTGTTGCACTTTGACATGGAATACATCGACGTCAAGTTCACCAATCTGCTGCCGGTATTGCTCAAATATACCTCGTACCTGATACTTGATTGGCGTGGTCATACAGTCTTGATCGGTAATGCAGGCGCTAGAGTAAAACTTACCGCTTAACGGTTTTTCATACACCATAGAGATACTCATATCTGCCCGTACCAGCAATTCATTAGCCACGGGGAAGTAGATATCGCCATGATAATGATGCTCGACTAAGTCGGCACTGTCTGACGCAGTAGCAGGGATAAGTATTCGATTAAAACGAATTCTATTTTCCATCAACTCACTCAACGCCATAAATTGTTGCATGTCTAGCCCTGCCGGGGCGAGGTCCGTGGCGGTAAGATTAATAATGTGCTCACCAACACAATTGCCTGCAGCATCTGGTGGACAAGTGGCAACCGAATAGTGGTTGCCATCAGTCAGCGCAAAGCCATTGAATGCATCCATGCCGACGATCTTGTTTGTCTCAGGAGCAATATGCTTTTGCCACATAGAAGGATGTAAACTTTGCTCATCACGAGGATAGATAAGCGTCAACGGCCGCGTCGTGCCACCAATATTTAGGTCGATACTCTTATCCGCTTGCCAATGTCCCGTCTGCTTCATCACTTGATGATAGTCACTGCCATACCAAAGCGTTGCTATGATACCAAGCAACACTAAAATGCCGCCGATTTTGACCATCAATGACACATCAATCAATGCATCTTTTATTGATTCAGCATCATTAACCGCCAGCATGGTCACATGGGATTTTGCCGACACATGCAGCTGGTAACCGCGTCTGGCAATAGTCTTCAATTGAATTTCAGGGTAGGGTTCGAGCTTTCTACGCAGCGTACTGATGCACTGTGTTAGCGACGTTGCAGCCACCACGCGGTCTGGCCATCCAACCTGTAATAACAAGTCTTTATCGCAAATAGCGTCTGGCATGGTCAACAAATGTGCCAAAATCGCCGATTCTGAAAAGGTTAAATGAACCGTCTCACTACAGGTACGGTCGAAAAGCTGTTGCGCTTCATCATCGAACTCCAGATATGGAGTAACTTTAACCACCTTACACCTCTGTCATTTCTATATGCATACATTAGAAATATCTTGTTATTATCATTGAAGATTTTAGTTATTACCTGCACAACTTACTGTGATAACTTACTCAATTTGCTCCTCATCAAACAGAGAAAAGTCAGAGAGTGTGAGGCATAGCGCAGATTTGTTACACAAAAGATCTGCCTGCGGGATGGACTGACTAAATCGCTTTACGTGCAAAGGCACGTTGGGATAACCATGCCAGCAACACGACCCAAATCGATAACAACATATATAGCAGACCACTGCTCAAACTCGATTTAGTCAGCAAGGCCACACCGCCAAACTGTGTGCCCGTTGAAAAAAGGTTAATGGCACGGTAAATATCGGTAGGGTTAAGCAACATCATGGCATTAACGATTACTTGCGCCGTGCTCCCCAGATCGGCAACAAGCAGCGCCAGCAAAATCAGGTCATAAATTAACACTAAACTAAACCAGATCGACAACAGGCTGCCCACCGCTTTAGCCTTCTCACTCGACCTTACGCTAACCAGATAACTGATAAGAATAAAAGTGACGGCAAGCAAGCTACTGCTTAAAATAAATTGTCCGAACGCACTCAAGGTCTTCCCCCAAAGATAGCCATCACCAAAGCCTAATAAAATAGCGGCGCTAAGACCGAAACTGATGGTAATAGCAGTGACCATGATTGCACTATGGGCAACAAATTTACCCATGAAAATCTGTCGCTTAGTCAATGGGTAACTCAGCAACAGTAGCATGGTGCCCGCTTCCTCCTCCCCGACAAACGCATCATAGCTAAGTAAAATTGCCGCAAGGGGAATAATGAATACAGATACTGTCGACAAGCTAGTGATCACACTGGCTAGCGCAGGAAACGATAACGTGCCTGATACTGCGCTCCCTGCAAAGGTGACACTGAGCGCTAATAACATAAAAATGGCAAAGATAACCGTAACCCAGCGATTACGTAAACTGTCTTTGATCTCTTTAGCGGCAATAATCATTACAGGGCCACGCCATACTGTAAGCTCACGGGGTAACATTGTTCAGACTCCAATTGGATGAATATGAGATCGATGATGTGAAACTGAGGCCTTGTTCATTACAAGACTGCATCTGTGTCATTTTTTCGTTATAAATGTCTGCCAAACATGGATTTTTTATATCAAAGTCAAAAATTCCACATTCGCGAGTAAGGTATTGAATGAGCCATGCTCGCTGGCTGATAGAGCAGCGTAAATCGCCTTGATGATAAAACTCAGCTAAAGGAGCATGCTTGGACACCACGCTCTCTATGGCGTTAAATGTTATCTGAACACCTAGCTCGCTCTGCGCTAGCAACTGCGCGAGTGAGCCAAAGGCTAAGCACCTGCCACGACCTAGCATCATGGCAACATCCAAATGGGGCTCCACTAGATTCAGCTCGTGGGTGCAGATAATGACCGCACATCCTTGATCCCGTAATTGATTTACCTTGCTATAGAGAAACTGCGATGCCTGCGGGTCTAAACCAACGGTCGGCTCGTCGAGCAGTAGCAGTTTGGGTTGGGCAATAATGGCTTGGGCAAAACCCAATCGCTGCTTCATCCCTTTCGAGTAACTTTTTACGGGCTTATGCTGCGCATAACCTAGGCCGAACTCCTCAATCAATTGGCTCACTCGTGTTGAACGCTCGCCTTTGAGTGCCGCAAAATAACTGAGCACTTCATGACCAGTGAGCTTATCGTAAAAATTAATATTTTCTGGCAAGTAGCCAATTGAGGTGGGTCGTTCACCGCACTGTAACCTTTGCCCAAGCACCTCAACCTGGCCTTGCGCTGGAGAGATCAAGCCCAAGATCATCTTCATCAGGGTCGACTTACCCGCTCCATTATGGCCTAGCAAGGCGAGTGTTGTGCCTCGTGCTAATACCAGCTCTACATCATGTAACACTCGCTGCTCGGCAAAATGATGGCTCACCCCAGCTAGTCGCACCGCCAGCTCTAGTTCGCTCATTGTGAAGCCTCCAAAAATGATTGACGATTCATCAACGGATAACTGTCCATCACCCCTGTTAAATTATTGAGTTGTAAGCGACTATCCACCCACTTAAGTAACTTCACCACCGGGCTTTCCATTAAGAAACTCGCCTCGGGATAGAGCCAAAATAATCGGTCTAAGCGGTCATTAGGAAGGTGAATACTGTCTCCGACTGCATCACCATTAAGATCCCAGCCGCGATAGTCACTCCAGAAATTACCATGCTGATGCAGGCTCCACTCTACCTGCTGCTCACCGACATAACGCACTTGAGTGCTGTTATCGATAAATTGGTTTTGATAAACCTGATTACCTTCACCACCCAACGCCATCGCGATACCTATGTCATTAGCGGCAATGTAGTTGCCATAGATTTGATTATCGCGAGCCCCATAGATGAAAAGCCCCTTACCTTGGGCAAAGAGATCGCCAAGTGGTGCATCGGGCGCACTGACCAACTCAATTTGATTACCATGAATTCGTGCATTGTTGGTCATGTTGAGCAGCACTCCAAACTCACGCGCTTGTGATACTCGGTTATACCCTAAGTTTATTGCCTCGGCATTCATCAGCGCGTACCCCCCGTCAAGGTGAGAAGCACGATTATCCATCGCCTCATCGTCTTGGGTATACATGTAGTGAATACCATATTGCTGCTCGGTAAAGGTATTGCCGTAGACTTGGCTGCCGCTGCCCGACTCTAAATAAACCCCATCACGCACATGATGAATCTGGTTATCGCTGATCAGCGGCTTATCGACTCGCAATAGATGGATACCATCCCCCCTATCAAGCTTACTGAGCCGCGCATCGCCACGGATATAATTATCCCGCACCAGCAGATCTTTTAGCTGATAGGCATAGATACCAAAACCAGGTCCCGTTAAGTGATTATTGAGTAAGCGCACGCTGTCGCTGGCCTCACTTAAGAGAAACGCCGCGTCTTTCTGATACAGGTCTGGGCCCCAATTACGCACAGTTAAACCACTCACCACGACACCCGCAGCCATAATCTTAACGGCTGTACCCTGCCCTTGTGCATCGATCACTGCGCCAGGTTGCGCAGCTAAATGCAGCCGTTTATCTATAACAAAATGCCCAGAGTAGAGCCCGGCTTGTAGCTCAATGGTGCTACCAGCTTCTGCCTGAGCCAACTGCAAAGTCAACTCACTAGCACTGCTCACACTATGGTAAGTGCCATGAAAGTCGTTGCCGATTGAATTGAGACTGCCACGACTAACATCCTGACTTAAGGTTTGGTCGTCGCCATAGGCCTGCAAGCCTGGCCAGCAAAGCAGTAATAACACCACCAAAAGAGGTAAGCTGCTTGACCATGACATCGGCTTCATCGCACTTTACTCGCCAGACAACAGCGGCAAAGTGATTTGATCATAGTCGAGTACCGCCCCACCAAACTCCTTGGCAAAAGCCTCAGCGTCACTGCGGGTTGAGAAGGGGGCCACAGCACTGCCCATTACCGCTTTACGGCTGGTACCATAGACATACCAAGCTTTGGTGGCATCGATAAAGTGCACATCTTCAGGGTGTTCCCAATCTGTCTTACCCATGTCATGAACATAGAGGTGTTTCACCTGACGCTGGTTTTCTGGCTGAAGCGCAAACATAAACATGTCGCGAGTTGAACAAAAACTTGGGCTAATGCTATTGCTGTTGAGCGCAATAACCCCCTTAGGTCCGGGATATTTTTTGACCATCATGCCACACATATGGCAGCGATCATGATCGCCAATGGTAACGGCTTGAATCTCATTCACCTCAGGCTCTGCTGCACCGCAGCCTGACATCAAAAATACAACAGAAAGTATTAAAACTAAGGTTCTCATTAAAGCTCCAAATGTCGCAGTATCCCCTCTCAATCACATATTAAAGAGAGGGGATAAGAGTGATTAAATCGCGAAGTTTTGCCCTGCATAGAGGATAAACATACGCAAACACATCATGCCGCTCACGGCACAAAGACCTGACAAGTAAAATGCCTTTGCCGAATGGCTAAATTGTTTACCCGTAGCGAAGTTGAGCAGCAGTGGCCCACCAAAACCCAGACCAACAACGCCCAGCCAAAACACCATAGACCAAGTGCCAGAATGAAAGGCTTCAAAGGCGCTTTGCGCCCCCGCATTACCTGTCATCAATGACATAATGATCATGAACAGGAATAGCGCCTCAGCGAGCATAATTGGCCACTCTGCACCATGTAAGATCTTCATATCTTGGCTGTGTAGATCTTCCTTAAACATGCCAACTGCAAGCATCTTGGCTGCCGCAGCCCCCGCCGACAATCCTGATGCCACAAACAAAGCTGGCAATACCGATGTATTGATGATCGGAAAGCGGATCAATGCAGAGATGAGAAAGCCGGTATAGGCACACACCGACAGCGCCAATACCAGCACTAACATCTCGCTTGGACGACGGACACCACGCAGCTTGTCGATAATCGGCAGCAGTGGATGTAACAGAGGTATTCGCTTAATCTCATCTTCCAATGCAAATAGTGCAATTAACGCCACCAGAGGAATGTAAGCCGACAGTGCTATTACCCCAACCGACATCACTGAGTTAAGGTTGTAGTAAACCAATATTCGCCAGAAAAATAGCGGGTTGGTTAAATCCAGCACCAAGCACAACATCCCTAGTGCAATAGTGATAAATGAGACCAATGCCGAAGCTTTAAGAAATGGCGTATTAACCGTCTGTTTTTTGTAAAAACGGATAAACAGTGCCACCGACAACGCGCCACCAGAGATCCCAGCAAAAAATAGATAAACGGCAATCGGCCAAGGCCATGCGATGCCATCCGACAGGCCCATGGAGAATTCAAGTGTTCCATCCATCTCTTATACCCCCAACTTCACTACAGGAATGTAGCGTAAACTTGGCTCGGTGCCGAAATGAGCCTTTATGCGAACGGCGTCTTTAACCGCCAGCAGACGGCTCACGTAGGAATTGGGATCATTCAGATCACCAAAGATCAGCGCATCATAACGACACTGCTGGACACAGGCTGGTAGTTCGCCTTTTGCCAATTTACTGTGCAGGCAAAAGTCGCAATTGTCGGCAACGTCTGTTTCCTTATTGATATAGCGTGCATCATAAGGACAAGCTGCTATGCAGTATTTACACCCTGCGCACTTGCTAGCATCCATGGTCACAATACCTGTCTCTGGGTCGCGGTGAGCCGCCCCCGTTGGACAAACCGTGACACATGGTGCGTTCTGACACTGCTGACAAGAAACACGCACATACTTACGCTGACAATCACAACTGCTCTTGCCACAATGCGGACAAACCTGCCCCTCAACGCCACCCGATTGCTGCTCAAGTAGCATACGAGACTTACCTTCGGGTAGGTTATTGGCCTTATTACAGGCCTCTTTACATTCACCACAACCCACACATTTATTTTGATCAAACACCATCCCATAGCGCGGTTTATTGCTATCGGTGGTCTCCTCTTTGACCGAAGTGCACCCTAAGGGCGCTAGTATCAAAGAGCCGGCTCCCAAACATTTAAGGAACCTCCGTCTCTCTATATTTTCACTCACAGCATCCTCCATCTGTCAGCACAGGGCTGACCTATTTAAGCTTTTCGATTTTTGGTGACTCTTTTACTCAGATGCAGTCACGGTACGGTTAGCTTGGCTCTGCTCAGCTTTTAAAATCGCACGGTTTATTGATGCTCGGTTTACGTTTGGGTTGTTGCTATCCAACAACTGCTGCCAATAAGCGATTGCTTGCTGAAATTCCTTATTCAGATAAGCATGGGTCGCCATTAACAACAGAGATTGAATTTCATTTGGGTCGATCGCAAGGGCTTGAGATAGGATGATTGACACCTCTAAGCTCATGTCTCGACCATCACGGTAATAGAGTGCATTAGCCTTCATGCCAAGCACTTCAGCGTCGGACTCTATCGCCAATAATTTATCTAAGGTTTCAACCGATTGGGCATATAAGCCCCCTTCGGCGTAGGCATGCGCAAGCTTAAGCAGCGCTATCTTGTCATGGGGTGTTTCGCTGACTGCCTTGGCATTTTTGTTAATATCGGCGGCGATAAGGTAGTCGATGTTTTCATCGACATAACCTTTATCCCAATCGGCGAAACGACCAATTTGAACATAAACAGTAAGGGTTACCAGCAGCAGAGTAAGCGTTATCATCGTTGGTATTAACCACATCAACTTAGCAGGGGTCAGTGATGGTGTTGCAACACTAGTGTCATTGGGGTTTACGGCACGGAGATGAAGTAACCATAAAGGAGCGATGAAACTCAATAGGATGACGACTATGGCAATGACAAGACTATTCATAACAATACTCTACTGCTGGTGACCAAACTTAGTGACCCATTCCCATCATGCCGCCCATCCCCATACCGCTCAGTCCCATACCATGAGAATTAGCGCCAGGCTCTTCAACTTTAAGCAGCTCTACATCAAAAATAAGGGTGGAACTTGGCGGAATAATGCCAACCTGCTCTTTGCCGTAAGCCAGTTCAGCAGGGATAGTTAAGCGAAACTTTGACCCTTCAGGCATCAGTGCGATCCCCTCTTTCCAACCGTCAATCACCGACATAAGGGCGAAACGGTTAGGTTCATTTCGCTCATAAGAGTCATCAAACACAGTGCCGTCGACGAGTTGACCTTTGTAATGAACCGTAACCACGTTGGATTCAAGCGGCTTGACCCCTTCTCCCAGCTCAAGCACCTCATATTGCAATCCCGTGCTGGTTACCGTTACCGCCGAATTGGTTTTATTGTTTGCCAAGTAAGCAGCACCTTCAGCTAGGTTCTTAACCGAGATCGCCTCAATTCGCGCATCTTTGGCTGCATTAAGCAGCTCTACACGTGCATTCAGGTGAGTTAAAATCTCTTCGTCAGACATCTTGCCTTTGCCTTTTAGTGCATCGATAACGCCCTCAACCACAATATCCACGTTGACCTCGGCGCCTAGCTCAACCTGGCTGTAAATTTTTCCAGAAATGTAGTGACCCACAGATGCGCCCAAGGCATAGGATGCATCATCCACTTGTTGACGTGTTTCACTGGCTGATACCACAAAAGATAGGCCACATAACACCGCGAAAGTTGTTGTCGACAATGCTGTTTTAGCGAACATTTTCATAAAGTTTCTCTCTAAATTTAATTGCTCAAATGACAGATAAATCACTCAATATTGTTATTATGGTTTTTCTGTGGGTCGGCCCGATAATCGCCAACCATAGATACCGTCGTGCATCTGCATGACATTGGTGTATCCCAGTTTCATCACCTCATGGGCGGCAATTTCACTGGCATTACAAAGCCGATTAGCACAATAGAACACCATGACGGTGTCTTTGGCCTCGGGAAGTAGCTCTTTCCAGTTACTGACGTTGAAAAAAATTGCACCGGGTATAAAGCCCTCCGCCCATAGTTCTAGGGTATTCACATCAAAAAAAAGCACTCCGGGCTGCGCTAACAACGCCTCGCCTTGGGTTAGGCTGATGGTTTGTAGCGTATGCTCATACTGGTGGGCAGGTGCCATTTCAGAGCCGCCACCAGCTTGGCAAGTGAAGCTAGTGATGCCCAACATGCCAGCCAAGGTTATTGCAGCAAGTTGTTTCATTGGATTTCTCCTGAATACCCCGACACCTTTATTCGTTACACAAAAGTGCCGAGGTAGATTGGTTACGCCACTTAGTTCGCTTTAGCTGTATAGCCGCTACCATCTAAGATTTTTTGCGCCTGCGTGACATAAGTCAGTGCGGCATCAAGACGTTTCTGGCTGTAACGGAAGCCATGAACCCCCCAAGAACCATCAGCCTTGATCAGATCCACCGTTTCCTGTGCCTTCTCGGCAAGCATCAGTACTTGAGTCTTGTCTTCAGTAGATAGCTTAGTGACTTCCAATAGCTGGTCGATACGCTCTAGTGCTTGCTCAACTTCAGTAAACACCTGTTTGATCGGCTTTTGCCACTTCATCACTTCACCGTAGATCTCCATCTGATCCTTGTAGTGAAGACCGGTTTCTAGCTCGGATTGGAACTGGCTATGACAACCTTTATTGTCAACCACATCGTGATCCGAGATGGCGGTACGGGCACAAGACCACATTAAATCAAGGTAAGTGCGACCCTCTTCGTTCTTAGCAACCGTCCAACCTTTACCCGCCTTAGGCCCTTGTGTACGCGGCTCACCTTCTGGTGGGTTAAGGGTTTTACGGGTCGGATCAACATCAATTTTCCACATGTGCGACTTACGCACAGCGTCGAAACCGGCTTGATCAGGGAACTGCATCGCCTTGAAGTTTTCACAGCTACCCATGTTAGGCATGTGACAGCTTTGGCAAGTTTGGTTGCTATGAGTATCGGTATTACTCGCAATCAAGGTTTGCGCTTCATGACAGTCAGTACACTGTTTCTTCAGCTTTGGCTTAGTAAACTCTGTCATCCATGAACCATCAGTCACCTCATGAGGATCATGACAAGTGGTACAACGCATCCCTTTTTCATAGTGCGCAGAGCCATACATTTGCGAGCCCTCGGTACCACAAGATGGGCATAACGACTTCATCTTCACACCAAAGGCAAGCTCAGGTTTCTCTTTCGCTGCATCGGTTTCAGCCATAACAGGATCGTATTGGAAACGTTGGTGACAACGTTCGCAATTTGACTGCATGCCACCTGTACCGCCATCTAAATGGCCACCAGCGCCATGACACTCTTCACACGCGATACCACGGCTGATGGTGTGCTCTTGCAGTTTCTTGGGATCACCTAGCGCATCAAAAAACTCTTGCTTGTTCTTAAAATCAAACTTGAATGTATGGCACACTTCACAGTAAGAGCTGGCAGGTTGGAACAACATCTCTTTACGATACTTAGCACCATAAGAACTCATTCCGCGTTGGTGAGAACCAGACGCGCCAAAGTCTTCTAACGTCAGTGGAAACTCAGGAATAACGGCATTAATTTTTTTCGATACTTCAGGGGTTAACCATTCGGCCCAACCACGGGAGAACTGGTTTGCACCTGCGACCATTTTACCAGTGCCATCTTTGAGCAAACCACCTTCAATGTGGTAGCTGCCGCGCACTAACCACGCATCGATAAAGCCATACTTGGTACGGGGTGTCCCCACCGTTGCATAGATAGCATCAGGGGTAATACCATCTGGTAAAATAGAGGTACCTTCAGTGCTATACATGGTTTTTTCTAGGTCGTTATCGACCTCTGGATGTTCGCCAGGGAAGCGAATCGTTTTTGCATGACGTGAGCGTTTCCACTTCTCATATTGCGTCGCATGACACTCAGCACACTTTTCTGGTCCAACAAAATTATTGGGGTAATCAAGAATAGATTTAGCACCTAAACGATACTGAACCGCTCTTGGAGCGCCAGCATTTTTACTGTACTCGGGGCTATGGCCAGTATCTAAATACTCTTCACCACGGTCACTGATGTGGTAATCACCCACTAAGTTTCCCGCTTCTTGATACTTAAACATTGGATGGTTTTCGAATAAGAAATCGAATAACTCAGCCTCTTGAACAATATAATCTTGCAGTGTTTTTACACCACTAACTTTTTCTGTTCCTTGGTAGTTGGCTATCGCTTCTTTAGCGGTTTTGCCCATTTCTGGTACGCTGTTATATTTACCACCAGCAGCGTTAACATTAGCAATGGCACCGAAACAAAATAGCACGCTTAGAGCTACCTTGTGTTTCCATCGTCTCATCATTCACTCCTAAATATTATTTTGGTTTTATATTTATTGACCAATGAATAACTGCTCATCCATTACGCAGCCACCTATTGGATTTAGTAAACCTAATCGTTAACCGAACGACTGATACAACTGAGCAAGTTCAGTATTCTCCATATAAAACCAAGCAAAAACATGACCTAGCGCACACCACTAAAGGGATTAGATCTCAACAAAGGTAAAAATTAAAAGCGCCAATAATTACATGAACTTACAAACTTACAGGTTTAAGTTTTAATAATTAAATTGGCATTTTTTAGATCTAAAAAAAGCTAATGGAATGGTTTTACTTTTTAAAAATTGACAAAGAAAACTATCGATATTTTTTACCTGATGTCGCTCACAGAATAGCGCTGACCAATAGCTTACTGTCACGTAACAAGACAGATACTCAGGTGCTAACTTGACTGAAAAGGTCATCATAATATTCGAGTGTTAAAGTAGACATAATATTAGGTAATGAAACCATGGCTGCAGAGATTGGATTAATACTACTTATTATTGCCAGCGTAATATCTCTATTACTTGCAATAACACCTTTTATTGCCGTTAGAAAAAATAGCAGTTATTTAAAAAGTTACACTTCGTTATTTGTTCACCTTAATACCACTGCATTATTGGCGGCGATAATTACTCTTGGTGTGTTATTTGTTGGTAATGATTTCTCTGTCGCATACGTGGCCAACAACTCCAACACCCAACTAGCGACACTCTACAAAATCGCCGCAGTGTGGGGTGGCCATGAAGGCTCAATGTTGTTTTGGATTGTCGCTATCGCTATTTGGAATAGCTGCATCACATTAAACACCTGCAAGAGTGACAATTTTCATCAATACCTCTGCGCCATACTCGCCATGCTGATATTGGGGTTTTTACTGTTTTTGCTGTTTACCTCTAACCCTTTTGCGCGTTTGCTACCAGAAATCCCTATTGAAGGGCGCGACCTCAATCCTATATTGCAGGACATTGGTTTGATTCTGCATCCTCCAGCGCTATTCATCGGCTATGTTGGTCTAAGCGTCTGTTTTGCTGGAGCAATGGCTGCTTTGCTCGATAGTCGAGACAAAATACAACAACACTGCAAGCAGTTAAGACCCTGGGCGATTATCGCTTGGATCGCACTGACAGGTGGTAATGCCTTCGGCTCATGGTGGGCGTATAACGAATTAGGCTGGGGCGGGTGGTGGTTTTGGGATCCTGTTGAGAACGCCTCATTTATTCCCTGGCTCGTTGCAACCGCTATGGTGCATGCGTTAATTTTGAGCGAGAAACGCAACGCTTTTCATGCATCCAGCCTATTTATCTGTCTGCTGGGCTTTGCACTCTGCCTTTTAGGAACATTTTTGGTGCGCTCAGGGGTGGTCCAGTCAGTGCATGCCTTTGCGGCTGACCCAACCCGTGGCACGTCGATTTTAATCCTGTTGATGGTATTTGTCGGTTGTGGTTTGGCGCTATTTGCTTATCGAGCACCCGGATTAATAAGTTCCGCCAAGGTGACGCTAGGGGGTAAAACCGTCGTATTGCAGCTGGGCAATTTCTTACTATTAGCCACAGCGTTATCTATTTTACTCGGTACCTGCTATCCCTTACTTTATGAGGTGCTTACTGGCGCAACCATCTCTGTTGGTGCCCCTTACTTCAATAGTATCTTTATTCCGCTACTGTTACTTATTGTATTACTAATGGGTGCAGCTCCGCTGCTTAGCTGGCACACCAGTTCCCACAAGGCGATAAAAAAGTTGGCCATTTACGCCTTAGGAGTATTGGCTGTGGCTATTGTCACCACTATCGGACTTTATCAACAGCTAGACTTGTACCTTATTAGTGGGGTTTTCTGCATCATTTGGCTGCCGCTATGCCTAATAAAAAGTGTCACTGAGCGGCAAAAACGTCGCGCTAAGTCAGCGCATCATGATCAGACTCGCTTTGTTGGTATGTTTATCGCCCACATGGGCGTTGCCCTATCCATTTTCGGCGCCACGACTGTCTCCTATTTAGAACAGGAGGAGCTGCTGCGAATGGGACCAGGCCAAGGCAAAACCTTAGCGGGTTATACCTTTATTTATGAAGCAACCGAAACGGTTGAATATCCAAGCTATAGCGCACTGCAGGCAAAAATAGCGGTTAAAGACAGTCGAGATAGACTGATCACCTACATTTACCCTCAACGCCAAACTTTCAACACTAACGCCATGGAGATCTCTGCAGCTGGGATCCATCGCAGCCTATTTGGCGATATCTATATCTCTATGGGAACCCAGCTCAGTGAACAGGAGTATCTGGTTCGCATTAGCGACAAACCTATGGTGAGCTGGATCTGGATTGGCGCACTACTCATGATGTTTGCGGGATTGATGGTGTTATGGCAACGCAGGTTAGTTGTTCACTCAGGCAAGTATTGGCAGCCGTACTCATTTATCAGTGCAACGGGAGGCCAATCATGAAGATAATAACATTACGCCTTGCGCTGCTCTTGCTTAGCGCCACACTGATTTCAACGTCAATTTGGGCGGCAGAGTCCTCTGTCATGCATTACACCCAGACAGAGATTAAAACCATAGGCTTATCGATAGCTAAAACGTTACGCTGCCCTATGTCGACCAATCAAAATTTACTCGACTCCCAAGCCCCCATCGCTAACGAACTAAAAGCTGAGATATTTCTTCAGCTTGAACAGGGACGCAGCGAAGCACAGATCATCGACTTTATGGTGCAACGTTACGGTGAAAAGATACGTTATATGCCCAACTTAGCGCCCGGCACAATGGTGCTATTCTTGTTTCCTTTATTCTTAGTCGCGTTGATTGCTGCGTGGGCTTTATGGCTCCGGCGCAGCAACACGCAAACCCAACAACCGCTTTCATTGGATACACATCATGATTAAACCTTTTGCAAGGCTCTTTGGCCTATCACTGTTACTTTTAAGTGCGCAAAGCTTCGCCTCAATGCCAAATGAGAAGGTCTACGCCACAGGCGATAGCCTGGCCAAGCCAATGATCATGTCTAGGTTTGTAGAGATGAGTTACGCCCGCAAAGTCACCGAGGTCCCCTTTCAAAACCTCCAAGGCGATACAGTAAAACTTAGTGACTACAGAGGAAAGTTAGTACTCATTAACTTGTGGGCCACTTGGTGCGCGCCCTGTATTAAAGAGATCCCTATGATGGATAAGATACGTCGTGACAACCAAGACAAAAACCTGGTGGTGCTGCCGCTGTCTATCGATGCAGAGTATGACAAAGTCGCCGCATTTTTAGCGCGTCATCAACAGCCAAATTATCCAACGCTTATCGACCCACAACAACAGGTGGAGAAGATGCTACCTGCCGATGTGGTACCTGCCACATACGTATTTGACGGCGAGGGCAACTTGGTCGGCTTTCTTCGCGGCTACTTAGATTGGGGCGACATAGCGATCCAAGCCTACCTAGAAGGACTCACTCAAAAATACGCGACACCACAGCATCTTTAATAACAAATTTAAGCAATACCCTGCAAACCCGTCCTCATTAGCCAAGGCTAGCGATGACCATTACCCTTTTTATTGCTCCCGTCCGGCAGCGCGCCACCTCTTTAGCCGGACGGACTTTTTCAATAATGCGTTAACTATTTAACGGTACCCCTGCCGACGACACACTGAGTGAAGGCTGACGGAATAGTTGGTGAAGCTTGGTGAAAGCTGTTGCGAAACGGTGAAAGAGCAGTAAAGTGAAACCCTATGGACACAACGGATACCTTTGGGTATTACAACAATAGCGATAAGTGACAATGCTTAGGGATGACAGCATCAATTACCAATATCAGTTTGCCAACTTAACCCTAAACACCCAACTCGGCACTGTGATCAATACTCAAGGAGAAGAGGTACTGCTGCCCCACTTGAGTTACCAACTACTATGCACCTTGTGTGAGGCGGCACCCGCGATTGTCAGTCAGCAAAGTCTTATTGAAAAAGTGTGGCCCAATAATGTAGTGGGCGACGAAACCTTAAAACAGCGTATCAAGTTATTGAGAAAATCGCTCAACGATAATGCTAGTGCCCCGACTTATATCGAAGCGATACGAGGCCGCGGCTATCGAATTCTGCCCTCAGTAGACGTCACACCATTGCATAGCAGTAACCCATCAGTAGCACTTAATCTGGCAACCGATGGCCATTTGCCTTTAAGACAAGGAGAAAACTACCCCACCTATTGGAAGCTTACTTCGCTGGTTTTATTTACCTGCCTACTGCTTTTTAGCTGCATAGCCATCTTGGTGTCATCTAATCACCACCTCTCTCAGCCAAATCAAGATTCTTTAGTCGATGTGATGGCTAATAGTTTAGATAATGAGCTTTATCAGAAAGGACTTGAGTATTATCACCGATATCGACAAGAGGATAATCGCCTTGCCATCGATCTATTTTTGGCCGCGATTGAACGCGACCCCAATATGGCGCGCGCCTATGCCGGGCTGTCAGACGCCTATAGCCAAGGGGTATTTCAATTTAATGCCCCGAGCCACTGGCAACAGCTGGCTATTGACGCGGCATATAAGTCGATCGCATTAGCGCCAAACCTCGCCCAAGGGTATAAGTCATTAGGTTTAGCCTATTACAACCGCGGTTGGCTTACAAAAGCAGTAAACGCCAATCTAAAAGCACTGCAAAAGACGCCCAATTACAGTGAGGCCATGTCAAACCTTAGCTTTATTTATCGTGAGCTTGGCCAGCTAAAACAGTCGATAAATTGGGCCAATAAAGCATTAAAAGCCAACCCAAAAAACAGCGTTAGTATGGTACATAAAGCACAAACCTTAACGGCATTAGGTCAATACTCACAAGCCAGAAATACCTTAGATAGAGCCCTATTACTTCAGCCCGATTCACTCCTCGCCAAAGAGGCTCTTGGCCACTGGTATCTGCATCAGGGGGAATTTACCCAAGCGTGGCAATACTATCAGGCCCTTAATAACCAATATCCAGAGCAACTGATGTTTCTAGAGCGTTTAGCTCAAAGCGCGTTATACCTTGATAAGAGATCGCAAACCCTCTCTATCGCCGCACAGTTAATCGCGAGCGATGATAGCAACATGCAGGAGCAAGGGCTGTTATTGCAGTACCTCGCGAGCGACAACAGCTTGAATCCCTCTCAATTAAACAAGAGCCAGTTAAGCAACAGCCGCCAGCTGATTCAGCTCTATCAACAACGCCTGTCAAAGGGCTCAGATAGACCGAGTGATAGCTACACGCTGGCGTTAATTTACAGCAAGATGGGGAAAGAGGAGCAAGCTTATCGATATCTGATCCAAGCGATTAATCAGGGTTGGCTGGCCAGCACCCTGATTGAGCAACATCCAATATTTGCTCCCCTAAAACAGCAAGCAAGCTTGATGCAACTGATTGGCGAAATTGAAACGCAACTGACGTTACAACAGTTGCGCTAATCTCACTCCGCTTAAGTTTTACGCCAACGCTTCCTCGGTAGGGGCTGGTGCTAAGCGCTCAATCTTAAAATCAAAACGCGCATACGCCGCGCTGATCAATGGGCACACTAAATTGAAGAAGGCATAAGGTAGGTAAGCAATGGTCGCTACCCCCAGTGTACTGGCCATATATGCGCCACAGGTATTCCATGGTACCAATGGGCTAGTAATGGTTGCCGAATCTTCAAGCGCGCGACTGAGGTTAACAGGTGCTAACCCATGTTTCTCATACTCAACTTTGAGCATTCGGCCAGGTAACAAAATCGCGATAAACTGATCGCCAGTGATCAAGTTTGCACCAATACAACTGACCAAGGTGGTCATGATAAGGCTGCCACTTGACGTGACGAGCTTTAGCACACCTTGCAGCAGACGTTTGAGTAATCCGGTTTTCTCCATCACACCACCAAATGCCATGGCGCATAAAATTAACCATACAGTATTGACCATACTGCTCATGCCGCCTCGGCTCAGTAGGCTGTCGAGCACTTCGTCACCCGTGTTGGCAGTGTAACCATCAAACATCGCCACCCACACCCCTTTAATTAGGGCAACGAGCGTTGGCAAACTGTCATCATTGACGAACTTAATGACACCATCAAATTGAAATAATACTGCACAAATAGCCCCCGCTAATGTGCCTAAAATTACCGTAGGAAAAGCGGGCAGCTTTTTGTAGGCAAGTACCAGTACGACCAATAGCGGCAACAACAGGTGCAACCCAGGATTATAGGTCTGTTCAATCAACGCCATTGTAGTGGCCAAATTACTCACACCTTCACCGGACTCGGTACTAAACCCGAGAATTAAAAAGCCAATGAGGGCGATAATAATGCTCGGCGTAGTGGTCCATACCATATGGCGTATATGAGCAAATAGTTCACTGCCCGCAACAGCGGGAGCTAAGTTAGTGGTGTCAGACATAGGAGACATTTTGTCACCAAAATAAGCCCCACTAATGATGGCTCCAGCTGTGATCTCTGTGCTCAGCCCCATCGCGGCGGCGACACCAATTAAGGCAATACCTAATGTCCCGGCGACAGTCCAAGAACTACCAATACTCAAGGCCACGACCGCACAAAGCAGACAGCTTGCAGCATAGAAGTAGTCTGGGTTTAAAATTTTCATGCCGTAAAAAATCATCGTCGGCACAGTACCTGCTAATATCCAGGTGCCGATTAATGAGCCCACAGAAAATAGAATCAACAAGGCACCAGTTGAGAGTGATACACTCTTAACAATACCCGCCTCCATCTCCTTCCAGCTGTAGCCGTTTTTAACCCCAACCATTAATGCAATACAGGCGGCCATGATGAGCGCAATTTGGTTTGCGCCGTAGGAGCTGTCAGATGAAAACAGGTACACCGACGTCGTCAACATACAGACTAAGGCTATGATGGGGATCAGCGCATCTAATAGCGTTGGGGTTTTGTGGGTCGCTGCCGAGCTCGGTTTAGTGTCTGCGCCATCACTATTTGGTGGCTGCTGATGAGAGGTCATGTGATCATCCTTTTTATAATTTTTATTATTCCTATGCTGGTCGAGTTGTTGAATCTTCGTTCAATCACTCCTCGCCCGCTCGCAGGCACATTGCGGCCGGACATCTTTACACAAAATTAACAACCCCGTCTAGGTATCGACTACAACCATAGCGACTAAGCGGACGACCTCCTCATTGCAATCGGACTAAAAATGCACTCAATCCGATTTAATCTAACTACTTATGCAGCAATTTTTAATAATCGCTAAACAAAAATTAAATCAAATAATTCATCAAAGCTAGAAGAATAGCGGTGTTAACGGGCTGCGCCTTTCAATTACGTGGCCAGTAAATTAGAATTGCGGGTTATTATTATTTTAGCTGCCAAGGCCACAATAGATGAAACTCACCGCACTCGACCAGCCACTTTACGACCATTTATATCGTGACATTCACCAGTTCCGCTCCACCTTTGACCTGCCAATTGAAGACGAAACTACGCTGGATGAAAAAGCTGATACGCTGCACACATCACTCGCTATCGAAGAGCTTACTGAATTGGCTGAAGCCGATAGCCGTGTTGAGCAAGCCGATGCCATTGTGGACTCTGTTTATGTATTGATGGGGCGCCTAGTTCACCTAGGCGCTACAGGAGTCAACGACCGCATAGAAATCAGCTATGTTATCGACCTGCTATTACATGTGGCAAAAAACCGTGATATCGACTTTGTTAGCTGCTGGGATGAGGTTCACTCGAGCAATATGAGCAAAGTGTGCCGCAACGAACAAGAACTAGAAGAAACCATCGCTCATTATGCTAAGCAAGGCGTTGAGATTGTGGGTAGCCAAAAAGGTGATTTCATTATTGCCAAATGCGCCAAAGATGTTGAGATGGCAGGTAAAGTGGTACGCCAAGGTAAAGTACTAAAATCGGTATATTATCGACCAGCCAATATAGACAAGTTAGTTAAAGCTTAAGTAGCCAACCGAATAATGGTTAGTAATAAGCACCTTTTCAGGTGCTTTTTTTTATCGACAAGCGCTTGAGTACTATCGCGAAGTTATTAATTTGCTGTTAATTTGTAAGCTATATCGCCATATACGCTGCAAACTTGCAGACATCTGTGATCAATCCAAGGGATTACTTGCCTAGGTAGTGATCCAGTTAACAGCTCTTCAAAGCCCCTCTATTATCCATTAACTTAAGATGGTTGAATGGAGTGAGTAATAAAGCAGATTACTGCTCTAGTCATTTTCTATTGCTCTGAGGTACTATCATGACCAACAACATCAAAGCGTTGCTTGCCACCACCGCGCTTTTTTTTAGCACGCAGGCACTTGCCAATAGCGGTTGTGCTTTTGACGAAAAACAAGAAGGCTTCATCGCCACTTGTAGTGAGGAGAAACAGGAAGTGATTTTAACAGGTCAAGTCGCGTCACAAACGTTGGTAACTGAACTTGAAGAGTTCACTCATGGCTATAAAGAGTATCAAGTCGATACAGCAGCCATCACCCCATTAAAAGGGATTAAAGAGCCTACTGAGATTGTCGTGATCATCGGTACCTGGTGCCCTGATTGCCACCGTGAAACCCCGCGCTTTATTCGCATTATGGAAGAGGTCAACAATCCTAATATCAAGGTGACCTATATCGGTGTGGATCGTAAGAAACAAGACCCTGAAGGGCTTGCCGCACAATATGAATTCACCCGTATCCCAACATTTATCGTGATGCAAAAAGGTGAAGAGGTTGGCCGTATTATTGAGCGTCCGGAAACTTCACTAGAAATCGACTTAGCTAAAATCTTAAACTAATCAGTATCAAGATTTATCACATAAAAAAGGCCGCTTCTGCGGCCTTTTTAGTTTTCTAATCAGCTAAATAATCTTAGAAAGTTTGTGTGTATGACACCCAGTATGAACGACCGATAATGTCATAAATGCTTCCGTTGTATCCACCGTACGCATCAAACCTTGGATCTTCATCAGTAAGGTTGTTGATACCTGCAGAAACAGTGCTACGCCATGGCGTCGCATAAGAATAGCTTAGGGTATGATAGATGACTGAATCAATCTCGTAGCGAGAACCGTCATCATTAGTATCGGTAGTTGACTGATGATCCACATAATCTGCTTGATAGTACACACTATGATCACCTAGCAAGTAGTTTGCAGTGAAGTTAACACGGTCATCTGGATAATCTTGAGTACCGCTCCAGTTACGTGAAATCGTCTGCACACCAGCTTCTGGACTAGAGTCGGTATATTTTAGGTAATGAGACCAAGCAAGACCTAACTTAAACTCTCCCACTTCTGAATCAAACGTTGCTGCAAACTTAGTATCGATACCTTGGCGCTCACTCAAACCAATGTTTTGTAATACATTGGTCATCGCAGTTAACTTACCTGCACCATTTTGCGATATTGATGTCCCAGGATAAATGGCACTCACATCTGGACGCGGTTGACCGGCATCATCAGCAGCCTTCCACAACTCGGCTTGAGTTCGGGTTATCTCGCTGTTATTCAACGACCCAATTAATCCCGTTGTTTCAAGTGACCAATAATCCATGGTCATATTGAAGTTGTCAGTAATATCCCACACCATGCCGAAGTTATAGCTTTCAGACTCTTCCGGGCCTAAGTTCTCGTTGCGTTCAATAGAAACAGGCACGTTATCAACGATGCTACAACCATCAATACCTAAACCGTCTTCATAGCACTTAAGATAGTTGGTGACATTGTTATAGCCAACACTGGTCGACTGATTAAGATCTTCTAAAGTCGGTGCTCTAAAACCTGTTCCCCACGAAGCTCTTAATAACAAGGGCTCTAACACATTGTATCGTACCGAGACTTGCGGATTAAAAGTACCACCAAAGTCAGAGTAATCATCGTAACGTGCAGCAAGGTTAACCTCTAGGTTGTCAAGAATTGGGAAAGCCATTTCCATAAACACAGCTTTCACATCACGATCACCACTACCACCAGCACCGCCACTGCCGCCTGCAATCAGACCAGCTTCATCTAGCGCATCAACTTGAGAGTCTAACTCCTCTTCACGGTAAGAGGCGCCCACATATAAACCTGTTGAGCCACCAGCGAGTTCAAATAGTTCAAAGCTCAAACCACCATCAATCTCTAAAGCACTGCTGGTTAACCGCGCATCAGAGTTAGCCGTTGCACCACCAGGCATTTCAGAATTAGGATCACGTGGGTCCCAACCCTCGAACGCATTAGTATCATCATTCCATGCGCCAACGAGATCGGTTGTTGCACCGATCAACTGGTAACCCGTTCCCCATTTGAATACGTCATATTTGTTATATGACACAGAGGCGTTCCAATCGAAACTGTCGGTCGTGCCGTCAAGCCCGACGAGAAAGTCATAAATGTTGTCTGTACTTTCGCGCACACGATTACCCGCCGTGTCGAAACGGTACAACATAGCACCACCTTCTGGTACGGCACGCAAATCTAACCCCTCTGCAGTGGTATAGGCAGGCATAGCTTGTGGAAACACTATGTAGCCAGGGATAGGCGCTGACACATCAGTAGTCTTGTTTGATGCCCAGTAAGCGCGAGCTGTTAACTGGATATCATCACTTAATTCATAACTGTAGTTAATAAGGGTTGAGGTGCGCTCCTGATCAACATCATTGTAAGCAGCCTTTGTATAGTCGTACGCACAAGATGTTTCACCAGCATAGTTACTGTCATTGAGTGGGCCAGTAAAATTGTCACCATAGACATCTTTACAGTCTAAACCTGTATTGGTAAATGGCGTTTGGTACTCCCAACCACCATTGGGCCCCATATCGATAGTACGGCCAGTTTGACTTAAGCCAATCCAGCTTCTGAAATCACTCGGATCTTCACCATCTTTGACATGCGCTGCTGTATAGGGGCGATCAGCAAACAATATGCCTGACTTTTTAAAATGCTCAATCGTGAACATTAAGTTGCCCTTATCAGAGCTCAACCCACCAGTAAATGAAGCAGAATGATTATCTCCGCCACCGTCAGCATCTGGCTCCTCTGCACGCAATTTAACTTCAACACCTTCAAAGTCTTTCTTTAAGATAATGTTGATCACACCGGCTATCGCATCGGTACCGTAAATCGCTGATGCCCCATCGGATAGAATCTCGATGCGTTCAACAGCCGCTGTAGGGATGGTATTAATGTTGGTGGCACCACCACCTAAAACAGGTGACTTAGCCATACGCTTACCGTTAAGTAAGGTGAGAGTGTGGCTAGCATCGGCGCCTTTTAGCTGAATCGTCGCTTGAGACGACCAGCTGTTGTTCGATGTGCCGCCGTAAGAGCCAAACGAGTTCAATGTCGATGCGCGTAGTGCGTCACCTACTGTAGAAAAACCAGCGGTAGCCATATCGTCTGCAGTAATGGTCGTGACAGGGTTTGCACCTTCCATATCGACACGTTTTAGGCGTGAGCCAGTCACTTCAATACGTTCAACATTTTTGTCTGTATCAGCTTCAACCGAATGCGCAGGCATAGACAATGCAGCGACACCACCACAAGCCAAACTCACTAGTTTAGCTATCTTATTAAACTTCATGCTTCCGTTCTCCCAAATCTTTTTTTATAGGTTTATTGCTTCAGTGGCGCGGCAATTATTTACAGCGACATTACGAGGCGGCAACACTTGTATCACATATTGTATTTTGTATGCAATATACTCAGGATGGATAGAAGAATGTAAAACCACAAAAAACGATTAATAAGTCAGTGATCAAGAGGTTTTAAAATGAATATAATTTAAACAGCTAATTATTATAGAAAATACTTTCATGCGACTAAGGCTGGTGAATAAAAAGTCATTTTGATAAGTTTTACGTCAAAATGTAAATTTAGTGAGTAAATGTAAAAGAAGGTGGTAGTTAGGCGTAAAAAGAGGGATGGCGTATCGCAATAAGTAAGGTGCTAGCTCTTCTCTTCTTAATCGTTAGACCAGCAATGAAGCCTGCTATGTACAATATAAAACACTAACCGTATGTATACATAAAAATCCAGACTGCACCTTGGCTTTAAAGACTTAATAAGAATACTCGCAAGCATTAGGTTTTGCTATTGCGCCATTTACATCAATCATTAAGCGTTTAAATTCTAAATAAAAAAGGGGCCAAAAGGCCCCTTTATCTCATGTCATAATGTTTAAAACTCGTAGCGAGCAACTAGCGAGAAATATCGCTCAGTTTGACGATCGGTTGTCATACCGTAATCGGGATTCAACTCTAAACCATTGGCGGTATCAGCGTATCTGGCGCGCTCTTCGTTAATATTAGTTGCAGTATCAGAATTAAGTACATTGTAAACAGTACCTTTGACACTAAACCCACCACCAAGTAACTCAGTCTTATACATCAAAGACATATCTACATTGGTCACCCAAGGTAAATTACCCGCGGTACCACGAGGAGCGGGATTTCCGTTCTCATCATAGTGCGAGGCTTGATCGTAATAACGACTGATACAATCTTCCCATGGATTACCTGGTGCACAGCTATCTACGCTATCAGGGTGTTGAGAGAACATACTCTGCGGACGTCCCGAGGTAGTTCTGGCTACTAGACCGAAAATAAGATCATCAGTAATCTTGTAGGCACCACTGATCTTAATCGAATGACGATGGTCGTTAGGGAGGTCACCATTAGAATGATCCATCAGATCACCATAGTCATAAGAAGTTGTCCAGCCTGGATCTGCCTGATTGTTATCAGTCTTAACCAATCCCTCAGTGTTACCGTAGCTGTGTGACCAAGTGTATGAACTATTAATCGTTAAATCATCAGTCACGTTGCCATCTAATGTGAACTCCATAGCAAGGTACTTACGCTCAGCCTTTGGCAACATCAGCTCTTCGGCAGACAAGGTAACATCGTCAACTTGTCCATCACCGTCAAAGTCATAAGACATTTGAATCGCTTCACCCGGGTTATTCAGCACATAATAAGAACCTTGACCCACGTTATCGTCAATGCCTAACTCTTGTAACTTCTTCGCTAACACAGGGCCCACATCAGTATCTTCTACGCTACGACCTAAATCGCGATATACAAAACGTACACCACCACTCATGGTATCAAACAACTCTTGCTGGTAACCAACTGTAAACTCATCTGAATACATTGGTTTTAAATTCGCTGACGCAATTAGTCCAGGCTCTGTGATACCACGTTGGCGCCAATATCTATCGCGTAACATTGCACCGCGACTTGGCGAACCATCAGCTTCCAATATTGGCTGGCCATTGGCGTCAACTTGATCTAGCTCTGAATACTCAAACCATTCAATAGATGATGAGCCTTGAGTAATGTTCATGTTGGCGGAGACAGGTTGGAAATAACGTCCGTAAGTCGCAAACACCTTAGCGCTACCGTCACCAAACACGTCATAAATAGCCTGTAAACGTGGGGCAATTTGATTGTCTATAGACACATATTCGCGTCCATCGGATACGGTATTATCAAAACCACTATAACGTAGGCCTAAATTAAGCACGAGCTGGTCCGTTACCTGCCATGAGTCATTCGCATAAAAAGCAAGTGATGTTACTTCTGAATCGGTGTAACGGGTTCGAATACGACGCTCGATAAAGTCAGTACCCACTGGCGCTCCAGAACGATCATCTACGCCCGCAGTTTTAACTGACCACCAACCTTCCGCATCGCCAACACCATTCTGACCAGAGCTGAAATCTACTGTCACCTTAGTGTAGTCAACACCAAACTGAATAGAATGAGACTCTAAATCCCAGTTAAAATCGATACGGGCTTGGTCGCGAATGTATTCTTCTTCTGATACCGAAGAGTTGGTATGAGTACTAAGATATGAACCATTGCGGTAGTCATAAACACTTGGATTGGTCGACGCGACCACATTCTCAACGTTTTCAGATGTTCTACCAACAACCGCAGAGACCGAGAAATCATCAGAAAAATAGCCGTTATAGTTCAAGCTATACATTTGCCCGCCATCTTCGCCAGGCGCCGCAACCCCTTCTTGCTCACCGACAATGTTCGTCTCCCAGTCGTAAGCATAGTTAGTGTTGGTCCAAGTACGTTTGTTGTTCATCGCTGACAAACCAAATGAATGATCTGAATTAATAAACCAATCGACCTTGGCAAACCAACGGTCTTCCTCTCTTTCTCTATTGGTCTTTACGGTTGAGCCAGCCCAGTCTTGATCTTCACGGCGAGGGGCAAATAAACCGTAAAAAAACAGCTTGTCTTCTACAATCGCACCGCTAGCCCATAATTGAAGTTCTTTAAAATCGTAACTATCTTGAGCGGTATTGGTTTGAATAACGCCTTCGCTGTTGAAGAGCGAATCATGGCTTGAACGCGTTGATGATGGATCCCAACGAACTTCAGTACCAAAACTAAATTCATTCTCACCAGATTTAGAAACCGCGTTAACGATACCACCAAGCGCTCCACCAAACTCAGGGCTCACCCCACCAGTCTGAACTTGTGTTTGAGAAATAGCTTCCCAAGGTAAGCGTATAGAGCCAAGACCAGTACGAATACTCGTTACATTCATACCGTTAAAATAATAACCATTTTCAGCCGCTGAAGCCCCACCAAAACTCGAAGCACCTTTGAAATTTGAGCCACCAGGTGCAGAAGTACCAGGGGCAAGTAATGCGATACTTTCGAAACCAGTATTAACTGGCATCGACTGTAAATCACTTTGAGTAAAGGTCACTCCAGATGTAGATGAAGCCATGTCCACGCGACGAATCATACTGCCGGTAACAGCAATGCGCTCAATATTGTCCTCGCCTTGCGTGGCGAGTTGGCCATCAAGAATAATCGATTGGCCGATTGTCACTTCAACATCATTCTGCTCAGACTGAATAAACCCATCTTTACTAATCGTAATGTCGTACTTGCCAACGGGAACATTACGCAGAATGTACTCACCCTTGTCATTGGTTTGAACCGTGTAGACTAGACCTTTCGTTTTATGTTTAAGCGTTATCGTCGCATTCGCAATATTGCTTCCTGTGCTAGAGGCAACCTGCCCCTTGACGATACTACTTCCATCCACAGCCATTGCTGCAGGGGCAGACATTAGCAGCACCGAACCGACAGCAATAGCCGCCAATGTTTTCCGTGGCGTAAAGCGCCCGCGGGCATTACTTCCAGACATAAAAACCTCTCCCTTACCTAATTTGTTGTAATGCATCCGCGTAGAATTATTTTTGATTGATCGTAAGTACAGATTTTCGGATGCAACAAAACCATAACACATGATACATATTTTATACAATCTTCAATATACAATAGGTAAGTGTTAACTAGATGAGTTTTTGACAGGCTTTAGAACAAGACGTAAGCAAAAGCGAAGATTGGAACACTATCCACAGCAGCAATTAACTGAGTAATTAACCCAGATGAGATTGATAGATCAGTAGATTAAAAGAGGGGAGCTGAGCTTAAACGCTAGTCGTGACTAGCTTACAATACGGTCTGCAAGCTGCTGTAATACACCTTCACGTAAGGCACCACCAGATAGATGCAATGATTCGATGTTAAGCAGGTTAAAGAGTGCGAGTAGAATAGCGATACCAGATGCAAAAGTCGGGGCGCGCTCAGGATGCAAACCAATGATATCCCTCATGCTGATATCACTTTGAGCAAACACCTCTTGTTGCAATTGTTTAAGTACTGCAGGAGTAATGGTCTCAGACAAGCCTCGTGCGTTAAGCAATTCCACCACAGATTGAACCGTGCCAGATGCGCCAACCACGCCGTGCCAACCATACTTAATCAGTTCGCCACGATAGGTTCCTAATGCTAATTCAACTTGGCGTTGAGCAGCATCGAAATCCAATTGTTGAAAGGGAAAACTACTAAAGAATTGATGGTTAAAGGTCACACAGCCCATCGGCAAGCTGGTTTTAAGCAATAATTGCGTACCATCACCGATAATAAACTCGGTACTGGCGCCACCGATATCGATAACTAGACGTCGCCCTTCACCATGAGTAGTGGCAGCCATACCCTGATAGATAAGCTCAGCCTCACGCAGTCCAGTAATGATCTCAATCGGGTGACCGAGTATCGGCAACGCCGCTGCACAAAAGTCATCGGCATTAGTCACACTTCGAAGCGTTGCAGTAGCAATAACTGCGATATTGTCGCGACTGACTCCCTCTTTATCGAGCATATTGGCAAACATCTCGAGGCAATCGAGTCCGCGAGCAAACACGGTTTCATTCAACATACCATCAGCACAAATTCCCTCGGCCAAGCGCACTTTACGCTTATATTTGGCCACGACTTTAGGTTTGCCGGCGACGGTCTGCGCCACCAGCATATTAAAACTATTTGAACCTAAGGTAATGGCCGCATAACGCGGCAACGAGGGAGAGCTGATCATTTAGCTATGTCTACGTGTCCTATCATGACGTCTTGGACGAGCACCAGGACGACCACCTTGTGGCTTGCCACTTCCTGAACGACCACCTGGACGAGGCGTATGCTTACGATGAATGCGTACAGGTGTCGGAATATCTTCCAACAGTGCTTCGCTATCGTAATTGGTCACAGGAATCGAATGCTGAATGTAGCCTTCAATTGCAGGTAGGTTAAGCGCGTATTCTTCACAGGCAAAACTGATTGAAGCCCCTTTTTGACCAGCACGACCAGTACGACCAATGCGGTGTACATAGTCTTCACAATCATCAGGAAGATCATAGTTATAGACGTGTGATACATCAGAAATATGTAGGCCTCGAGCCGCCACATCAGTTGCCACCAAGATATCTAGTTGACCGCTGGTAAACTGCTCAAGAATACGAATACGTTTCTTTTGCGGCACATCACCAGTGAGCAAACCGACACGATGTCCGTCACCTTCAAGCCATGCCCAAAGGTTTTCACAGCTGTGCTTGGTATTTGAGAATACGATCGCTTTTTCAGGCCAATCCTCTTCAATCAAGGTCAGCAGCAAGCGCATCTTCTCTTCCTGTGAAGGATAGAAGATCTCTTCTGTAATATTTTTCGATGTCTTTTCGCTTGGTGCAATCTCGACTTTTTCAGGCTCATTCATATGATCATAAGCCAGCTCCTGTACCTTCATTGACAATGTCGCAGAAAACAGCATATTTAAACGTGACTTAGCATCAGGCATACGTCTAAACAGGAAGCGGATATCTTTGATAAAGCCCAAGTCGAACATACGATCAGCTTCATCAAGCACAACAGCCTGAATCGCACTAACATTGATAATGCCTTGACGCACATAATCGATAATGCGGCCCGTGGTACCAATCAAAATATCGACACCTTTGTCGAGTACTTTGCGCTGCACCTCATAGCTTTCGCCGCCATAGACAATACCAACTTTTAAGCCTGTGTGTTTGGCAAGTAAGTTGGCATCTTTGGCAATTTGAATAGCAAGTTCACGGGTCGGTGCCATCACGATAGCGCGTGGCTGATTGGTTTCACGACCTTCAGGAATTGGGGTAGTAAGTAAGTGGTTAAAGGTCGCAACTAAAAACGCTAAGGTTTTTCCTGTACCTGTTTGCGCTTGACCCGCAATATCTTTGTGCTGAAGTAAAATCGGTAATGATAATGCTTGAATTGGCGTGCAATATTCAAAGCCGCTTTCGATTAGTGCCTTTTGTATCTCTGGATGAAGAGAAAAGTCGGCAAACTTTTGATTTGATAAATGTGTTTCGCTCATAGCGCCAGCATACCAGTTAGGGTTGCAATAAGAAACTCAATCGTTTGAAATAGCGGCTAATAAAAAAAGACCTCTGAAAGCCGCTAAAATATCTTGAAAAGCAAATTTCAGTCCCAATATACAGGTTAAGCCATTAACAAACCAGCAATGGCACCCTAACTGGAGAACATCATGAGCGATAAAATTATTACCTTAACTGACGACAGCTTCGAAAACGACGTAATCAACTCAGAGATCCCTGTACTGGTTGATTTTTGGGCTGAATGGTGTGGTCCGTGTAAGATGATCGCCCCAATCCTAGACGACGTAGCTGATGAATACGCTGGTAAGGTTACTATCGCTAAGCTAAATGTTGATCAAAACAACGCTTCACCAGCTAAGTACGGCGTACGTGGTATCCCTACGCTGCTTATGTTCAAAAATGGTGAGCTTGCTGACACTAAAGTCGGCGCGTTATCAAAAACTCAGCTTAAAGAGTTTATCGAAGCAAACAGCTAATGCTCCGATCCCTATGACATTTTGCTCATAGAAAGTGATTCTCGACACAGCTTCATCAAGTAATTGTGTCGGGAGTCGCTAAATTTCTAGACGCCTTGCCTCGTTAGTGCTACTTTAATAACCAGACTCATTCTAACTAACCCACTTCCTTGCTATCCGATCAATATTCTTTAAATCAGCACTACCATAGATCAAAGATGGCATTGTCACGTAAAAAACAAGACCCACCAAGATGAATTTATCAGAATTAAAAAACACGTCGATTTCAGATTTAGTACAACTCGCCCAAGACATGAAGCTCGAAAATATGGCCCGCGCTCGCAAGCAGGACATTATTTTCTCAATCCTTAAAGCCCACGCAAAAAGCGGCGAAGATATTTTCGGTGGTGGGGTTTTAGAGATTCTTCAAGATGGTTTTGGTTTCCTACGTAGCTCTGACGGTTCTTATCTAGCGGGTCCAGACGACATCTATGTATCTCCGAGCCAAATCCGTCGCTTTAATATGCGCACGGGTGACAGTATCTTCGGTAAGATTCGTCCACCAAAAGAGGGGGAACGTTATTTCGCCCTACTTAAAGTAACCGAAGTTAACTTCGATAAGCCTGAAAACTCTCGTAATAAGATCCTATTTGAAAACCTTACCCCTCTGCATGCTGAAGAGCGTATGCGTATGGAGCGTGGTAATGGTTCAACAGAAGATATCACGTCGCGTATTCTTGATCTGTGTTCACCTATAGGTAAAGGTCAACGTGGCTTGATTGTTGCGCCGCCAAAAGCAGGTAAGACACTATTACTGCAAAACATGGCGCAAAGTATCACCTACAACAACCCTGAAGTGGTGTTGATGGTACTGCTAATTGACGAACGTCCTGAAGAAGTCACAGAAATGCAACGCATGGTAAAAGGTGAAGTTATTGCTTCGACCTTCGATGAACCAGCCAGCCGTCACGTACAAGTAGCGGAAATGGTTATTGAGAAAGCCAAGCGTTTGGTTGAACACAAGAAAGATGTTGTTATCTTACTTGATTCAATCACCCGTCTTGCTCGTGCGTACAATACGGTTATCCCATCATCAGGTAAGGTACTTACTGGTGGTGTTGATGCTAACGCACTACATCGTCCAAAGCGCTTCTTCGGTGCTGCACGTAACATTGAACATGGCGGTAGCTTAACCATTATTGCGACAGCATTGGTTGATACTGGCTCCAAAATGGATGAAGTTATTTACGAAGAATTTAAAGGTACTGGTAACCAAGAGTTACACCTTTCTCGTAAAGCTGCTGAAAAACGTGTTTTCCCAGCAATTGACTTTAATCGCTCTGGTACTCGTCGTGAAGAGAAATTGACCACACCTGATGAGCTACAGAAGATGTGGATCCTACGTAAAATCCTTAATCCAATGGATGAGGTTAGCGGTATGGAATTCCTTATCGATAAGCTGGCAATGACCAAGACCAATGATGAGTTCTTTACTGCAATGAAACGCGCTAAGAGCTAATCAAAAAGCTTCACGAAAAATGCCGCTAACTCAACTGAGTTCAGCGGCATTTTTTATAGCGTGACCATTCACTGTTTATTGAAAAAGTGATTCATTCTTTGCTGACACAGTAAACGCAGATGATCCCGCAACAATAACACCAGCGGCGTGACATGCTGCCGACCAGGGCAGACAAGATAGAGATCCGCACTTTCACCAGTATACTGCTCAAGCAATGGTACCAGCCGACCGCTCGCAAGATCATCGGCTAAATCTAACGATGATTTATATACCACCCCCTTTCCTGCAATCGCCCACTTGCGCGCAACTTCAGCATCATTACATGTTCGATTTCCCGATACCCGTACCTTGTGCGCCAGTCCATCTTGATAGAAACACCACTGATCATGTCTCCGATCATCTAACATAAAAAACAAACAGTTATGTTTTTCTAGATCGGTAAGTGTTGCGACCTTGCCATAGCGGTTTATATAGTCAGGCGAGGCGCACAACACACGCTGGGCAGAGCAAATTTTAAAGGCGACTAAATTAGAATCTTTAGGATTGCCTGAACGCAGCGCCACATCAATTTTGTCATGATAAAAGTCGGTCAAGCTATCGGCTAGATGAAGCCTTAGCTGCAACTGCGGATGTTCATCCATCAATAGATCTAACCAAGGCAAAATAAAGTTGCGCCCGGCATCAGAAGGTAACGCGATACTTAATGTACCTGAAATTTTATCTTTAATACTGGCAAGCGCCTGCTCTCCTAAACGAAGATCTTCTAGGGCCGAGCGGCAGTAACTAAGGTAACGCTCCCCCGCTTCAGTTAAGCGTAAACTGCGAGTACTACGAATAAACAACACGGTATCGAGCGCTTTCTCCAAACGTTTCAGGCCTGCACTCGCTACCGCCGTCGATATCTCCAACTCCTGCGCTGCTGCGGTCAAACTGCCACAATCGGCAACACGAACAAACAAGATTAAGTCAGCTAATTGCATCAATAAAGCGCTCGAGTGGTAACGGTTTGTTCATGCTAAATTTTATCGACCTAAAAAGAAAGCCTGCATTTAGCAGGCTTTTTACTGGATAGTAAAGAAGTGGACTAAACCAAAGCGGTCGCCATTTTACGTCTCAAATAAGCGATTTGCTGCATATGCGGTAGATCTTTGGGGCAGTTATCCTGGCAACCAAGCAAGGTCATACACCCAAATACCCCATCTTGATTGCCAATCACATGATAGAAGTCTTCAACACTGCGGGTATCACGGCTATCTAGCTCAAACCGAGCAATCTTCATCATGCCCACCGCACCAACAAACGTATCGCGCATCTGTTTGGTGGCGCAGGCCGAGACGCACACACCGCACTCAACACAACGTTCCAGCTCATACAGCTTTGCCGCTTCTTCTGGTGCCATAGGGGCTTCAATGCGATGAATATCGACTTCATCAGCTTTTGGATGCAACCATAACTTTAAACGCTCAGCGAGCTCCCGCATAAACTTACCCGTATTGACTGACAGATCACCAATCAACTCAAAACCAGGCAGTGGCATTAAGGTGATCTCAGCTTTAGGATATTTACTGGTTAAGGTACGACACGCGAGGGTGGGAAACCCATTAATCACCATGGCACAACTGCCACAGATCCCTGCTCGGCAAACAAAATCGAACTGCAGTGAAGGATCTTGTTTCTCTCTCAGCATATTAAGTGCAATAAACACTGTCATCCCAGGCGCTTCTTCAATCTGGTATTTAACCATTTTAGGCTTATCACCCGGTTCCTGCGGATCATAGCGGAAAATATTGAAGGTTAAGGTTCTGCCTTGGCTCATTTCGTTTCATCTCCAAGCTGCGCGCGATTGCTCAGCGATTTTTCATGTAGGCGCTCATTTTTCTCTTGCAGAGAAGGGGGGACTTCAAAGGGCATTAACGCATGTTGTCGTGCATGCCTGTCTGCTTCATCAGGCAACTTACTCAATATATCGATGATCTGCTGCTCACGTTTTTCCGTGTCTGGGTGCGCAATGGCATTATTAATCCCATAACCACGATACCCCGGAGGCAACTCCATCGTCATTACATCAAGCTGTTCGTAATCAAGCGCTGGCAGCGTGGCATCATGACTCGGCCAGCTCGATAATGTGCGGTTAAGCCAATCTTTATCATTCCGCTGAGGGAAATCTTCTCGGGCATGTGCGCCGCGGCTTTCTGTACGGGCCTCAGCGCCACACGCAACTGTAAGCGCAACTTTAAGCATCCGCTTAACTCTCAGCGCTTCCACCAGCTCTGGGTTTGCATGGCGCTTCTTACAAGTTAAACCGATATTTCGAGAACGAAGCAGCAGTGCTTGCAGCGCTTCAACGGCCTTATTAAGCTCGGGGCCGTTACGGAAAATCCCCACGTAGTCCATCATAATTCGTTGCATCTCAAGCTTAATATCAAATGCAGATTCGCTGCCCTGGCCTTCAACCAGATCATCAATTTCACTGCGTACTTGAGTAACAAATTTATCCACCAGCGCCGTATCGATCTCTAAGGCATTTTGCTCACAGAAGTCGGCAACATATTTACCAATGATCATACCGCCCACAACGGTTTCAGCCAGTGAGTTGCCCCCTAAGCGGTTAAAACCATGCATGTCCCAACACGCCGCTTCACCAACGCTAAATAGGCCTTTCAAATGTGGGCTCTGGCCTGTTGCGTCGGTGCGGATACCGCCCATTGAGTAGTGCTGCGTTGGTCTAACCGGAATCCAGTCTTTGGCCGGATCAATACCTAAAAAGTTTTCGCAGATCTCTTTTACTTCACGTAAATTAGTCTCAACATGCTTACGACCAAGTAAAGTGATATCTAGCCATAGGTGTGGGCCGTAAGGGCTATCTACCCCTTTGCCTTTACGCATATGCTCAGTCATACGGCGGGATACCACATCGCGCGAAGCCAGCTCCTTTTTCTCTGGCTCATAATCTGGCATAAAACGATGGCCATCTTTGTCACGTAATAACCCACCGTCACCACGACAACCTTCAGTGGTCAAAATCCCCACAGGAACAATTGCTGTAGGGTGGAACTGCACCGCTTCCATATTACCCAGTTTGGCCACACCGGTTTCTAGTGCCAGCGCCTGACCAATACCTTCACAGATAATCGCATTGGTTGAAACCTCATAGATACGCCCATAACCACCTGTCGCAATGGTGGTCGACTTGGCGATATAAGCTCTAAGCTCTCCAGTAATAAGGCAGCGTGCCACCACACCATGACAACGCGAACCATCATGGATCAGTGACAAGGCTTCAATACGCTCATGGACAGGGATGTCTAATGAAATCGCTTTATTGTCAACGGCGTAAAGCAATGAGTGACCAGTGCCATCTGCCGTATAACAAGTGCGCCACTTCTTGGTTCCACCAAAATCACGCGCATTAATGAGTCCGTGAGCCGCTTCAGCTTCTTCAATGGTTACCTTTTCGGCATTGACCACGACCTCACGTGGGCCTTTGGTTACCCGTGTCCAAGGCACGCCCCAGTTGGCCAGCTCTCGCACCGCTTTAGGTGCACAATGAGCAAACATCCGAGCGACCTCTTGGTCACAGCCCCAATCCGATCCTTTGACAGTATCTTGGAAATGGACATCTTCATCATCGCCCATGCCTTTTACTGTATTGCCAAGACTTGCCTGCATCCCGCCTTGGGCCGCAGCCGAGTGTGATCGCTTTGCGGGGATCAGTGACAGAACGACCGTGTCGAGTCCTCGCTCTTTCGAGGCAATGGCGACTCTTAGCCCTGCCAGCCCTGCGCCAACAACGAGAGAATCGGTATATATCAGTTTCACGCTTGCTCCTTAAATAGGGCGGTAGAGTTGTGAGGTATAAGGTTTACGTTATCAGTTATCGATCATGCATAAGGGAGAAAAGCTAATAGCGATGCTATGCCAATCACCACAAACACAACGCTAACTATGGTTTTAATTTTTTTAATTCTGTCGCGGCTATTGAGTGCACGCTCTGAGCCCCATTTAATTGCCACTCGGTAGATACCTATAGCGGCATGCAGCTCCACACATAAGAGTAGCGGTAGATAAACCATCCACACACCTTGGTTCCAAATGCGATCGGCGCTGCCAGCAGGGCCAATGGTTTCTGGTGCACTGCCGATTAACCAAAGGTGCACGGGTAACAGCAACAAAATGCCTACACCCGTGATCGCTTGCCAGACCCATAACTTAGTATCGCCGTGGTTAATCACACTCATCTGCTGCCTTAAGGCACGCTGCTGCTGCAAGCTTAATGGCAATTTATGCATCGCAACCAGTACATGTATGGATGCTAGCAGGCCAACACCGATAGCGATAAGTGAAACCACCCACGGATAGCCATGGCCATCTTCACTCAGAAAACTCAGCTCCATGGTTTTAGCGACAAAAGTCATGGCATCTTCACCCAATAAGATGGATGAAACCAACACCAGATGGGTCCACAGAAACACGGCTAAAATAACACCCGATAGACTCTGGCTCATGTCGAGCCATCCGCTTAAATTCTTTTTATTGTTTAGCGACATATATACTCCCACGCAGTACGAGAAATAAGTGATGTTTCCATCGAAAACAAAAACACTTACACCTAATGTCGCTCACAAACCCAAGCAAAACCGTGAGATAGATCAAAACACTATCGAATACTTCATAAAACACTAATTTATGACACAGTGCTCACGATCAAGGTACAAATGGTGTGATAGGTAAGCTCAGCTCTCGACCAATCAAAATGTAGGAGATAAGACTCAGTAATCCGATACTAATCAAATAGACAATCAAGACTTTGGCAACCTTACGCAGCCCAGCTCTATTAGCCGTCAATCCCCACTTAACCGCCACACGGTAAAGACCAATCATGGCGTGGATCACTACCGCTGGCAGCAATAAGGCATACAGTAACCAGGCGTTGGCATGATAAACACGTTCAGCCGACAGATGCGGTCCAATCTCTGGATTAGTGATCATGGTAAAGATATGCACAGGCGCTAAGAAAAATAGAATAAAGCCAGTAACCAACTGCCAAAACCACGCATGGCTATCTTTATGGTTAATGCCACTCATGTGCCGTCTTAGTGCCCGCCACTGACCAAGCTGCGCAGGGAATCGACGCAGCGCCACCAGCGCATGCAGCATCACCACGATTAAGATAAAAATAGAGAAAAGTTTAGTCACCATCGGAAAACCGTGACCAGTACTGCTAAACATACCGCCTTCTAGAAACTGCACCACATGATAAAAGGCTTCCTTACCCAGCAAAATGCTCGATTCAAAATGCAGATGCGCCAGTAAGAAGCAGCCAAGCAAGATACCGGTAATACTCTGTACCTTGTCTGCTTTTGCGGACCAAGGGCTTCCAAGTGAAGCATAATGGGTATGGTGAGATTGCAAGCTTTTAACGTTCATGATCTTAATACGCCTAGTGTCGGGATCTACACCATACCAGTAAGGTTATCACTTAAAATACTCAAACAAACAAAGCGTGACTAAGCTCACCAAGGCCGATGCAATCATTTGACGGCGATCACAAACAATTGCCAAAATACAAACATAGGTAAAACCATTTAACCAATAAATTTCAATAATTTAAACGGCCATTTCAAACAATACAATCCTCACCAGTTTGTAGCATTAACCGCTTGAAACGCCATCTTTTCTGCCTTGATTACAAATTACCATTACAGATCACTCGGCCTTTAACCACTGCATGGTTTACAATAACGCCATTATTGACTCAAGAGAGAAGATCCCATGGCTTGGATCCAGTTAAAAATTGATACCGACAACCAACATGCTGACCTATTAAGCGATATGCTCATGGATTTTGGTGCGCTGTCGATCACCTATGAAGATGGCAAAGACACCCCAATCTATGAGCCAAACTTGGGCGAAACCCCACTTTGGAGCCATACCGTTTTGACCGCGTTATTTGAAGCCGATTACGATCTCAATCCAATCGTGGAGATGTTGAAACTTCAACCTTACCTTGGCGAGACATTCAGCCACAAAATTGAGCAGGTCGAAGATAAAGATTGGGAACGCGAGTGGATGGACAACTTCCATCCAATACAATTTGGCCGTCGCTTATGGATCTGCCCAAGCTGGCGTGAAGTCCCTGACCCACAAGCCGTCAATGTGATGCTCGACCCAGGTCTTGCCTTTGGTACCGGTACACACCCGACTACGGCATTATGTCTTGAATGGCTCGACAGCTTAGACTTAGCGGATAAAGAGGTTATCGATTTCGGTTGCGGTTCAGGTATTCTCGCTGTCGCAGCACTGAAACTAGGCGCCTCTAAAGTCACAGGTATCGATATCGACTACCAAGCGATTGATGCTTCTAAAGCCAATGCAGAGCGCAATGATGTTGCCGATAAGCTAGCTCTCTTCTTGCCAGAAGATCAGCCACAAGACCTCAAAGCCGAAGTCCTCGTCGCCAATATTTTAGCTGGTCCTTTACGAGAATTAGCCCCACTGATCGCCGAAAAAGTACAACCAGGCGGTTTGCTCGCGCTATCAGGCCTACTTAAAGAGCAAGCCGAGGAGATCTGTGAGCATTATGCACAGTGGTTCGTCATGGATGAACCTGCTCACAAAGAGGATTGGAGCCGCTTGACAGGCACCCGTAAATAGCGGTAAAAGCCAGCGGCTGCAAGGCCGCTGTTTACTTCTCACCAAGCAAAAGTCAAGTAAAAAAGTTGCTCTCAGGTCATTTATTGACCTTTTCACAGGCTTGAAAAAGGCGTACTATAGCGCCCCTTTGAAGCGCAAGGTGTAATGATAAATGCAGATTGGACCCTATCAACTGAAGAATCAGCTGATCGTGGCTCCTATGGCAGGAGTCACCGACCAACCCTTTCGAAATCTCTGCCTACGCTATGGCGCAGCCTTGGCCGTATCGGAGATGCTTTCGTCTAATCCTGAGGTTTGGGATACAGATAAAAGCCGCCAGCGCATGGCACATGCTGGTGAAGATGGGATTCGCTCAGTACAAATTGCAGGTGCCGATCCAGATATGATGGCCTACGCCGCTGTTGTCAACGTACAACAAGGGGCTCAAATCGTCGATATCAATATGGGATGTCCTGCAAAAAAAGTGAATAAGAAGCTAGCGGGATCTGCGCTACTTCAGTATCCAGAGCAAGTAAAAGCAATTTTACAAGCTGTCGTTGCTGCAGTAGATGTGCCTGTGACCCTGAAAATTCGCACTGGTTGGGCGCCAGAACATCGTAATGGTGTTGAAATAGCTCAAATAGCAGAAGATTGTGGCATCGCCTCATTAGCCGTTCACGGCCGCACGAGACAATGCATGTATAAAGGCAACGCCGAATACGACACTATCCGCGCTATTAAACAGAAAGTCTCTATTCCTATTGTGGCAAACGGAGATATCTGCACCCCTGAGAAAGCACAATATGTGCTCGACCAAACGGGCGCCGATGCTCTAATGATAGGAAGAGGTGCTCAAGGAAGGCCTTGGATATTCAGAGAGATCCAACATTACTTGGAAACAGGTAATAAGCTAGCGCCCATTGAAGTGGACGAAAAGCGTCAAGTGATGCTGGAACACCTCAAAGACTTATATGCATTGTATGGCGAGTACAAAGGTTTACGTATCGCCAGAAAGCATGTTGGATGGTATCTGGACCAAGAAGCACAGAGACCATTTAGAGCCGACTTCAATCGGCTGGAAACTGTTGAAGACCAATGTTCCATGTTGGAACGTTATTTTGATGAATTAGTAAAGAATTAATAAAGAGCAGAATACGAATGTTTGATCAGACAACTCAACCAGAAGCTCACCAGCTTACCGTAGGCAAAATCGAAACCGCTAACGGGACTATCAAGCCTCAGTTACTACGTGACGCAGTTAAGCGCGCAGTAACTAACTTTTTCGCTCAAATGGACGGCCAAGAAGCTGAAGAAGTTTACGAAATGGTGTTATGTGAAGTTGAAGCACCTCTACTAGATATCATCATGCAGCACACTCGTGGCAACCAGACTCGCGCTGCCAACATGCTAGGTATCAACCGTGGTACTCTACGCAAAAAATTGAAAAAGTACGGCATGAACTAAGACTAACGTCTTAACTTGTTGTATTGAAACGGGCTTTCCAGCAATGGAAAGCCCGTTTTGCTATGCGTGCTACACACGGAAAAATATGAAGAACTGAAATCCCTCTAACCAATGTAAAACTAAAAGTAGCGGCTAACTAAGTGAAAGGGTTAAACGATGACTATCATTCCACTCAAGTTGCTCATATGCTAAAACAAACTACAAAGCCTTCTCACTCTCCACAACAGCCTCACCCTGTATCTCATCGAGCCACTTATCAAGCGCTATCTTCTTCTCATTGATATAGTGGCTGCGGTTATAGCTCCCTGCCACACCCGAGACTGAGTGGCCTAATAGGTGCTCTACAACATGAGGTGGAATGCCTAAGTCGTTAAGCCGAGTCGCAAGGGTTCGCTCAGCTTTTTTACTGTTAGCTTTAGGGACTGTCTATAGCCCTTTATCGAAAACCCATTCATTCCAAGAAGGCCAACGAACCTCCTAGTTTACGCCAGCTGCGATTTGGCCCGCTTCAGTTTCGGCTAACTTTCATTTTGTACACTTATGTGACACACGGTCGCGACATATAGCTCACGTGTTACTGATTGAACAAATTAAGACACTATATCCCTAACGCTATAGGTAGACAGCGTTCACTCACAATACAAACTAAAAATAAAATCCAGCGTCATCTAGAGACAATTATGCCAACTAAAACAATACTTTTACCCTCAATATTAAGCCTTAGCCTACTGAATGTTTTTGCTGCCAATGCTGAAACCTTTAAGTTTGTCGACCAGCAACCTGAAACCGTCGACACCTTAGTCGTTTTCCAAACGGGCGAAACCACTTCGCCACAATTAACACACCTTGATGAACTCTCTAAACAGCAGATAACTCAGGCCTTAGCACTGCAAGGTTTTACGGGTGAAGCCAAACAACTCGTTGAAGTGCTCATGCCACACGGTATTAACGCTAAGCGTTTACTTGTCGTCGGCGTGGGGAATGAACCACAACTTCAGCCAGGTGATATCAACAAGCTCGGAGCAGCTATCACCGCTCACTTTCAAAAAACAGATAATGAAAATATACACCTACTCACAACAGACATAAGCAATGGGGTGAGTAATGCCAGCTTTGCCGCTGAACTCGCCCATGGTATTAATCTGCGTGCTTATCAATTCGACAAGTACCTCACTAAGAAAAAGCCTGCAGAAAAACACTACACAATCAGCGTAGCGAACCCCAGTGCCGCAACAGATAGATATCAGCAACTCGCCGCCATTGAGAAAGGGGTATTTTTAGCTCGAGACCTTACCTCGGAGGTACCCAGTGCCATGACGCCTGTCGATTTTGCCGACGCGGCCAAAGCACTCAAAAAACTAGGGGTAAAGATCACCATCTTAGCGCCCAAGCAGATTGAAAAATTAGGAATGGGGGCGCTGCATGCCGTTGGCCGTGGATCACATGAGGGAGCACGTTTAGTCATCGCCCACTGGCAAGGCAACAGTGATGCACCTATCGCCTTAGTCGGTAAAGGCATCACATTCGATTCTGGCGGCTACAACATCAAGGCGACAGGCGACTCTATATCACGGATGAAATCTGACATGGCGGGTGCCGCAGCGGTACTTGGCACCATAAAAGCTATGGCTCTGCAGCAAGCTGATGTCAATGTCGTCGGCGTTATGGCGATGGCTGCCAACATGGTGTCAGATACCGCCTTTGCACCAGGAGATGTATTGATGACGGCTGAGGGGCTCAGTGTCGAAGTACTCAATACCGACGCTGAAGGTCGACTCGTCCTTGCGGACGGTATGTGGTACGCGCGGACACACTACCAACCTAAGGTGATGGTGGATATTGCCACCTTAACGGGCTCAAAAGTACGCGCATTGGGCAAACGTTATACCGCAGTATTTAGTGACGATGACACCCTAGTCGATGAGCTAACCTTCTCTGGTCGCGCCGTCGATGAACAGCTATGGCGCTTACCTTTAGCCTACGAAGACCTATTAAAAAGTCCGATTGCCGACCTTAAAAATGCGGGATATGGTGGGCCAGGCGCAACCACTGCGGCAGTGTTCTTAAAGCAATTTAGTGGCGATACAAAATGGGCACATCTCGATATTGCTGGCAGCGCGCTCGCTGCCAAAGATGAAGGTGTCACGCCCATAGGTGGCACTGGGCATGGGGTACGTCTATTAAGTCACTGGATCATGAATCAATCTCAGTAAGCTTTAGCTCATAGCGTCAGTAGTTACTAACACTCACAAAAAGCCCTGCATTGCAGGGCTTTTGTTAATCAAGCTATTTTGGCCTACACAGTTTCGCTCACCCTTGCTGGGTTCGCTTACCTATGACGACTTTGCTTATGCTCACTACGCTGGTGCCCCATACGATAAAGAATGGGGAGCACAAATAGCGTCAGTATCGTCGATGAGATAATCCCGCCAATCACTACCGTTGCTATGGGACGCTGCACCTCAGCGCCAGTACCTATATTCAGCGCCATCGGCACAAAGCCAAGGCCAGCCACCAGCGCCGTCATCAGCACTGGCCTTAGCCTAATTAGCGCGCCATCAATAATCGCAGGTATTAGCTCGCCTTTTTCTTGATACAATTGGCGAATAAAGCTTAGCAACACTAAGCCATTAAGCACCGCCACACCTGAGAGCGCAATAAAGCCGACACCTGCTGAAATCGACAATGGCATATCCCGTAGCCACAGTGAAATGACCCCGCCAGTTAAAGCCAGTGGAATACCAGTAAAGATAATTAAAGCGTCTTTGACAGAACTAAAGGCCATGACTAGCAAACCTAGAATAAGCGCCAGTGTTAATGGCACCACAATCGATAAGCGCTGACTTGCCGATTCTAATTGCTCAAAGGTACCACCGTATTCAAGCCAATAACCCGCAGGAATATCTACCTCTGTAGCAATTTGCTGTTTAGCCTCACTAACAAAGGTACCTAAATCACGACCACGCACGTTAGCACTAACCAGAATTCGGCGCTTACCGTTTTCACGGCCGATCTGATTTGGCGATGGCGCTATATCGAGCGTTGCCACTTCCGATAGCGGCACATACTCGCCTGATGGTAGCATTATTGGCAGTTCGTGCAAGTACTCTACATCTTGGCGGATCGCTTCAGGTAAACGCACGACCATTTTAAAGCGGCGATCGCCCTCAAAGATAGTACCTGCTTGCTCGCCCCCGACTGCGGTAGCAACAAAATCTTGCAACTGATCCACTGTTAACCCAAAGCGAGCCAATGCCATACGATCAGGTTGGATCGTGAGCATTGGTAAACCAGTGACTTGCTCGACTTGCAGATCGGCAACACCATCGATCTTTTCTAGCACTTCATGGATCGCGTTAGCTGAAGCTAATAGCTGTTCGAGATCATCACCCACAACCTTAATCCCCAGATCAGCGCGCACACCTGAGATCAATTCGTTAAAGCGCATCTCAATTGGCTGTGTCAGCTCAAAATTATTACCCGGTTGCCCAGAAACAGCAGCTACAATGTCAGCCGCTAAAGCGTCGTGACTCATCTTAGGATTAGGCCATTCATTACGCGGTTTTAGCATAATAAAGGTGTCAGCAATATTTGGCGGCATAGGATCGTTAGCCACTTCTGGCGTACCGATCTTAGAGAACACATTTAGCACCTGTGGGAAATGTTTAATGCGATCTTCTAACTGCATCTGCATATCTACCGATTGCTCAAGACCTGTTCCCGGAATACGGATCGCCTGCAGCAAGATATCTTCTTCATTGAGCTGTGGAATAAACTCAGATCCTAGCGTCGTTGCCAACCAGATAGAGAACCCCACTAACGCCATAGCCGCACCGAGTACCAACCAACGCAGTTTCATCGCTGCAATGAGTAACGGCTTATAAACTGATTTAGTGGCGGTAATAACACGACTCTCTTTTTCAGTCACTTTGCCTGTCATAAACAGCGCTACAGCAGCTGGTACTAGCGTTAACGAAATAACTAGGGCTGCAAGCAGTGCCATCACTACGGTTGCTGCCATAGGGTGGAACATCTTGCCTTCAACGCCCGTTAAGCTAAATAGCGGAATGTAAACTACGGTAATGATCAGCACACCAAATAGGCTTGGGCGGATCACTTCATTAGTCGCTTCAAACACCAGTTGCAGACGCTGCTTACGAGGAAGCACCTGCCCACCATTTTGCACCTGTGCCTGACCTAACCTACGAATAGCGTTTTCAACAATAATTACCGCACCATCTACGATCAGACCAAAATCGAGTGCACCAAGGCTCATCAGGTTAGCCGAAACACCTGCTTGCACCATACCTGTCATAGTGGCGAGCATCGCTAACGGAATAACTGCTGCGGTGATAAGTGCGGCTCGTGCGTTACCCAATAGAATAAACAACACCACAATAACTAGTAGTGCACCTTCAACTAGGTTTTTCTGTACTGTATATACTGCTTTATCAACCAAAGTGGTGCGATCGTACACCGCTTCTACTTTTATGCCATCAGGCAATGACGCTTTAATATCTTCAAGCTTAGCGGCAACCGCCAGCGACACCTGACGTGAGTTTTCGCCCACCAGCATCATGGCGCTACCCAGTACAGTTTCTTTACCGTCACGGGTTGCCGCGCCGGTGCGCAGTGCTTTACCTATGCCTACGTTGGCTACATCACTTATAAAGACAGGCGCACTATCAATATGCTTAATAACCACTTGCTCAATGTCGCTAATGGTCTTGAGCTGCGCAGCCGAGCGAACCGTTAGCTGTTGCCCTTCTCGTTCAATAAAGCCTGCACCACGATTATTGTTACTGGTTTGCAAAGCCAACTTTATATCGACCAAAGACACACCGTATTGCAGCATGCTCGTTGGTAATGGCGTGATATGGTATTCCTTATCATAGCCACCAATCGTATTGATCTCGGTAACACCCAGGACTTGAGCTAACTGCGGCTTAATGATCCAATCTTGGATCTCTCTAAGCGCCGTTGCATCAAACTCGCTGCCATCGGCTTGTTTGGCATCCGGTAGCGCTTCAATGGTGTACATGTAGATCTCACCTAGACCAGTAGAGATCGGTCCCATCTCCGGCTCGATATCACTGGGTAACTTGCCCTTGATCGCGTTTAAACGCTCATTGATCAAGTTGCGGGCAAAGTACAGATCTGTGCCCTCATCAAACACCACTGTTACTTGCGATAACCCATAACGCGATAGTGATCGAGTATAAGAAAGCTTAGGGATCCCCATTAACGCATTTTCGATCGGGTAAGTAATTCGCTGTTCGGTTTCTAGCGGTGAATATCCCTCAGCGCGAGTACTAATTTGTACCTGCACGTTAGTAATATCTGGAACTGCATCAATTGGCAGTTTTTGATAGCTCCATAGCCCTACTGCTACTAGCAGCATGGCAAGGAACATCATCATCCAGCGTCTATTTATCGAGAGACGCAATATAGATTCAATCATTGTCGTCTCCTTTTAGTGCACGTGGCCAGCGCTTGATTTCTCAAGATCTGCCTTCAACAAAAAGCTCTTTTGCACCGCATATTCTTCGCCAGCTATGAGTCCTGACAACACCTCTGTCATTTGGCTATCGCGCAGGCCAAGCTCAACCACACGTTTTTCAAAACCTTCTGCATTGCGCACAAACACCACTTGTTGGCCTTCCATTTCTTGCAGCGCAAGGTTGTCAATCATCAAGCCAACAGCTTGCTTGCTCAAGGTGACGTAACCAGACACTAGACTGCCCAGCGGCCATTGGCCGTTAGTATTATCAAGCGGTGCACGTGCAAGCTGATATAACTGTCCTTGTGGCGCACTCAATAGATATTCAAGCTTCGAATCAGCTTGCTGCTGTGTGCCAGTGACCAATAACTGCTGGCCTACCGCAACACTGCGCATTTGCGCAGGAAAGATCTGATACTCAGCCCAAAGGCGACTGTCATCGATAATGCTTAGCAATACATTATCGATTGCCATTTCACCTGCATTGGCGCTCCGTTCAACGACCATGCCTGAAATAGGTGCTTTGATTGAGTAACGTTTTAGGCTTGAGTTAGACTCAACTTCAGCGATAACTTGTCCAGCTTTAACCCTATCGCCTACGTTAACTTTCATTTGAGTAATTAAACCAGCAAAGCGAGCTTTGACTTGGCTGCTGGCAGCTTCTGGCAATACGGTACGGCCATACACGGTAACGGTTTGCTTAATATCACCCGCTTGAGCAATTTGAGTCGCAATACCTGAGCGCTGCATCTGCTCTGGACTAATATGCACTTTGCCCTCTTCATGCTCATTGTGGCCGTGTTCATCATGCCCATGCTCATCCTTATGACCATGATCATCATCGTGCTCATCCTTATGACCATGTTCATCCTCATGCTTATCATGTCCGTGCTCGTCATGACGCTCTGCTTGATGCTGATGTTCAAGCTCATGGGCGTGATCATCTGAAGCATTCACCGGCATAACAAGCATACAAGCTGTAATGGCCGCAGTGACAGCAAGATGAACGAGAGAAAATTTTGTTAGTGTGTTAGCGCTCATTTTGCGTGTCCTTTAGCTGCGTTAGAAATAGCTGCGTTAGAAAAGTCTGCTGGATCGGAAAAGTCATTAAAGAAAGTATGTTGTGAGGCAGGTAGTGGTTCGGCAATCAATTGCTCAATATCGACGCCGTAACGCAGTGCAGAGGCCGCTGCATCAATCAGTGCTCGACGAGCAAATAACAGCTCTTCACGCGCAGTTAAATAATCAAGATAGCTATACAAGCCTTGCTCATAAGCTCGTTTAGTGTCTTCAAGGGCTAAGGTTAAGGTAGGAATAACACTCGCTTGCAAACGATTAACCGTCACCATCGCCTGTTTACGGCTAGCATAGGCGCGATATAACTGGCCATAAAGCGCTAATAAAGCCACTTCTCGGTTAGCAAGCACTTGCTCTTTTGCCGCTTGAGCAGAAAGGATTTCGCCAGCATTTCGCTCACCATTAAACAGCGGCATACTAAAGCCAGCAGTCAATGCCATATCGTTGGTTTGCTGAAACTGTTTAACGCCAACCGACCAGCTGATATCACTGCTCGACTGGGTTTTAGCAAAACGTAGTTCAGCCTCTTTGAGCTGTGCCAGAGTTAAATAAGCAGTGATAGCTGGGCTGTACTTTACCTTCTCGAATAATGGTTCGAGCGCGACATCATCACTAAAGGCAAACAAGTTGCCTTGCAGCGAATCAAAGCCGACCTGAGATTCCCCCCACATCATGCTTAAGGCTAATTTAGCGTAATCGAGCTGTTGCAACTGAGTTTCGGCAACCAGTTTTGCATTGAATACAGCGGCTTGAGCGCGCTTCACTTCTGCATCGGATGTCACCGCAGCTTGAGCGCGCTTAGCCACAACCGTTTGTGTTTCTTCGGCAAGCAGTAAGGAGTCAATGGCAAGCTCAAGTTGAGACTGCGCCGCCAAGACATCAATATAACGACGAGTCGCTTCTGCTAGTACGTTTAAAGCGGCAATTTTTTGCTCAGCATCTAATACAGCACGCTGTTCACTGACAATACCGCTACGGGCATCCAGTTTATCGCCGAGCTCAATCACCGATGATAGAGACACGCTAAACTCCGCACTGTCGATGCCTTGAAACTCGCCGCTTCCCATTATGTTGTCGGCATCAAAGCCTATTTCAAAACCCGGTGTCAGCGCTTGTGTTTGCGCGGCACCATCGAGTGCCTTAGCTCTAAACTGAAACACTTTAAGGGATGGGTGCTGTTGTTGGACCCGTTCGATAACTGTAGTTAACGACAGCGCCTCTGTTGGCGTTTCCGCCTTTACCACCAAAGGCGCGGCAAGAAAAAGAGCAATAATAACGAGGGTGCTACAAAGCCCTCGCCAAAGACAACGCATAGCCACTTTTAAGGCGTCGTTGCCAACATTAGTATTATAAAACATCAGAGAATAAGCCTCGATTTAATATAAAAATACAGAGCTGTTAGTTAAACCTGCAACAGGCCCAACAGATCTTTAGCAAGCCATTAAAAGCTCACTAAACTGATAAGATTTTGATTAAACGGTTAAGGCTTTAGGGGGGCGTAGAAACGCGAAGTAAGGGGATTCAACAGAAATAGAGCTAAAGGTAAAAGTGTGGCTATTAGGACTTACCGCCATAGACTTTAGCGCAGTGACAGGATGCATCAAGGTCATACAGCATGAGCAGCAGTTATTGCTGCATTCGACGCAGTCATCGTCTACATGGCTTTTTATGTCATCCTCATCACATTGTGATTGGCTATCGGCGCTTTTAATTTGCTCAACAACATAGCTTACGTCACTGCCACAATCATCGTGGGCCGAAGTACAGTCGTCAGCCATGGTCACCATAGATTGCATCGTTAAAATCACGATCAATAACATCCGCCCCAGCGCTGCTGGAGAGATGATTAATGCGCGAATAAAACGACCTAGATTAAACATTATGGCTTAACACGACCTTTGCTTTTGTTGACAATCATTACTGAGCTTGTTGGACACTTAAATAGCTTTTACTGCCAGCTAGTGTAAATTAATCACTATTAAAACACTATTCGAATAGCCAACTTAGCGCCGCTGTCCGATAAAAATATCCAAAAACCTCGACAAGCCCACATTAACGTCATCGCTTCTTCACTACCTATATTGAGTTATTTTATAGCAAAAAGTGTGATTACCCGAGCATTTTACTCAAGTAATAATTGAGCCCAACTAAAGGTGCTAATAATATACTTGTTACATATAAAACATACCTTGGAGATGTCAATGTCTCAACCAAACACACTTGAGTCGAAAACCCTTCAGACCAAAGAAGATCTGCTCGCTGCGCGCGTTGGTGAGTTAGTCGCTAACGATTTCCGCACAGCCCATCTGTTTAGTCAGTATGGTATTGATTTTTGTTGCGGCGGTGGCATCAGTTTAGCGCGAGCGATTAAACGTTTCGATGCCGATGAAGCCCCTCTGCTTGACGCCTTGATAGCCTTAGATGCTCAAGGCGATAAACTTCAAGGTTTAGAGCAACTGCCCCTCCCCGACTTACTTAACTATATCGAATCGACTCACCATACTTTTGTGAGAGAAAAAGCGCCTCTGCTAGTGGAATACAGCCAAAAGATGGTGCGTGCTCACGGCGAAAACCATGCTGAAATCAAACCATTGGCAGGCTGGATCCATGCATTAGTGGAAGACTTAATGCCGCACCTGATGAAAGAGGAACAGATATTGTTCCCGGCAATTCTAGGCCTGCACAACCAAGTTGAAATGCAAAACTGCTTTGGCCATATCGGCAATCCTATCAATGCTATGCAGTATGAGCATGATGATGCATTGCAGATCTTCGAGAAGATCAGTGAGCTCACGAATGGTTTTACTCCGCCAGCGCACGCTTGCACGACCTGGCGTGTTTGTTACGCCACCCTGGCAGAGTTTGAGTTGGATCTAAAGCAGCACATCTACTTAGAAAACAATCTCCTCTTTCCTCAGGCACTAGCACTAACACTGTAATATTCGTCATCGACAGTCTGCAGTACCTCAAAACCCCATTAATAAATAGCCGCCAGTAGCGGCTATTGCGACACCAGCTAAACGGGTCAGCGGCCATTTCACATTGATATTTTGCATGATAAAACCCAATGCAACCCCACAGATATGGATCACCGCTGTACCAGATAAAAATCCTAATGCATAAAGCACAGGGCTCGCTAGTTCTGGCATCTCTGCGCCATGAGCATGACCATGAAAAATCGCAAATAAGCCAACGAAAGCCATCGCCGCATAGAGCGGAATACGCTTATCTAAGGCGATAGCACCGCCTAGCAATAACACTGACAATGCAATACCAATTTCGACAAAAGGCACCGCAATGGCAAACACACCCAATACCCCGCCCACTAACATAAACGCCATAAAGGCCAACGGCACACGCCAAATGGCATGACCCCCTAACTGAGTGCTCAGTAGCCCAACACTTAGCATGGCAAGTAGGTGATCAAACCCCAGTACAGGGTGATTGAAGCCAGTGACAAAACCTGCTCCGCTAGTGATTTCATGGGAAAATGCGGGGGCAGTCCAGCAAAGTAGTAATAGGGGAAGTAGTTTCTTTAGCATCTATAGGTCTCATTCCGTGACATTGAAAACAGACAATAGATTAAATTAGTGACAAGGACTGTGACCAAAAATAGAAAATGGCGTGATCGATAAGAAAAATAAAAAGGCTCGTTAGCAACGAGCCTTGATGCGGTTTAAATGGCCACCTGATTTAACGGCGACCAACGCAATGATGCCTGTTTTTGCTCAATCAATTGTTCTATTAACTCTCTGATTTTTGGCTCCGCATCAATGAACTTATTCATGTTTGCGCCACCCATACGCGCATCATAAATGGCTTCACCATCTAGCTTGCCATCGCGAAATACTCTTATCTCAGCATAGACCATGTATAAAGCTAAATCCCATGCCCAGTTTGCCGTGTATGTGGCTGTCCACTCACATTGCTGGCTGGCATCTAACTGATCGATAATACGATACTTAATCTTTTTCTCTGTCAGCACTTTCTCGACTTCAGCAAGAAATCCTTCACGTACATCGGGGTTTTTCTGAATGCACACTTCATCACTATTATTAACTTGAACAGGGTCAACTCGTTGCTTAATAGAGCAAGCTGTAGTCATCGCCAATACCGCAATAGTCACTAAAACCTTTTTCATGATATTCCCTATCATTAACAGTTAATTAAATTACTCATTATGTAGAACATAGGAATGATATCAGTCGAAGGCATGACAAAATAGCACCTTAGGTTGGTTTATTGGTACTAAAGCGATAATTGCCTCAAATAAGGTTGAGCAAATCACTTAATGCGGACAGCTGTATATGCGGCAACATCCCGCTACCAGCAAGTTGAGGTTGGCGGCCGACAGCGGGATTTAACCAAGCGACTTGGCAACCAGCTTGGCGCGCACCCTGTACGTCAGCCTTGAAACTGTCACCAATATGCAACAGTTGCTTACTTTGGATACCAAGACGATGATAAGCCTGATAAAACATATCTGGATGGGGTTTCATGCGCGTGCCGTTACCTGGGTGCAGCACAAATTCAAACACGTCTTGCAAGCCGATATTTGCGGCGTCAACGTTACCGTTGGTGATACCTATCAAACGGTAATGTTCACCTAAAGTGCCCAACATCTCCAATATTGATTTAGCGACAACAAAATCCGAACGCTGTGTTAGAAAGTAATCCAGCCCTTTTTGCGCACCTTGCGCCGCGCACTCAGTATCATAACCCAGTGCCAATAACCCCTGCTCTAACGTCAGTAAACGCGCCGCTGAAGTATCATGTTTTAACAATGGAAAATGGTCAATGAGCGCCTTCTTTAAGTGAAGCCAGTCCTCAAAATCCCAACCTGTCGTCAATGGATAGTGCTTGGCTAAAAATGCCAATAACTTTTGCTCGGCATTGATAATAATAGGGCGATTGTCGTACAACGTATCATCGAGATCGAAGCTGATAGCGGAGATCAAATGCGGTTTTAAGGCAGTATTAATCATTGCCACCTCGCTTCTTGGCTCTTGGATGAGCGCCATCATAAACTTTTGCTAAATGCTGAAAGTCTAAACTGGTATAAACTTGAGTGGTTGATAGATTCGCATGGCCTAAAAGCTCTTGTACTGCCCTCAAGTCGGCGCTTGATTCCAGCATATGCGTCGCAAAAGAGTGGCGTAATTTATGTGGATGCACTCGCACGTTCAAACCTTGTTGTTGGCCCCATTTATCAAGGCGCGCTTGAATACTGCGATGTGCTAAACGCTTGCCCTTAGCTGTCACAAATAGTGCATCATCTTCGCAAGCTAAACTGGCCCGCAGTGGCAACCACTGCGCTATCGCGTCAATCGCCAACCGACCAATAGGTACAATGCGCTCTTTACTGCCCTTGCCCATTACCTTAACTTGATGCTCACTGAAATCGATATCCAGATGATTTAAGGCTGCAAGTTCTGCCAATCGTAATCCTGACGAATAGAATAGTTCCATAATGGCCCTATCTCGCACCGCCAGTAAGTCATCTCCCTCAATTGACAGCAGATGAGTCACGGCATCCAGATCCATATTCTTAGGTAATGGCTTACCCTGTTTTGGCGCACTAAGATTGGCTGCAGGGTCGACCGTAATCAAGGATTCCTGCATCAAAAAGTGAAAAAACTGCTTCAGTGCCGAGAGAGATAGAGCGATTGAACGCGCACCCAACCCTTGTCTATGCAAACGGTTAAGTACACCTTGCAACTGCTCACTACTCAATTGCTGCCATTGAGATCCCTCAGCTAATAGCTGCTCGACTCGGCGCAATTCAAAAAGGTAGTTTCGTACAGTGTGCGGTGACAATTGACGCTCTGAAGCAAGATAGGTTTCAAAGCGCTCAATCAGACAAGTAGGCATTAGCGGATTACAATTTTGGCAGAAGATGATCAAGCAGTTGCTTGAGCTGATCTAATAGCAAGTTATCCATCTCAGGATGGAAATGCATTGGGTCTTTGCTAGCGATAGCAAAAATCACTTGGCCACACTGTTCCGACAGGCGAGACAGCGCTACCGATCCGACCTCACTGCCAAATAAACGTTTAGATTCTGTATTGGTTAAACGGCCAAAATAGTAGCCTGGCTTTAACCTATCCCGCCATATATTCGACAATTCACTGTCGATATCATGCACGGTAATTAACCTTACATGGGTAAAATTAAACTGCTCTTTTAGCTCGACAGACAGTGTTTGCCTTAGCTCACCAAGATCTTCGGCTTGGAGCAGTTTCAATGACAGCGCAGTATTAAACATGTAGATCTGTTCGTTACGCGTTGCCATGGCCATTAAAGAAGTGATCTCCTCCTCTAGTTGCGCCACACGTCCACGTAGCATCTCTTGTTTACGCTCAACCAGCGAGACAGCTCCACGCTGCGCATGAGGAATCCGCATAGCCAATAACAGCTCAGGATAACGGCTAAAGAAATCAGGGTTGTCGAGCAGATACTCGCGTATCAAGATCTCATCAAAAGGAAGTGGCGTCTTCTTATTCATAACGTCTGTCATTACTGTATCTGTCCATCATATACATGCTCTGCAGGCCCCGTCATCCAAAGGGGCTTACCCTCGCCTTCCCAATTAATCGTCAATGTTCCACCAGGCAAATCGACACGCACGCGGCTAGCCAATTTGCCTTGAAGTTGGCCAACCACAGCTGCAGCACATGCACCACTGCCACAGGCCAAGGTTTCTGCCGCACCACGCTCATAGACTCGCAGCTTAATATGGTCACGACTCACGACTTGCATAAAGCCTACATTGACCCCTTTGGGAAAACGCTCATGGCTAGTCAATAAGGCGCCTAGGTTGGCGACATCGGCCGTTTCAATATCTTCGACATCAAGCACGCAATGTGGATTACCCATAGACACTGCGCCGCATAAAAAGGTTTGTACACCTGTCGCGAGTTCCGTTTGCAACAAATAGGTTTTTTCTGCTTTTTTAGCCGTGAATGGAATACGGCTGGGGTCCAAAATTGGAATCCCCATATTCACAGTCACATTGCCATCTTTCTCTAAGCGTAAAGTGATTTTCCCGGATGAGGTGCTAACCTTGATTTTTTGCTTATTTGTCAGACCTTTGTTTCTGACAAAGCGCGCAAAACAGCGAGCACCATTACCACACTGCTCAACTTCACTGCCATCGGCATTGAAAATCCGATAATGAAAATCTAACTCAGGATCATAAGGCGGCTCTACCAATAATAGCTGGTCAAAACCGATACCAAAGTTTCGATCAGACAGACGTTTTATCTGCTCCGGCGAAAAATAGACATTTTGTGTCACGCCATCGACCACCATAAAGTCGTTGCCTAAACCATGCATCTTGGTGAATTGGATCAAAAGAGTGTTCCTTTAAATAACTGAGCTAACTAACTTTCACATCCCCCGATTATGGGAGCAGTTGTTCACCTTGCCATAGTTGAGCGATTTTTTCTCTCTCTCGCACTAAATAATGTGCGCTACCATCAACCATCACTTCGGCCGCACGCGGACGAGAGTTATAATTCGATGACATAGTAAAACCATAGGCACCAGATGAGCGAACCGCGAGGAGATCGCCAGATTCAAGCACTAGCGAACGATCTTTACCTAAAAAGTCACCCGTCTCGCAAACTGGGCCAACAATATCATAATTTAGCGTGTCACCTTGACGTGGATTAACCGCAATAATGTTTTGCCAAGCACTGTAGAGTGAGGGACGAATTAAGTCATTCATCGCACCATCGACTAAAGCAAAGTTTTTCTCGCTGTTCTGCTTTAAGTAGAGCACTTGCGTAACAAAAATGCCCGCATTGGCGGCAATTGCGCGACCCGGTTCAAAGATCAATTTCAGCTCACGGCCTGCCAACCTTTCTAACAATGCCGAAGCATAATCACTAGGTTGCGGCGGTACCTCATCATCATAGGTAACACCTAAGCCGCCACCCACATCAAGATGAGATATGCTAACGCCTTTTTCTGCCAAGCGATCGATAAGGCCTAACATTCTGTCCATGGCATCGAGAAACGGTTGTATCTCTGTCAGTTGCGAGCCTATATGACAATCTGCGCCTTTGACCTCCAGCCCAGCTAGTTCATGGGCGCGCAAGAAGATAGCTTCCGCCTCTTCCATGGCGATACCAAATTTGTTCTCTTTAAGACCCGTAGAAATATAAGGGTGAGTACCAGCGTCAACATCAGGGTTAACACGCAGAGACACTGGCGCGACTTTCCCCAGTCTTAATGCCACTAGGTTTAACTGCTCAAGCTCGGCAGCAGACTCAACATTAAAGCAGTAGATACCAAGCTCTAATGCCATCTCCATTTCACTGACGGTTTTGCCCACACCAGAAAACACCACTTTTTTCGGGTCGCCACCGGCTTCAATTACCCGAGCAAGCTCGCCACCTGAGACAATATCAAACCCACTGCCTAAACGGGCCAGTACATTGAGCACGGCCAGGTTTGAATTCGCTTTTACCGCATAACAGATGAGGTGGGGATGGTTGGCCACTGCGTTATCAAAAGCATGCCAATGACGCTCTAATGTTGCACGAGAATAAAGATATAACGGCGTACCGTAGGTTTGTGCTAACTGAGCTACGGCACAATCTTCAGCCTGTAGTTCGCCATCTTTGTAGAGAAAATAGTCCAAGAGATTATTCCTTATTCTTCTGTGATGCTTGTTCGACTTTGTCGCTATTGTCTTGTTGTGGTTGATTATCTTCCACTTCAGGCGCTTTATAGAGAGGACCTTTTTGACCACAAGCCACTAAGGATAAGCTACCAAGCAGTATTAAGGAGATTAACTTCATTTTGCTTAACATCAGAAATTCCAGTATCTAAAAGTCAAAGGAGGCCCATGATTGGTGCCATTGTGTTGGACATACCTAAGCAGGGTTTGCTTGGCAACCTGCTCAAAGGGATATTATCCCCCTCAGTATAAATGGATAATTATCACTTCAATCGTCAAATATGCAGTACTAATCGCTAAAAACATAAGTTTAATAAAATCGATTTAGGCAATTTATCCCAACAGTGCGCAGCCTTAAGGGCAATTCAACGGTGCAGTGACAACGGCGCAAAAACAAAGCTTAGGTATATCGACTCTGATGTTTGCAGAGTTAGGTATTGCGCGTCAAGCAGATATCGGCCTAAACCATGCCATAGTGAATATATTTAACTTGGAGTCTGGCGATTTATCATATTCGGCCAATAACACCCATTTCCACATGAAAAAATTATGGAGCATCTCATGCTGCATTGTTACTATGTCGCCATTGCAAATTATTCCAACTCAAGGATGCCCCAATGGCAATGACAGACTCCGAGTATCATCAACTCGCTGATGAGATGTTCTCCGCAATAGAAGATGCCATAGAATTGGCTATCGATGAGCAAGATGCCGATGTGGATATCGACGCATCGGGTAACGTGTTACAACTCGAGTTCGAAGACAGATCAAAAATCGTCATCAATAAACAGGAACCATTGCATCAAATTTGGGTTGCGACCCAGTTTGGCGGCTATCACTTTTCTTTTATCGAGGGAAAGTGGCTCGATGAACGCAGTGACGCGGGCGAATTTATGCCATTTGTCATCGCATCTATTCTGCGCCAAGGTGGTATACAGCTTAAGCTCTAGCCTAACCCTTTATGCGGTGTGTCAACCCACACCGCTAAAACTCCATTTCAGCTTCATTGATATCCACTCCAAAAGGCACGACTCGTAGCTTTCCCTCTATACGTATTAGCCTAAAAAACTGCGGTAAGTTAAAGCGTTCAGTTTCCAAGTAAGATTCATCGAAGGCGTGATGGTGACTAACTTGACTAACGAGTTCGTCAACATTCGTTCCCGGCTGCACATAATGTTCAAGTTCATTTTCTTCATTAAGGATATAAACATCTATCCCCTCTTTGTCTTGACGAAGAAAATATTGAATAGCACCAACGGCGGCAAAATCACCAATTACTTCAGGAATTTTACTAAAGGGGTCATTGCCCAAATCGGGCCGAGGCAAGGCGAGCATTCTGTGCTTAGAGAGTCGCTGATAAAATGCTTTAGCATCGCTCAAGTCCTGATACATCATCCCTTTGGAGTTAAAAAACAAACCATATTTAACTTTACCGACCTGCAAAGGGTGCACCATGGTCGATGAAGTACGCGCTTGTCGACTTAAACGATCGGCACGATGAATCAGGGTGGTAACAGTGCGTTCAAATTGAGTTTTTAAACGGTTAGAACAGCTAATCACGTCAACATCTGTACTGCCATTGGCTCGCTGCATACCTGGAGTTACGTATACCAAGGCATCCAAAATTGCGGTGTCACCTTCAAAATGATGGCAATGCCACTCTCCCCAGCTATTTTGGCAGATAACATCCAGTGAACTCAGCATATTAATACACTGACGTCCAAGCGAAAAAATATTGGCATTCATATAATCGACCATAATCTCCTGACCACGCCAACCTTGGGTTGGATCGGTATTAAAATTAATCAAGAAGATCACTTTACGAAAATGCCAAGGCTGACAAAGATCCATCTTAGACACCCGCCATGAACCCGTATTGACCATCGCAGGCAACCGGCGAGCAGCTTTTGTCAACTGAGTGGACTTTATGGCTTGCTGTGCATAGTCATGCCAAGTGGTTCCTTCGGTAGAAACACCATTTATCGCTGCCCAAACTAATAGTTTTGCCTTGCTATGAGAGTGGTAAACCGCCCGATTTCCCATAAATTCTCTGGCATTTGGCATACACCGATACAGATAATACTCTTGAGTTTTTGGACTAAAAATAATGGTGAGATGTGGCTCTGCAATGGAGTGGCTCCAGAGACGGTTTAAAGCAATAATCTGCTTGTCATCATCACTAAAATAGGTATGCAATTTACGCGTTAATAAACCTAACTCAGATATTTTTAGGCTTTCACTCAACTTATTAACCGAGGCAAATTGCAATAAAGTCTGATAGCTACCTAACATCAGCTCATTCAACTGCTCATTAAACCATTGCAGCTGACCGCAATGCCATTGACCACACTCATCTAAGGTACTTAATAGGTTATCCGACCATCCCCAATCCTGAACTAAAGCGCCCAATTTGTGGTAACGCCAATCTTTAGGGTGATCGGCCACCGACAACCGTATGCCACACTTTAAATAGAAACAGCGGCGTACAATCTCTAAACGCCTTGGATCTTTCTTTTGGATTAAATAAGATTCAATCGACTCATACAGTAGATAGTAAGCATCATTAAACGCTGAAAAATCGCCAGCTAACGTACGCTGCCATACTTTGGTGGTCACTAACTCTGTGTCAGGATAGTCGCTAGCATATGCTTCTAATAACATTACTTTTAATAACGCTTTATGCGGTTTATCCAGCCCTTTGTATAACTGCCACAATGATGCGCCAAAATATTCACTTGCTGGAAGATGGCTAACGTCCCCCAAAAAAAGGTGACTTTCACTCGTTGCCGCATTCGGCCACCACGCTACTCGCTTGCCCCCTAAACAGATATGACTGCGATAGAACTCTTCTAGCAATAACCAATGTTGGGCACTGCCACTACTTTCACAGCCCAATGCTGCACCCGCTTCCTCTTTGCCAGCTTTTGAGAGTAGGAACTGCTTAGGGTGCACGAGATAGATATTGACCTCTAAATCATGACGCTCAAACCACTGAGTGATTTTAGTGGCCTTTTGCGCCAACAGTTCACGTTCTTCATTGGACAAGGTTGGGTCATAAACTATCCAAACATCGATGTCACTTTTAGGGTTTTGCCCAAAGCTTGCGGTGCTCCCCATAGAATAAACGCCATAGATAGCGCTTTGCTGTGAGTGAAAAACCACGGGCTTGGCAAGCGCCAATGTTTGGCACGCCTCTAGCGCTTTGTCATTAGGAAAGTAATCAGCGATTCCAGAAGGGGTCATTGCGCCGTTGTAGCCAGGATAACCAGACCGATGATAATGAAAAAGTAATGGGATTAAATGAAATAGGTGCCGCTGAAGCGGAGTAAGTATAGCGATAGCTCGCGCCATACGAACCCGATTTAAGCGATCTGCAGTGTCGACAAAGTACTCGTTGTCACTCAAGGCCAAAACCTACTCATAAATAGATATCATCTACATGCTAACACCTTGTCACAAAACAGCAAGCAAACGAGACGTTGATCACACTTTTTATTGATCTAGATATGGGTACACTTCAAAGAATCAGCAGCACTTTCTTACATCTACTTGAAACCAATGTTAGCATTAGCGCAACTATAGCCTCTGATGGAATATCGAGCATGTCTCAAAACGTCATTCGTATCGCTACACGTAAAAGTCCACTTGCAATGTGGCAAGCTGAATTTGTCAAAGCTGAACTAGAAAAAGCTCACGAAGGGCTTGTGGTTGAGCTGCTACCTATGAGCACGAAAGGAGATGTCATTTTAGATACTCCGTTGGCAAAAGTTGGTGGTAAAGGTTTGTTTGTTAAAGAGCTTGAAGTTGCAATGCTCGAAGACAAAGCCGATATTGCGGTACATTCAATGAAAGATGTACCTGTCGATTTTCCAGAGGGTTTGGGTCTTCAAGTGATCTGTGAACGTGAAGATCCGCGTGACGCATTCGTCTCAAATACCTATAAAACCATCAGTGAGTTACCTCATGGTGCCGTTGTCGGCACATCAAGCCTACGTCGCCAGTGCCAAATCAGAGCTGCGCGTCCAGATCTCGAAATCCGCGACCTTCGTGGTAACGTGGGTACCCGTCTTGCTAAGTTAGATAGTGGCAATTATGACGCCATCATCTTGGCTGCTGCGGGCTTGAAACGCCTGAAGCTAGAACAGCGGATTGCTAGCTTTATCTCAGCCGAAGAGTCACTGCCAGCTAATGGCCAAGGTGCCGTAGGTATTGAGTGTCGTACCACCGATGAGCGCGTTAAAGCCCTGCTTGCACCTTTAGAGCATATCGAAACCCGCTACCGCGTGATAGCAGAACGCGCAATGAATACTCGCTTAGAAGGCGGCTGTCAGGTACCTATTGGGGCCTATGCAGAAATAGTGGGTGAGACACTTACCCTTCGTGGTTTAGTGGGTAACCCTGATGGTAGCCACGTTATCGAAGGCACCACCTCTGGCCAAAAGACAGATGCAGAAGCATTAGGCATCGCATTGGCTGAAGAGTTATTAGCTAAAGGCGCTAAAGAGATATTAGACGCCGTATACGCTAAGTAGCCAAGTGAAAGTCTTACTGACGCGCCCTGAGGGGCGCAATCAGTTTGTGGCTAAGGCACTTACTCAACAGCAGGTGCCTTACTGCATTACACCTCTGCTAGCGGTGACGGCCACCAATGATATCAATGACCCAATCGCCTTAGGATCATTTCGCAATGCCGATATCGTTATCTTTATCAGTACCAATGCAGTCGATTATGCCGCCCAGGCACTAAATAATCAGTTTCCCAATCATCCCCGCTATTTTGCCGTTGGTAGAGCAACCTACTTAGCGCTCAAAGCACTGAATGTTGATGCACTAGAAGCCCCCCAAGATTGTCAGCAAACAGAGGGCCTACTCACCCTGTCTGCACTACAAGATTTAGTAGGGAAAAATGTCACAATAGTCAGGGGCATTGGTGGACGAGAAGCACTCGCAGAACAACTAAGACAACGCGGGGCCAATGTCCACTACTGGCAGGTTTATCAACGCGTCGCTCCCTCACTCACTCCAGCTGTTGCTGCACAATGGCAACAAGATAAGATAGACACCATAGTGGTCACTAGTGGTGAAATTCTTGCTAATCTAATCAAACTTGTTCCTAAAGAACTATTTGCTTGGCTGCACGCATGTCATATCATAGTCCCCAGCGACCGTGTATATGATCAAGCGATCAACGCTGGTTTTAATCGTGTTACCAACGCTAAAGCAGCCAATAACGATGCCGTACTCAAAGCCTTAGGAATTTCAGCCTAAGTCGTTTCGCCCTCTCTGCATCGATTATCTGCCTTTCGTCATCAAGGATCTGTTGAATGGAAAATAAAATGCAAGAAAGCCAAACGGTTACACAGACAGCAACCATCAATGAAACCGTCGACGCCACCTTTGCCGAGTCGGCTAAGCCAACAGATAAAGCCGTTAAAGCCGATACCGAACACCAGTCTCGTGGGGTTTCTTGGGGATTTCTATTTAATCTTGTATTCATTCTATTGTTACTTTTCGCCACCTCTAGCGGTGGGTTTTATCTTTACCAAGAGCTTACACTGCAAAAAGAAAAGTCAGCTGAGTTGGCCTTACAACTTCAGCAGCGTCTCAATGACCCCGTCGCTCGTATCACTCACTTAGAGCAACAGCAACGCGTTGTTGAGCGTAATTTTTCCGCTAAATTGAACGAAGTCACCAGTACTCAAAACCAAGTTCAAGAGCAAGTAAATAAGCTCGCTCAACGGAATCCAAATCATTGGATGGCTGAAGAGGCTAAATATTTAATGAGAATGGCCGGTAGTAAACTTTGGTTAGAAAACGATCCACAAACTGCACTAGCACTGTTAGAAGCCGCTGATGATCGAATAGAAACCATGAAAGACCCCTCATTAATACCGCTACGAAAAGCATTAGCACAAGATATGACCAATGTCGCAGCAATCAAAACCACTGATGTTGCGGGGACAGTTTTAACCCTCGACACCATTATTAATAACCTCAATGCCTTAAAACTTAATCGCAGCGAATCAGAAATCACCACGACTGATGACTCGTTAGCCATGACAGAGTCTCTAGATGATTGGCAAAGTAACTTGGCAAAATCATGGCAAGCGTTGATCGAGGAGTTTGTTGTGATCCGCAAACGCACCACAGATCACGCGCCACTGTTAGCTCCTGATCAGCAATGGTATTTGGTGGAGAACGTACGTAACAAGCTATTACAGGCCCAACTCGCCCTATTACGCCAAGACCAAGTGAATTACCGTCAATCAATAGGGTTAGCGAGAAAGTGGATTTTTCAATATTTCGATCTGGGTGACCAAAAAACAGAGCAGACACTTCAAGCACTGGATGCACTCGTTACGTTAGAGCTTCAAACCCCGAGCATTCAACAGTTTGCTGCGACGCCCTTGGTAAAGCAACTCGTTACACATGGTAGCCTGACAAAAGTTCAGGAGACACCACAATGATTAAAGCGCTAATCTATTTAATTATCATACTCGTTGGATTGGTCGTCAGCCCCTATCTATCTTGGTTTAACGGCTACATCTACATCGCCATGGGCGATTATGAGTTAGAAACCAGCTTAATATTTGCCTTATTAGCTGCGATTCTATTTTACGCTATCTTAGTGTTACTAGAGTGGTGCGTGGTATGGACTCTAAACCTGCTACTTAGCAGCCGATTCTTACCTGAAAAGTGGCGTCGGAAAGCCGCTAGGAAACACACCTTGCTAGGTGCCCTTGCATTAGCTGAAGAAGACTGGCCTATGGCAGAAAAAGCCATGGCAAAAGGGGCTAAAAAAGGCGAGATCCCTGCACTAAACTTGCTCGCCGCAGCGCGTGCTGCACAACATCAAAATGACCCAGAAGCAAGAGATAACTATTTGGTTGAGGCAGCTAAGGAGCCGCTTGCAGCTAAAGCGGTCACAACAACGCGTATTCGCTACCTATTGCAACAAGGTGAGCTTATTCAGGCGCGAACCCAGCTTGACGCGCTTAATCCAACCAGTAAAAGTAAGCTACCGCTATTGCGTTTAGCCGTTGAGCTGTACCGTGCCCAGCAAGATTGGGCTGCGATGAAATTACTGCTTCCAACCATCGCTAAGCGCAACGTACTTAGCAATGATGAATTTACACAGCTAAACTTACAAACTAACCATGCGCTATTAACAACTGCGGCAAGTAATAGTGAACAGGAGCTTGAAAAGGCTTGGCACTGGTTGAGTCGCTCAGAGCGTAAGCAAGCTAACTATATTGCGCTTTATGCCGAAGGTATCGCTCGTTATGGACGCCAAACTGAATCATTAAAGTTACTCATGAAGCAGTTGAGGCATGAAGCTTACCCAGAGATACTTGACGCACTTACAAGGGTCATTACGCCTGCCGATTTAGATGCCCGCAAACAGCTGTTCGATTTAGAAAAGCGCTATGTTGACAACGCCGACTACCAAGCCTGCATTGCGACAATTTATGATCAAAGCAAAGAGTTCAGAGCATCCAAACAGTGGTGGGAAAAAGTGTGTCATCAAGCTCCCTCAAAACAACACTGGATAGCCCTTGCAGAAGCCCAAGAACATCTTGGGGAGCAAAACTCAGCGTTACAGAGTTACCGCAAAGCGGCAATTTTTTGACGCTTTTTTATACTATTTACTGCTAAAAACCACCTTCATTGGTGGTTTTTTGTTCTCACCAGCATGCAAGCATCATCAACACTAATGATAATCGTTATAAAAACAGCCTATTAGTTTTATAAATTAAAAAGTTATAAAAAAACCTATAAACCCCTGTCTTCCTGCGTCATTTGACTCTATTTCAAAGCCAACCACACTTATAGAGATAAGTAAGGTAGAGCAATAAATAGCTAGGGCAAAATAGATGATATTTGCCCTAGATCTTAGTCAAAGTAGGGCGGGTACAGTTATGGGCGCATCAATTACAACACAGGACGCAGTAGTAATTAATCTTGTCGGTCAACTCAAGGTTAAAGATGAACAGGGAAATGTCAGAGAAGTCAAAATTGGCGACTTGATTCGTTCGGGTGAGCAACTCATTTTTGCACCCAATGCAGAGTTTAAACTTGAATATGAAGACGGCTCATTAGCGAGTCAGACTAATTTACAACAACCTCCAGAAGAACAAAGTACTGCAGCAGCAAGCACAGAAATTGATGCCACCAATGAGCTAGCAGATGGCCCAGTCTCATTAGATGCTGAAATTGCCGCACTACAAGCCCAAATTTTAGCCGGTGACGACCCAACCCAAGGATTACCAGAAACGGCAGCTGGTGCTGGTACAGCAGGTAATGAAGGTGGTTCAGACTTTGTTACCTTAGGACGTGCTGGTGACGAAACGATTGCAGGAGCAGGCTGGGATACTACAGGTTTCACGACCACTACAGATACCCCACCAGAAACTGTTACTATCCCAGAGCAACAATTAGCTGCCCCTACAGTATCCTCTGCAGTCTTCTCAATTTTTGAGGCCAACATGCCTCAAGGTAGTGACCCTTCAGCACTATTAACCAATCTTGCAGCCAATATCCAAACTAATGCAGAACTGGGAATAGCAAGCCTAACAATCAATGGTTTTAATATTATCAACGATGGACAATTTGCAGGTCCCATTGTGATTAACACCCCGAATGGTGTACTGACCATTACCGAATTTGACAACTCAACGGGTCAGTTTGTCTATGATTACGCGCTCAACTCAAGTGTCGATCACAGTGCGAATGACCAACTTCAATTGGTTTTCAACATCGAACTGGTGGATAGTGCAGGGAATGTCGCAAACGGCAGTATTACCGTTAATATCATCGATGACCAACCCGAAGGCGTTGCCGATACCAACAGTGTGACTGAAGATGGTGCAGCTCAAATTGCAGGTAATTTACTGGTTAATGACACATTAGGAGCCGATTCAGCTGCAATCACAGCCATCACGAATGCTCAAGGCACCTCTGTGGCAGTGTCTACATCAAATACCATACAAGGTGACTTCGGTTTACTAACGATTTTTGCTGATGGTAGCTATACCTATCAACTTAATAATGACTCTAATGCTATACAGTCGCTGGCCTTAGGTGAACAGATTAACGAATCGTTCAACTATTTACTCACTGATAGTGATGGTGATGCCGTACTAGTTCCATTAACCATAACCATTACCGGCACTAACGATCTCCCCGTCTTAACCGTGGATGCCAGCGGTGCCGTAACCGAAGATGACAGCAATCCAAGCCTCAGTGACAGCGGCGCGCTCAGCTTCACCGATGTCGACACCACTAATACCCACAATGTCAGCGACGTCTACAACGGCGATATAGCCTGGAGCGGCGGGGATCTAACCACCGTGCTTAGCCCTGCCCAACTGGCTAGCCTCGTCGATGGCTTCAGCGTCGACAGTAACAGCTGGGATTATAGTATTCTTAACAGTGATGTGCAGTTCCTCGCCCAAGGCGAGACCATCACCTTAAGCTTTGATGTGACCGTCACTGACAACGATGGTGGCAGCGACACCAAGACCGTCAGCCTCACCATTACCGGCACTAACGATCTCCCCGTCTTAACCGTGGATGCCAGCGGTGCCGTAACCGAAGATGACAGCAACCCAAGCCTCAG
>NZ_MCBT01000044.1:0-49340 GCF_001735525.1 Shewanella colwelliana
CTGGCATTTACTCTGCCCGCTGACAGCGAAGGCAAAAGCCTAGCATTCTGTATTACCCCAGTGGCACTCACCGGAGAGCCCAAGCAAGGCACCGAGGTCTGCGATACGCAAACCATCATCGGCAGCTACGTGCCGCCGCTTGCAAGCAGTTTGAGCATCGCCCCCCAAGTAATAGCGGGGACATTGCTCACGGGCAGCTACACCTACACCGACAATGCTAGTCGCCCTGAAGGCATTAGCCTCTATAGTTGGCGTGTCGACGGCAGCCAAGTTGCTACCAATAGTAGCGTCACGCTTGGCGTAGACAGCGAAGGCAAATCGCTCACCTTCTGTGTCACTCCAGTTGCAAGCTACGGCAACAACAGTATTGGCACCCAAGTGTGTACCACGCCAGCGACGGTTCAACCCAAAGTGGGCAGTGCCCCCGTAGCGAGTGATGTTGTTATCGCCACCCCACTGCAACCTGGCAGCGCCACTACGGCCAGTTACAGCTACAGTGATGCCGATGCCGATTTAGAAGGAGTAAGCCTGACACGCTGGCGTCTCAATGGGGTCGACAGCGGCAGCGGACTGGCATTTACTCTGCCCGCTGACAGCGAAGGCAAAAGCCTAGCATTCTGTATTACCCCAGTGGCACTCACCGGAGAGCCCAAGCAAGGCGCCGAAGTCTGCGATACGCAAACCATCATCGGCAGCTATATCGCTCCTGTGGCGACTAATCTCAGCTACTCCCCAGCAGCTGTAGTTGGTAACACGCTTATCGCAAGCTACGATTATAACGACAGTAATAGTCGCCCTGAAGGCGCAAGTTTACTCACCTGGAAAATAGATGGAATTGACTACGCCTCAGGTGACACATTACTGCTCCCCGTAACTGAGGAGTCTAATGATCTCAGCTTCTGCGTAACGCCTATCGCCAGTTTTGGCGAAAATGACACCGGATTAGAAATCTGTACTCCCGTAGAAACGATCACACCAAAACCAGGTAGCGCACCAGTCGCATCTAATCTTATTTGGGATACTTTCCCCAAAGCTAACACACTACTTAGCGTCACGTATGACTTCAGCGACACTGATGGTGACTTGGAAGGGGTCAGCCTATTTAGCTGGAAAATCGATAATGTCGAAGTCAGTCAAAATATCGATTACACGCCACCAATCAATAGTAATGGTCAATCAATCAGCTTCTGTATTACCCCGGTAGCCATTACTGGTTCGCCGAAAATAGGCAGCGAAACTTGCATATCCACCTCGCTTGCGGCCATTTTTTTAACTGGCGAACTTAAACTCTATGAAACCCTGACTTTAGACGTTAGAGGCTATTCAACATCAAGCGTCAGTTGGAAATCGACTAATCCGCCACTAAATGCGGTGCGCTCCACCGATGTAAATAGCTATACCATAAACAGAGATCCTGTGACTGAAAACGCCCTTAACCTTGTTGGTCACGATATCGAAGTTTGCGTAACCACTGTTGAAGAGGGAGAAATCTGCTTACTCGCATCCTCATTCCCCAATAGTGAAGTCACGGGAGGGCTGCCTATCGCTCTTGACGGTAGTAACAACGTTACTCAAAGAGCTGTCGCACCTGTTGATTACATAGAGCTTACGCTTGGTGGTGTAACTAAACGTCTACATCGCCCGTTAACGATCCATGAATCAACGCTGCTTAAGGCTTCGATTCCCTCCGCCCCAATTCATGACGGTGAGCGAAGTGAAAATGGCAGCGACGTTAAGTTTACCCTGTATACATGGCCCAATGCCGAGGCATTATGCACGGCACGCGGTATGACCCTCGCAGTAGAGGGCGATACAGACACTTCAGATCCATTTGGCCTGAAACAGTACTACAACGATACACTTGCAAAATACCCTTTACTCAGTAGCTCCCCCGTGACATTAGCATACGGCTGGGGAGCCGATGTTGACTATTACTGGAGCTCATCCGATGCGGGCGGAGGCTCACATCGAGATCTTTATATGGTTTCAGGATCATCTGGCTCAATTTCTGACTCGGTTCCAGAATATGCAGCCTGCCTTGAAACCATGCCTTAGTCAGTTGATGGCAAAGCAAAAAGAGATATTCATGAACTGCGTGATTAACCCTATTTTTAAAGTCTTCTTTGGGAGCAAGTTATGTTCGACCGTTACATAAGCTGTGTTTTATCAACCCTACTGGCTATAGCACTAACATTGAGTATGGCGGTTAAAGCTGACGAATTGACCCCAGTTTCTACCACCACCGACAGCGCCCTTTACCTCGGTGTAAAAGCGGGGTGGATGCACTATCAAAACGCATGTGAAGCATGGAATACTGCATGCGATGGCAATGATGCAGCCTATGGTTTGTACGCTGGCTACCAATTTACATCGCACTTTGCATTGGAAACAGCCTACCTTGATCTCGGTCAAGCTGTTGCTAGCTATCCGCAAACGGGATTTGATGAGACATACACTGGCACCATGAAAGCATGGGAGACTTCAACAATAGGGCGCATGGGCATTAGCCAACAATGGGATCTCTTTGCCAAGCTAGGAACACTTGCATGGCAGGGAGAAAACAAAGGGCCTTATAGCATTCGTTCCGACTCTGGATGGGCACCACAGGTAGGGATTGGAATAGAATATCGCTGGTCTGACACTTGGGTGACTCGGCTGGAATATCAATATACCCATGAGCTAGGCAGCGAAGAGATTGGTGGTAGCCATGGCCACCTGACGACCTTAGGCCTAACGTATCGTTTCGGCCAGCGTAGTCACGCGATCTCCTCTCCAAATCTAGCGCCAGTGCAAACCGTGCAACCCGCACAACCCGTGGCGCAAGCCCCTTTGGTTGCACCTCAAAAAGTTGAAATCGCACCAATTCAACGGGTAGTTTTATTTGATTTTGATCGCAGCAGCCTAAAACATGTCAACGAACTCAATGCGGTCATTGAGCGACTAACTCAACATCCAAAGGCGAGAGTGCACATCCGCGGTTATGCCGATTCAATTGGGGCCAGTGAGTATAATAAAGCACTCTCCATGCGCCGGGCTCAAGCAGTATCAGCTCACCTCATTGCCAACGGTATTAAACCACAGCAAATTGAATTGGCAGCCTTTGGTGAATCATTTCCCGTCGAAGCGAATGAAAACCCACTTAAAAGACACTTAAATCGGAGGGTAGAGCTTGAAATCCCCGCCATGATGAGTGAGTAAGGCAAGGGGATAGTCAGCAAGAGCACAATGACATTGGACAGTTTTTTATAACACGGCTCATCAATCTAGCCCGCGGCGGTGGTAAGTATACCACCGCTAAGATTGCGATAACGTTTGGGGGTAGTGGGCGGCGATGAACAATTAACTATGGATAGAAAGGCGCTTATTCATAGCATTAACGCAAATTCAATAATCACTCAACGGGTAAGTGACCTGTTTTCACCCAAATAATAGTCTCCTGTTCGACGTAAGGAAAATGTTGACTCATGTGAGGACTACGCAACCAACTTCCGGCTGGATAGGCACCAAATTCATCTTTAAATTCACCACTCAGTACGAGTATCTCTTCGCCACCAAAATGTTTATGTGGCTGAAACCTCTCTCCTTTTGGCCACTTTACCAAGGCAACATGTTCGTGCTCAAACGAGTGCAGTGGCATCACAGTTAAGCCCCCCATACCGGGTAACCAAGGCGCACAATTGCTATCTACCCGTACTTTTTCTTTATCCCTTGGATGAAATTGATTGAGCTTTACAAATATCGTACACCCCTGCTGACTAAAAGGCGCATGCATACTGCCGGGCGGGTTTCGAATATAGGTCCCAGCAGGGTAGTCACCCTCTTCATCAGAAAAAACACCTTCTAGGACAAATATCTCTTCTCCCAGAGGATGGGAGTGAGTTGCAAAAGCTGAATTTGGTTCATATTTGACGATACTGCTTGTATGGCCCTTCTCTTTTGCTTCTCGCTCAAGCGGCCTACGCCATACTCCAGCAGCGGGGCTTGGCAACCATTGCTGTGCTGACGTTTCAATCACCACCCTATGACTAAAATCCATATTTAACAACATAGTTAACTCTCGACTTTGTTTCAATAGACCCCTAGCGGCCCACAAGGTTTTCCAGCCAATAGACTGCAGCTATCCCGAGACATTTCTCAGTCTACCCCGATACAAGTTTTAGCTAATCAGACCCAAAGACGAGACTTTAACAATTAGCCATCTATTATTTAGTGCTTAGGTTTGACGCCATTACGGACCATCTCTTTACCGGTTTCATACACTTCATCGGTGATCCAGCGCGCATGGAGTAACTTATGATTGCTGTCGAAAACGGCAACAAAATGACGGCCATCCGCATTATTTGTTGCCATTCCAACGCCTTCAACCCCTTTGAGTCCCAATCCACCATTTTCTACCGACAGCAAAAACTGCTCTAATGCTGCTAGGCTGTCGATAACATTTTGTTCATCATTCATCTTTACATTCTCACAATTTGGAATCACCGCCTGCAAGTCAGTCGCGGCATAGTCATAACGGCTACTTTACCGATCAAAGCAGCCGATTTGAACCCCGAAACTCGACTAAAGTCATTCGCCAATCATCTGCGCGTGATCTGACTAAAGCGAGTAGTCAATTCATAGTCACTATTGGTCTTCAGCCCGCTCGACGTTATATCACGCACAAGATGACTTTTGTCACCCCGATCTGGTGACAAAACACTCTTAGCCTCAATCAAGAAACCCATGATACTAAGGACAGCTAATCAATGGTGGGCCCAGTAGTTAACCCTCACCACTTTCGAGCGTCGCTCAACACTAAACAAGGAGAATTAAAGATGGATGACGGACAAATAGCGACAAAGACATTGGAACAATACCGAGACGAATTTAAGCAGAAAAAGCTGATCACCATGCCGCTATCTGGCACTATCATCTGGGCAAGTCTGGCCATCATGGCGACTCAAATTCCAGACCAACAGATGGTTCTTCCCATGTACATCGGAACAGGCTCAATTTTCTATTTGGCGCTATTACTGTCCAAATTTACAGGAGAAACCTTGATCGCTAAAAAGGCTGATAGAAACCCGTTTGACAGCCTGTTTCTTTATACCGTGGTGATGTCACTAATGGTATTTGCCATTGCAATGCCATTTGCCGCGCTAGATCACACCTCAATTCCCCTTTCTATCGGCATATTGTCTGGATTGATGTGGCTCCCACTTAGCTGGATAATCGAACACAAGGTTGGTGTGATCCATACTTTTGTCAGAACATCCGCCATAGTAACCGTATGGTTGCTACTACCAGAACAACGATTTGTTGCCGTCCCCGCAGTCATCGTGTGCATCTACCTCGTCTCGCTCTATCAACTTCACCAACGCTGGTCAGCGCTCAACACCCCGGTCGTTCGCAAACCAGTTAGCCACTAAATCAGACTGTCGGCTAAGCGTGAATTCACTTTATGTTTAGCCACCTCTCAATTGCTTGCTGTAGATAAAGGCGTTGCCCTTCAAATGTTATTCGGCTCAAATTTCGATTAAGTAAGTTGCACACTTTTCAGATAATAAAATATCCAATATATTAAAAATCACAATGAAGTAGTGATTTTGCCAATTGAAAATACCTTTATAAATTAAACCCTCATTCAACCTTAGTTTAAAACATAGGCGAGATAAAACCGCCAACACTCACCTGCCTTATTATTCACAATGATAAATTAAAATAACCACACCCAACACCACCTGTCCCAAAACAAAGACAAACTTACCACGACATTAAATATAAATACCACAACTTACAACCAGCGAAAGCAAGCGACAAAACCTTATAACAAAACATATAAAGAAGTTGACTAAACCAGAATTTAAAAGCTATCAAACCTTGTTCACCAATTTTACATAACACGCTTGTTTTAAATAAAAAACAATCAACAAGGCATGGATATTCAGCGTATATAGATAAAATATCAAACATGAATACTATTTTTAAAAACCATGGATAAAAATCAAAATATAACAAATAAAATAAATGATACATTTGTTAATATTTTGATAAAAATTGACTATAAAAAGATCAAATACACTGTTAGCATGTTGGCGAGATAATAAACTAAGGAAGGTTAAAAGTAGCGAAGACTACATTGAAATTAGGATTCAGATTACTCATTTTCGATTTACACTTTTACTAAAAAACAGGGTAAAAAATGAAAATAAATAAACTGAAATTGGGGTTGTTGTTATCGTTTGCATCTACATTAAGTCATGCTGATGACATCCAAATCTACTTTAATCACGTGGTTAATCCACCCGCCGTTCAAGCTAATCTCGAACAGAAGATAATTGAACTCATCGACTCCGCTGATAACACGCTATATATGGCTATTTATGACCTTGATCTTCCAGGGATAGCCAATGCAATGGTGGCAGCAAAACAACGAGGCGTTGATGTAAAATTTATCACAGATGAGGACAACATCGCTGGCGAAAACGTGATGGCACTGGGCATTTTAAATCAGGGGGGGATCCCTTGGATTGATGATACCGAAAATGGCAGTTCAGGCTCAAAGATCCAACACAATAAGTTCATTGTGGCCGATGGAAAAAAAGTACTCTCTGGCAGTACCAACTTTAGCCAATCTGGCGTTCATGGCGATCTCGATGCTAATGGCAACTTAGTGAGTGAAGGCAATGACAACCACATTATCATTATCGACTCGAATCAGTTAGCCACTGTCTATACCCACCAATTTAACTTGATGTGGGGTGACGGCCCTGGCGGTGCACAAGACTCGCTTTTTGGCCTAGGAAAACCTGATCACCAACTCGAAACTGTCTACACCAATAACGATAATATTCGCATTGACGTACAGTTTACCCCGCAGTCTCCTAGCGTCTATCAAGGGTCAACCTTGTACAATATGCAGCAATATATCCGTAATGCTCAATACCGTATTCATTTGGCCCAGTTCGTCATCAGCGCGCAAGATATCGCTGATGAGATGGAGCTCCGTCACGACGCTGGGGTCGAGGTGCAAGGCTTAGGCGATCGCTCCTTCTTCTCTCGCTACTACTCTGAGTTTCAAGATATGTTAGGCAAAGAGTCACCCAACACCAAAGGTGAAATCGAAGTCGATAGTTTTACGGGTGCCGACAATAATATTTGGGAGAACCCTGCAGATGTGCGTGTTGCGCAACTCAACGGCGGCGACAAATTTCATCACAAATATATGATCATCGACGATATTGTATTAACAGGTTCACACAATATCAGTGGTGCAGCAGCATTTGGCAATGACGAGAACATCATTATTATTCACGACAAAGCCAGTGCAGCTGAATTTGAAGGGCACTTTAGCTACAGCTTTTGTGTTGCAGGAAATGGTACTGATTGCGCCACCCCCGCCTATGAAGAGGGAACTTGGGAAGGTGTTTTCTTCACCAGTACCGAGGTTGGCGTCGTCCTCGATATCATCAATAATGCCAGTATGACCGAACTGGATATTGATGCAGCAATGAATAAAACTGCTGCAAAAAATATCATCGCAGCGCGTCCTATCGACAATATGGACACACTTGCAGCCGTCTCATATGTCGGCGGTGCTGCCATGTTAGATCTCAAGCAATATGTAAGTGAATGGCAAAGTAAGTAATTACTGCCGATCCCCAGCGGCCATAACTCTATGGCCGCTTTTCATTCAGCGTGACATTGCCAATACTATCTAACCTATGGGTAATGCGCACTGCGATTGTTTTTGTATTGCATCAAGGATAGCACTGACAGGACGCTGAAAAAGAGGGGATCGCTCCAGCCAAATCCACTAAAAATGCCAATGACCCCTGCATAAAGGGTGATTAATGCCCCCAGCCCGTTCGCAATCACTAATGCCAGCATCAACTTTTTTGCCACCTCGCCAGACGCTATGTCCCTTAGCAAAATGGTAACTGCTGCCAGTCCACCTAAAAAGATACTGGTATGTTGTGATAGAAAGTAGGCGTATTGATCATTGAGCTCAACGCCATACATTGGCCACACATATTGGGGTAAAAAGAATAGCACTACCGCAAATACAGCGTAGATAACGCCATGTATAGTTAAAAAGACTTTATTAGTCATAACATGCTCTCCAGCTTAAACCAGCGGTGAACGATTAATGGTTGAAAGGGAGCGATTGACATCAAAAACCTTGCCACGTACCTGCTCAATCCCCATCTCTTTTAGACGCGCTGCATGCATAGCTAAATAGGTCTTAGCAGATGCTTCATCTTCAAACAGGTATATGCCTCCACCCAGCTTATCATTAGCGCTCTCAGTCCATATCTTCCATATCATACCAGGCTCATGGTTAATCGACTCAGCCAACCCCGTTAGCATAGCCGTCATCTCCTCGCCAAATGGTCCTTCATATTCAAAGTCTACCTGTAGTAATTTGTTCATATTTCGCTCCAATCAATGTCTATTAAAAATGTTAGTGTCGCTGTCGAGTGTTGCGCACTTCAACGGCTGAACACCTCTTGCCAACTCACAATTGGCTAGGTGTACTCGAGTGATAAGTGCCATACTACTCATAAAATTTAGACAGAAAAGTTCAAAATATTGCGCATAACTGTGGAAAAATTAGACCGATGAAACTAAAAACAACACTAGAACAGTGGCATACCCTGCTGGAAATCAACAAAGCTGGTAGCATTCAAGCGGCAGCACATCAGTTAAACAAAAGCCATACCACGCTTATCTACGCAGTAAAAAAGCTTGAAACACAGCTAGACCTGTCGCTTATTCGTATCGAAAATCGTAAAGCCGTGCTCACCGATGAAGGTAAGTCCTTGTTACGCAGAGCCCAATCTATGTTAGATCAAGCCATCATTTTGGAAGAACTCAGCACGCAAGCAGCAAGGGGGTTAGAGTCACAATTAACTGTTGCCATCGATCACCTGTGTGATCGTCAATGGTTATACCAACCTATGGCACAGTTTTTTGAACACAACAGCGCAACATCGGTTCAAATTGTAGAAACATCCCTGTCTAAAACTCGCCAAATGGTCACAGACGAAAGTGCCGATATATCCATCATCACCCTGCCAATCATCGATCACCCCTGCGAATCTTTTGCAGTGGTAGAGATGCGACTAGTGGTCGCCAAACAACACCCTCTGGCGTCACTAGCAAGCCCGTGTATCGGTGACTTAGCTGCCAACAGACAGATCGTTATCCGCGATTTAGGGAGCCGGGAAAAACAAGATGTGGGTTGGCTTAAATCAAATCAACGCATCACCGTCGACAATTTTGATCACGCATGGCAAGCCCTTATACAAGGCGTTGGCTATTGCCGTGTGCCAAAACACATTATCGAAAAATACCAAGACCCCAATATTATTGTTCTCGATATAGAGCACGCCAATAGTTACCAAGTACCACTTCACCTAACACTCCCTAAAGGCTCTAAAACAGGCCCTGCAGCGAAGCAGCTTTACCGATTACTCCTAAACTCAAGCAACAACTTGCCTTAGCAAAGGTGTAAGTATCGACCTCTCTTCCGACTAATTTTTAGGCAAAAAATCTATTTACATTGTTGTTATTGAACATGAAAATAGACAATGTTAGTGTCTGCGTCATGTGTAGAACCATCTAAGGAAAGAGCAATGTTAAAGAAAATTTTGGCCAGTGTTGGTATTGGAAAAGCAAGGGTAGATACGATCTTGCTTGACGATCAGCTACGTGCTGGCGACACCTTTGCTATTGAAGTGGTCATAACGGGTGGCGATGTTGAGCAGGAGCTGAACGGGCTAGAGTTTGCCATTATGGCACAGGCAAAAGCCGAAAAGAGCCTAGGTGATGATGAGGTAAAATATAGCAAGAGTGTTATATTGCAAAGCTGGAAGCCTATGCTAAAACAAGTGATCCAACCTGGCGAAACCGTCATTCGCCGATTTAACCTTAATCTTCATTCAGAAGCACCAGCAACACAGCTCTTTGGTCAACCTATTGCTAAAGTCTGGTTGCAGACTGGGCTCGACATTAAAAATGGGGTTGATGGCAGTGACAAAGATCCCTTAGTGATCGTCCCCTCTGCGACACAGCTTGCTGTACTTGAGCTTATCGAAAACAGCGGTTATCGGCTTTATAAGACCGATATCGAAGCGGGTTATATACGCGCTAAGCAATTTTCATCCCACCTCCCCTGCTACCAAGAGTATGAGTTTAAACCCGCTTCCCACTCATTTTTTGGGGCTAGAGAACTTGAAGTCACCTTCGTCGACAACGGTGAATCGACTGGAGTACTGATTGAGATAGATAGGGCTTTCACAGGTGATGGTTACCTCAGTGTATCAATCCCGAACCACTGTGACACTGTCGACGCGGTTCGCCCTTATATAGAAAACCTCCTCAGCTAACCAACAGATATAAAAACGGAGGCGACAAGTAGGTCAGCCTCCTTTACTTATAACGCGCATCCTACACCTAACAACAAAATATAAAACAACAACTTAACTAATAACCGCAGTTTTCTATCGACTCGCACCTCAATCTAGATTTGTTTAACTTCCACACTCGCTCCAACCACCGCTACACCACGTCTCTATAGAGACTCACATCACCCATATACCGCTCCAAAAAAACTAACACCTCAAACTATTTTAGGTGTTGTAAAGTTTCATAAACAGCTGCAAACCGCTTAAAGCCTAGAAATTTAATTCCCAAAAATGCTAGAATAGTTACAACACTAACTATTAGCGCTCTAACTATATTGTGATAGTAGTCAGGCTTAGTCATTTATTTAACGCTCAGGAGGGCAATAATGTCGTCAGACAATGCAACAGACGAAAATCTCATTTCACGGATATGGCACACCACAGCAATAAAAACCAAAGAGAGTATGCAACTGCTGTGCTTAATCGCCATTTTAAGCACCTATCTCTTTGTCATGTTGAAACCCAGTGGGATTCAAAATAACAAAGCGTTAGGAGGCCACTAGTTCATGCACTATCTTAGTTATGTTTCATTGGCCGTTTATTTTATCGCTATGTTGGCAATAGGACTGTTTGCCTATAAACAGTCAACCAGCGATGTATCAGGGTACATTCTCGGTGGCCGTAAGGTGAGCCCACAGGTCACTGCGCTATCAGCTGGCGCCTCAGACATGAGCGGTTGGATGCTTATGGGTCTGCCAGGCGCCATGTTTTTAGTCGGTTTTGAAACCATCTATATCGCACTCGGCTTGTTATTAGGCGCGCTGATAAACTACTTAATTGTTGCGCCAAAACTAAGGGTTTATACCGAAGTTGCTGATAATGCGCTGACAATCCCCGAGTTCTTCGCCAAGCGATTTCACGCCCCAAGCAGTAATATTAGGATTATCGCCGCGGTGATAATTGTGATCTTTTTTACTCTATACACCTCCGCGGGATTGGTGGCAGGCGGTAAACTGTTTGAATCAGCCTTTGGCCTAAACTATGAATTAGGACTCGTTATCACCTTAGGTGTTGTGGTGTCATACACCCTGCTGGGTGGCTTTCTAGCTGTGAGCCTTACCGACTTTGTACAGGGTTGCATCATGTTTGTGGCGCTTATCTTAGTGCCCGTTGTCGCCTACCAAGAGTTTAGTAATGCTGACAAAATGATGAACTTTGCCTATGAGTCGATACCGCACTTTGGCGAAGCAATGCAAAACGTGACGCTACTAGGGCTGATCTCAAGTTTATCTTGGGGGTTGGGTTACTTTGGTCAACCGCACATCATCGTTCGCTTTATGGCGATACGTTGTGTCTCTGACATTAAAATGGCGAAAAACATCGGCATGAGCTGGATGATGGTGACAATTGTTGGGGCACTGGCAACAGGACTTGTGGGAATAGCCTATGCCAACAAGTTTGAGATGAAGCTCAGCGATCCTGAAACTATCTTTATTGTATTCTCAGAACTGCTCTTCCACCCTATGATCAGTGGATTTCTCTTGGCGGCGATTTTAGCTGCGATCATGAGTACGATATCATCGCAACTCTTGGTGTCATCGAGTTCACTAACCGAAGACATTTATCGTGTTGTATCAAAACGCGAGGCCACTGAAAAACAGATGGTTGCCATGGGCCGTTACGGCGTTGCCGGTGTTGCTATCGTTGCCAGTGTATTGGCAATGGATCGCTCTAATAGCATTTTGTCCCTTGTGAGTAATGCTTGGGCAGGATTTGGGGCAGCATTTGGCCCACTTATATTGTTTAGTTTGTATAAGCGCAACCTAACCCACAAAGCTGCCATAGTTGGTATTGTCTCTGGTGCAGCAACAGTCCTGTTTTGGATATACGCCCCAGTCCTCGCCAACGGCCAAGCACTGACCAGCGTGATCTACGAGATGATCCCAGGGTTCTTAGTCAGTAGCGCGGCAATATGGATCACTAGCGCTCTCGATAGCGAACCTTGTGAAAACACCGTCGATACATTCAACAAGGCAGGCCGAGTACTGGCAGAACAAAGATAGGGACACGGATATGGCAAACATACACTGGAAACGCATCGTCGTTAAAGTGGGTAGTGCCTTAATCGCTCCCCACAAAAAAGGATGTAGCAGTCATTTTCTATTAGGCATAGCGCAGTTTATTGCTAACTGTCGCGCCCAAGGTTGCCAAGTGGTACTGGTCTCTTCTGGATCCGTTGCCGCTGGCAGACACAGGTTTGCCAACGTCACCTCGCCAGATGTGCCGACGAAAAAGGCGATGGCCGCGGCAGGGCAAGCAGACATGATGGCAACGTGGGATAAGTTATTTGACTTTCCCACCGCTCAATTGCTGGTGACACATGGCGATCTCAGAGACCGTGACCGCTATATCAGCATCAAAGAGACGCTATTTAGCCTATTAGCCCACGACTTGTTACCCATTATTAATGAGAACGATGCCGTAACCACCGATAAATTAAAAGTCGGCGATAATGACAATCTCTCAGCAATGGTTGCGGCGGCCGCGGATGCCGATGCGCTGATCATCTGTTCTGATGTGAAGGGGTTATATACCAAAAACCCCAACATTCATGATGATGCCAAACTCATTAAACAGGTCAGTCACATTACCCCTGATATCTATGCGATGGCCGGTGGCGCCACCAGCGATGTCGGTACGGGTGGGATGCAAACCAAAATCGAAGCGGCTGAAAAGGCGATTTCTCATGGTATCGAAACCGTCATCGTTGATGGTTTCGATCCTGACTCCTTCAATCAGCTACTTAAAGGACAAAATCCTGGCACCTTGTTCACCCCATTTGAACAGCCGATGCAGGAGCACCTGCACTGGATGCTTCATACCTCACAAGTGCAAGGTGAACTGATCGTCGAAGATGACTTTGATGCAGATTTAGAGCAACACAATACGCAACTGACCAGCGAGGATGTCGTCGCTGTCACCGGAAAATTCTCAGTTGGCGATACAGTATTAGTGCGCAAAGGCGATGGCACTAAATTAGCCAAGGCGAAATCAAACTACAGCAGTTGCCTAATCAATTTTATTACGGAACAAGAAGATGGGGATTTTGCTAACGATGTTCAGCATAAAACAGGCCCACTTATTTCCGAAAAAAACATCGCCATATTGGAGTAATAATGAGTTTAATTAAAGACTTATCAAGTGCTGCGGCCGAAGCGGCACAATCACTAGCAGTGCTTGAAACCTCAACGAAGAATACCATACTGCTAGACATGGCTAAGGCGCTTAGGGCCCATAGTTATGAGATACAAAGTGCCAATGTGATCGACATGGCTAATGCGCAAATGCTGCAATTAACCGATGCGATGCTTGACCGACTAAAAATGACGCCAGAACGAATAGATGCTATGGCAGAAGGTATCGAGGCTATTGCGGCCCTACCGGACCCAATTGGTGAACTTCGCGATATCGGCCAGCGTCCCAACGGGCTTAATATCAGTAAAATGCGCGTGCCTCTCGGTGTCGTTTGCATGATTTATGAGGCGCGTCCAAATGTGACGGCTGATGCGGGTGCTCTGTGCTTTAAATCAGGTAACGCTTGCATTCTGCGTGGTGGTAAAGAAGCACTGCAAACCAGCACGGTTATTGCCAATATTTTGCAAACGGTTCTCAAACATTATGGTTTGTCACCTGCGTTAATAACTGTGGTTCCCTCACCAGACAGGGCATTAATGATGGAGTTAATGCAGCAACGGGATTATATCGACGTGATCATACCTCGTGGCGGCGAAGGCTTAATCAACTTTGTGACAGATCACAGTAAAATCCCAGTTATTCAGCATTTTAAAGGTGTTTGCCATCTGTATGTGGATAAAGATGCCAACCTAGACACGGCGATGTCTCTACTGATCAATGGTAAAACTCAGCGCACGGGCGTGTGCAACGCCCTGGAGGGGTTATTAGTTCATCAAGATGTTGCTGCCGCCTTCTTGCCTAAGGTCGCCACAGCACTTGCTAAGCACCAAGTCAAAGTCAACGCCTGTTCGCAGACCGCAAGCTACTTTGATCAGTGTAATGTCTTGGAAAATGAAGATTTTGGACAGGAATACCTAGACTTAGAGATAGCGATTCGCCAAGTCGATGACCTAACTCAGGCCGTGACGCATATTAGGCGCTTTGGCAGCCATCACACCGAAGTCATCTGCACTACCAACGACCTCACCGCCGCCCGTTTTCAACGCACGGTCGATGCCTCTGTGGTGATGGTTAACGCCTCATCACGCTTTTCTGATGGTGGCGAATTAGGTCTGGGCGCGGAAATTGGTATTGCCACGACGAAACTGCATGCCTATGGCCCCATGGGGTTAGAGTCACTTACCACAGAGAAGTTTTTGGTAAATGGAGATGGTCAGATCCGCGCTTAAGGTCTGCCTGTCAACGTAGACTCGCAGCGCGGGTCTACACCTTTCAATTTACTTCTTTGGAACCCTTGTATGACTATGGATAACCTCCACTCAAATTTAGACCCACAAATGCCAATCGCTTTTATTGGCGGTGGCAACATGGCCAAAGCGATCATTGCAGGCTTAATTCAACATGGCCATAACAGTAAGAGCATTCTTGTTTGTACTCCAAGCCAAGCGACACGTAGCAACCTAGTAGAGCAGTTCGACATTAGGGTGCATCAGGATAATAGTGCTGCGGTTGGCTTTGCCGACGTGCTCCTTCTTGCCGTAAAGCCCTTCGTGATCCCACAGGTCTGCGAAGAGATAGCCCCAATAATCGCAACACGGCCCAATAAGAAGCTAGTGATCTCCATCGCCGCAGGTGTGAAGCACCAGACCTTGAGTAAAAAACTCGACAATTTGCAACGCATCATTTGTGCCATGCCCAACCTGCCTAGTGCCATAGGTAAAGGATTAACGGGCATGTATGCCCCTGCCCACAGTCAGCAGCAAGATATTGACATGGCAGATAGCATCATGACAGCTATAGGCGATACGGTATGGGTGAAGGATGAGCAGCAGATGTCTACCATTGTCGCCACGGCAGGTAGTTCGCCAGCCTACTTTTTTCTATTTCTTGAGGCCATGGAAAAGGCTGCGATTGAGCAAGGTCTGCCAAAACAGGCAGCCAATAAAGCTGTGCTACAAAGCGCGATGGGCGCTATCTCTATGGCGATAGATAGTCAACATGACTTACCCACATTACGTCGTCATGTCACCTCTCCTAAAGGGACAACTGAGCAAGCTATTTTAGCTTTTCAACATGGCGAACTCGATGAACTCGTGGCCAACGCGATGCACTCGGCCGCTAAACGCGCTAAAGAGCTCTCACTGGGGTAATACTGATATCAAATCAGTGCCTAATGGGCTAACAAAAAATGCATCATGACCACATGCTCATGCAAGAGCGATGGGCGCTTTGAAAAGAAGCGCTTCGTTAGCCCGAAAACATCCCAACCTCTCTCTGAGTGCCATGCCAAAAGCGCTGCCATCGACTAAGTAGCTGGCTATTGCCCAGTTTCTGCGCCTCTAGCGTACTCGCATCAACCAAATCGTCGAGTTTTGCATGGGCAATATCTTTACCTTGAGTATGCTCTAGCAATCGTCGATACGAGTACAAAAAATAGAATTTGCCACGGTTATCGGCACGATCATATTTGTTCACCATGATCTCCTCAGCTAAGACTAATGATGACGCGATCTGATTCTCATCTAGCTTCATTGACAGCAAATGCCCTGCCATCTCCACCATCTGCGTGGCATCATTGCAAGGGTTAGTGCATACACCTTCCCACTGGCGGTACATGAAGTGGGACAAGAAGAACTCATACATCGGCATATACTGGCGCGTCGTCCCTTTTGCCAGCAACCACCCAAGCTCTAGAGGGTCATCTTGATGGCGCAACATCAAGGCATAGGTCAACTTAAAGCTTCGATGAAACCGGTCCGCATCGGTATTGCTTTTCAAATAGTAACGATGCTCCTCAGAGGTGTAATCCATGGGATCTAAATACTTAATCGCGACACTGTCCCACCAGCTAGGTTTAGCGACGGCGTGCTCAAAAGCAAACCAACGGGGCCAATTAGCCTCACTATTCCTCTCTAATGCAATAGCATTATTATTCTGCATATTATCCCAGCTTTGATACACCACAGGAACCAAAAACAAACATGTTAATATTAAATTTGCCTGCCAGGTTTTAACCACTAACCGGCTGTGGCGCCCAATAATTAAGGCGATCAAATAGAGAAAACTTACGCCCAGTAACACCAGAAAACACAGCAGCCAGAAATGAAATGGCTGACTTATCCTCGTTTTTGGTTTAGCCATTTCATTAAAATAAACACTGATAGTGTCGCCCTCTTTAACCCTGCCATACACTAGGGGGGCTAATTCGCTATGGAGCTCAAGCTTGTCTTTAACGTAGGGATTTTCAAATTGGTAAATAACCTTCAGTGCCGTGGAGTAGGAGGCACTACTGCCACTCCCTGAACGTGATTTTGAAGCCACCTTTTTTATCACTGTTGCTTCAATAAACTGGCTCTGTTCAATATAGATAAAGTTGCTAACAACCATATTCCCCAACAGAAAAATACAGCTGGCGCAGGCGGCCCAAAGCACAAATACAATGCGCCTTACGACCTTAGTGTCTGATGAGGAATGCAGGTCCAATGCCATAAAGAGAGATATCCTTGTTCTCGAAAGTAATGCCTCAGATAAACTAGCACAAGCGGCTCTCATCAGGCGCTATAGCTTAGTAACAAAATATTGATTTAATGGTGTAATTGCCTGTAATGCACTTTCTCTCTCCGCCCATAACTGAGCGAGTGAGGTGTCAATGCTGGCCACATTGAGCCTCTATGCCACTGATTATCACTACGCCACTCAGTACTAACTTTAGCGCTAACTCAAACAGTAACTCAAGTACTGACGGTCACTCAGATACCGCCCCCAGCGCAAAGCAAACAGAAAGGTTAACAAATGGGCGCTTCTACGCCACAATAACCCACCAAATAGGTTAACGAAGCTGAGCTTAGCTGGCATGAATAAGTTGTATTATGTTTACGATCCCATGTGTTCTTGGTGCTGGGGATTCAAACCCACCTGGGGAAAAATCGAGCGAGCATTATCAGGTGAAGTAGAGATAGTTTACTTGCTTGGCGGGCTCGCGCCAGATAGCGACCAACCTATGCCTGCCGCGATGCAGCAACAGATCGCCGCGCATTGGCACAGAATAGAAAGCCAGCTGGGCACAAAGTTCAATCATGAGTTTTGGACAATCAATACCCCCAGGCGTTCAACCTACCCCGCCTGTCGTGCCATACTCGCCGCTCGGGCTCAACAAGCTGAACCACAGATGCTAACCGCCATCCAAGAGGCCTATTACCTGCAGGCCCGTAACCCGAGTGACAATGTGGTATTAATTGATTTAGCGAATAACTTGGGGCTAGATAAGGCTAGGTTCTGCATCGACTTACTGAGTGAAACAACACAACAAGCCCTATTAGCTGAGATCCATTTTACGCGATCCATCGGTGGCAATAGCTTCCCCTCTTTGTTTGTGCACACTCCCGCTGGCATCACCCCAATCATTGTTGACTACCAAAACGCCGACACCTCTATTCAGCAGGTGCGAGAAGCCATTGAATTTAAGTAAGCGAGAGTTCGATTAGCTCCCTTCCCCCAATTGAGCAAAAAAAAGCGAACCTTAAGGTTCGCATTTTCATTGATAAGCTTTTCGTTTATCGCCTTTTCGCTTATGAGCTGGAGACCTACAGGCCAGCTTTAAGCTTGCGAGCTTGGTGAAGCTTCTTGTAGCTTTCAATCAATCTTAGGTGCGGCTCAATACCCTCAAGCTGCATACTGGTTTTAGTCAGCCCTGAGAATCGAATCTCGCCAGTGACAGAGCCAACAGCATTTTCCATCACGGTTTCACCAAACATGCGCTTGAAGTTATGAATAAAGTGTTCAAGTTCTAACTCTTCATCTAAAGTCACTTCCAATACCGCGTTGACGGCTTGATAAAACAAGCCACGCTCAACGGTATTGTCGTTAAACTGCAAGAAGTCACCAACCAGCTCCATCGCCTCTTCATGAGCACCTAACGCAAGGAAGATCAAAATCTTTAACTCAATAATGGTTAGCTGACCCCAAACCGTGTTTTCATCAAATACGATACCAATAAGGGTCCGGATATCGGTGTAGTTGTCGAGCTGGCTCTCTTCGAAACGATTAACCAGATCAACCAGTTCATCATCACTCAAAGCGTGCAGGTTTAAGATATCTTCGCGGTAATCGAGCGCCTTGTTAGTGTTATCCCAAATCAGATCTTCAACGGGATAAACCTCAGAATAGTCAGGCACTAAAATACGACAAGCCGAGGCGCCAAGCTGATCGAACTCAGCAACATAAACCTCTTTACCTAAGGTCTCTAAGATGCCAAATAGTCCCTTGGCTTCCTCTTCGTTGGTGCCAGAAAAATCCCACTCGCAGAACTCAAAGTCATGCTTGCTGCTAAAGAAACGCCAAGAGATCACTCCAGTTGAATCGATAAAGTGCTCGACAAAATTCTCAGGCTCACTGACCGCCATGCTATTAAAGGTCGGCTTAGGCACATCATTTAGCCCTTCAAAACTGCGCCCTTGTAACAGCTCTGTCAGGCTGCGCTCTAATGCCACTTCAAAACTTGGATGTGCGCCAAATGAAGCAAACACACCACCGGTTTTAGGGTTCATCAAGGTCACGCACATCACTGGGAATTGACCGCCCAAAGAGGCATCTTTTACCACAACTGGGAAGCCTTGCTCCTCAAGCCCTTTGATGCCCGCCAAAATACTTGGGTATTTCTCAAGCACTTGCATAGGGACATCGGGCAGTACAATTTCTTGCTCTATGATTTCACGCTTAACGGCGCGCTCAAAGATCTCAGATAAACACTGCACCTCGGCTTCTTGCAGGTTGTTCCCCGCACTCATGCCATTACTCAAAAACAGGTTTTCAATTAAGTTCGACGGGAAATAAACTGTTTCGCTATCGGAGCGACGCTTATAAGGAATGGTGCAGATCCCGCGGTCAATGTTACCTGAGTTGGTATCGACAAGATGCGAACCACACAGTTCATCATCTGGATTGTAGATATCTAAACAATAGTCATCGAGCAAACCTGCTGGCAGCGCGTCATCATCGGTGAGCGCAAACCACTTCTCATTGGGGTAATGCACGAAATCGCTATTAGCGATATCTAAACCAAAGAACTGGTCATTATAGAAAAAGTTACAGTTGAGGCGCTCAATAAACTCACCTAATGCCGAGCACAGTGCGCTCTCTTTGGTCGCCCCTTTACCATTGGTGAAGCACATTGGCGATGCCGCATCACGGATATGCAGTGACCACACATTTGGCACGATATTACGCCATGATGAGATCTCAATTTTCATCCCAAGATCAGCCAAAATACCAGTCATATTTGAGATAGTCTGCTCAAGCGGCAGATCTTTACCTAAAATGTAGGTGCTCGCGTCACCCTCAGGCTGACCCATCAGCATGGCATTGGCGTCGGCATCGAGGTTTTCAACCGTCTCGATTTTAAACTCTGGCCCCGTTTGCACCACTTTTTTAACGGTACAACGATCGATTGACCGTAAGATCCCTTCACGATCTTTAGCTGAAATATCTTCTGGCAGCTCAACTTGGATTTGGAAAATCTGGTTATAACGATCTTCAGGATCTACGATGTTATTTTGCGACAGCCTGATATTTTCTGTGGGGATATCACGCGCTTTGCAATACACCTTGATAAAGTAAGCGGCGCAAAGAGCTGACGAAGCTAAGAAGTAGTCAAAAGGACTCGGCGCCGAGCCATCACCTTTATAACGGATAGGCTGATCAGCTGTGACGGTAAAGTCGTCAAACTTGGCTTCGAGTCTGAGGTTGTCGAGAAAGTTAACTTTGATTTCCATTGAATATGATTTCCACTTTGTCGCGAACACCGCGCATGGCCGAAGCCAAAAAACTTAATGGGGGAATTATCGGTGTTTTTGACTCATTAGTCTTGGGTTAATTAACGAAAACGGCAATAAGCCGCGTTAAAACCGCTAGCACCTACTAACGTATACAGTATCATTTGGGGCAACAAATTAAAAAAGGCTGTAACTACGCAGGAAGTGAGCCGAGATTGGTAGAGACGACCCAAGTCCCCACCAAAATTAGCGACACAGATTCAATAATTAGAGGGCTTCACTTCTTTGTGCGACCTTATGTTCATACATTAATTTATCTGCTCTTTCGATAATACTGTCTACATCATCGGTTTTATTATGCAGTTGGGTACAGCCGTAACTCATGCTCCACTGATGACCAGTTTGACTCAGGCCAAGCACGGTATAGGCAGCCTGAATACGCTCCATCACTCGGTTGGCATTGGCTACATCGCAATCAACAAACACGATTAAAAACTCATCTCCACCAATGCGGGCTGCGAAATCACATTCACGAATAGACATGTTAATCACGGTCGCCACCCCTTTAATCAACTCATCGCCCGCGTCGTGGCCATACTGATCATTGGTTTTTTTAAGCAAGTTAACATCAATAAAACTGACAGCCAGCTTTGCTTTGCGGCGGCGACAACTGCTGATATTTTTACCCAAGTAGTCAACAATAGCCTGACGATTATAAAGCCCAGTAAGCGCATCGTGCCGCGCATCAAAGTGCAGTTGTTTAAACAAGCGGTCTTGTTCCACTTGAGAGCTCGCCAACTTATAGGCTAAAAAGATAAACATGGGCACAAGCAACAAAAAGGCTAAGACAACACCGCTATTTAGGGTCTTGTACCCTTCGCGAATAGTCGTATCTGGAACAAACATGACCAGATAAGCACTCTCACCATTGGCAGTCTTAAAAGTAGAATTGGGCGATAACTGAAACAGACTAAAATAAAATTCTCCCCTGTCGGTTTCAACTTTACCGCGATCAGCTTGCTGCATCCTTCTCCAAACAATGGGATAGTCTTCAGCAAAGCGCACTTGCGCCTTGTCGGGGAACATAAACCGCCACTCATCTTCAGGCCTGTCCCCCTTCAAATAGTAGCCATCACGATTGATCAAATAGGCTTTGTCATTATCGTGGACGTTTAATGAGTCGATGATATCTAGCAGATCTTGACCGTTATAGTTGATCACCCCAGCCCCTATAAACTCGCCTTGAGCTGAATGGATCGGGGTTGCAAATCTGATAGTGGGTTTAAAAGGCTGTTCCACTTCGCCATGTTCTACGTTGAGATCAAATGCTGAGGTGTAGGTCTGTTTAGGTGTCAGTCGCAAAAGGTCTTGAAAGTAATATCGATCATATTTATTTTGCAGCTGGTCTGCTGGCGCTAATTGCAACATGCCATCACGATTTTGTGCAATGCGGATGACCTCATCGCCTTTGGCGTCAAACAAACGTATCTGATCATAATGCTTGTACAGCAGGCTAATTTGAAACATTAAGGAGGTAAGATAATCTTTAGCCCGTTCACTGCCAGCTAATGCTGAGGCTGCTATGTTACTGTGTGCGTAGTAAGTTAAATCTGCACCCACAATACTCAATTCTGACACTAGACTATTTTCAATAATGGCCAACTCTGTGTATTGCATGTTTTCTCTTTCATGAGAGATACTCTGCATCGATACAACGTAAGTAATACCAATCACCATTAACAAAAACAGCACTAGCAGCCCTGAGTAGATAACCCCTCGTTTATATTTAGCATAACTCACGCCCGCAGCCACATTGTCTATACTCCCCATGATCCCCACTCAACCTTCATCAACACTTCCCCAATAAGCCGATTGCTTTAAACGAGCGCTCTCATAGATGAGTCCTTCTATACCGACTCACTAACGCTAGCTATCTCTGTAATAGTTAGATAGAAATGTAATGATGCGCAAGTTACACCATCGATTAACCTGATTAAGCTCAATGCCCAACCCGTTTTCGGCATACCTTAGTTTTGGCTTTTATCCGATTCTCGTTTAACCAAAATAAAAGTTAAGTACATCTTAGTCGGCAATGACAGTGCCATACCCACCGCCACACACACGGCGCTAATAATAATACCTGTGACCCCCAGCGATTCGATAGCATCACTGAAATTGTGCAGGTAAATACCAAGGGCGATAAAGCACAGACCAATACCAATACTGATCTTTAGCAGTAAAATCAGTGTTTCATCGGTCATTTATCCGCCCTAATATTACCAGCCCCAAAAGAGTATAGTGACGTTTTTAACGCGCTAGCGCGATGACTAAGATCAAGTTGAACCTATCCAATAAACAGCCTAAGCATGCAAATCTAATAGCGCCAGCTTAACCAGGCCCTGCATGCTGATTGAAAACCCAATAACTAAATACCCACCCGCCCCCCTTAAATACACGGCCAAATCAAGGCTAATCGGCATAGCGCACACGAGTCTCCAATGGCTGGCGGAGCAAGCGATATCAAGCTAGGATTAAAAAGGTGCCGTATGGCATCTATAACTTAAAACTAAGATAAACTGAGCTTAAAAAACTGAGCATTTAACTCTGTTAGCAATATCAACATGAGAGTGGTCAATGATCGTTATCACAATAAAAAAAATAGTTATACTCGCCGCCGCTTTCTGCTTACCCTCCTTTTTTCTATACGGGCAAGTACCTGACTCTCGGTGCGCCAACACCATTAAAGTCGGCTTTAATGATTGGCCACCGTACGCCTGGCTGGACAATGTTGGCAAGGTTGTTGGCCTAGATGTAGACATGTTAACCCTAGTTGCAAAGGACCTCGGCTGCGAACTCGAATTTATCCGGATGCCAGTCAAACGAGCGCATCAAATGATGAAAACAGGGACACTAGACATGATGATGGGTGCCAGTTACACCCAAGACAGAACCCTTTACGCCGACTTCTCCGACACTTATCGCAATGAAGAGGTGAGGCTATTTGTTAGAGCCGAACAAGCCTCTCATGTCACCATTGAACAATGGCAGGACATTTTCAGTAAAAAACTAAAACTATTAGCGCCTGGCTATGGCTGGTATGGACAAGACTATTTAGCCACGAAACCTGAATTACTTCGCCAAGAACTATTGATTATTAGCCCCAATAGTAAGCAATCGGTGCAGATGTTAGCCTATGGAAGAGGTGATGTTCTGATTGGCGATGCGATATCACTGCCCTATATTGCCGCCCAATCGGCGGGACTCTCCATTACGCCTCTACCGCTGATTGTCGACAGCAATCATATCCACTTTATGGTGAGTAAGAAAACCACTCACTCTGGCCTATTAAAAGAGGTTAACCAGTCAATTTTGAATTTATCAACACGTGGGGCATTTGCACGAGTGGTTCAAAAATGGCAGCACGTTTCGGTCGCCAATACGCGGACCTTGCCTAGCGCCTCCCAGAAAGTCGATGACACCAATGGTGCAATGAACTTGAGCAGTCACAGCACACTCAGTCGATAGTATCGCTTATGGGTTAACCTGTGTGCGGGATTAATCGTCCTCTTAAAGAGCTTGTCCAACAGCCCTTAAGCTGCAGCAGGCAATGTATTCCATATCCTGCCAGCTAAAAGACTAATATTTATGTTTGCAAAACAAGCATTGCCGATATATTGTGCAATGCCAGACTAAAGACTTCGTTTTTAAAGGAATCATAATGACGTCATGCACGACTTGTATTCGAGCTAACCGCTGCCCACCTCAGGGCTAATTCAGCTTATTTAGCTAATCGATAGCTAATCCACAAGTTTAAAGACAAGACTCTGTAACGATAGTGCCATGCATTCGCTACAGCTTGCCTATCTGTGCATTTTTTTAGAGAAGGTCATGAGAGCTTCTCGAGGATTCATTATGAACATTGACACGCTTATTGTGTTTGCAGGAATTGTATTTTTAATCGCTATTGTCCCCGGCCCTAACGCGCTTTTGGTGCTATTTACGGCACTCACCCGTAGTCGTACTTTGGCCTTCAGTAATATATTAGGTGTCAGCAGTGGTTTTATGGTGCATGCCTTTATTTCAGCTCAAGGGTTAAGCCTTCTACTAAGCCAATCAAGCTGGGCATTTTTAATGCTCAAATATGTCGGGGTGGCCTATCTGACCTATTTAGGGATAAGCAGTATCAGAGCAGGCTTAACCACTCAGGCTATAGCGATGTTACCCACCGATAACCGAGAAACTGAACAAACAGATAAGAGATATTCCTCGTTATTAAGCCATTTCACAAAGGGCTTTTTAACGAATATGCTTAATCCCAAAATCATCCTTTTTTACCTATCTATTTTTCCACAATTTGTGTCAGTAGAGTCGGTTGTGAGCGACAGTTTACTGTTAGGTGGGATTCAATCAGTTGTGGTTTCAAGCTGGTTTTTAGTGGTTATTATGCTGGCGCAGAAGTTTAAAGCCTTGCTTAATCACGTTAAAGCGGCAAAGGCCATTAGATACCTCACTGGTGGAATATTTCTTGGTTTCGGTATAAAGCTGGCCAGCACAAAACTCTAAGTTAATTAGCAACTAAGGTAGCCGTATTGCCTTAGTTGCTAAACGCCAGATTTTAAAACTATTTATCTGCAGATCGCATGCTTATCCTGATGTAAATCGTGCCCAACACCTAGGTAGCAAACATATTTAAAAACACCGACTACCAAGCCTCGGCATTAAAACGTGCTTCCCTGGCTTGTGCTAGCGTACATTGAGTCACATCCATAAGTTCTGCCAACGTAATATTAGGACAGCGCTCAATAAGGCGAGCAAGCTTAGCGGCTAAGGGTTCAAGCTTATCTGCATGCTGCAATAACGCGGCCGTTAACTTTCTCACTAGGTAACCCATGTCTGCATTGTGCGCCCTCTGCAACTGCGCAGCAAAAGATTGAACATCAACAGCTCCGCCCACAAGCTGCCAATGCCTAGAGCGACGTACACGCTTAAGGGTGCAGTAATTTTGCAGTGCCATGATTTGAGCTTGCTTAACCTGCTCCCGACCGATGCGATGGATAAGCGAGGGCAGCGGTACGGTAATCGCTTCATTCATTGCTAGGCCAACTCTGAGGCTAAGGGTTAAAAATCGTAGCCGCCATTTTTTCAGTCAGAAGCTAAAAAAACAAGTGAAGAATCCCGCTCAAACTAAGCTGCAATTTTATACGCTATGACTGTTTTATCTCTTTATTAACTGGCATTAGCACCTGCCATTTTAAGCAATAACTCATATTCAAACGGTATTATGTAACTAGCAGGTACTAAAGTGTGTTCTATCGCAGCATTTCTGTCAGAATTAATCGCTATCATCTGCACTAGGCTACAAACGGTTAACTTATCTCAAGGAGTATTTATGTCCCTTAGCCATCAGCAAAAAGTGTACATACCCAAGGACGTTCGCAGTAACCAATACATCACGGCGGAAATAAAAGTAACTGACGCGTTACTGGCTCATTACCCAGACTACAAAACCTGTTATAAGACACTCAGCCGTGAGATTTTTAATCTTGCAGATCAAGAAGATGTTCGTAACATCCATGTGATCACTAACGACAAACTCCCCGTTGTTCGTTTCCATACTGAAGCCTACTGTTTCCCCACGGCTGAGCAGATCATCTTTTTCTACAATCCTGAGTACCATGAAGCACAAACCCTACATAGTCAGGATGATTATCGTGCTCGCAAAATCCGCATCGTGTTCTTGGCGACAGGTGATGAGATCCGCAGTAATTCGGCTAGCTTCCACACTAAGGTACAAGACTTCGTTGCCAAACTCGTACCACAGCTGCCAGAAACCGAGCTGACGATCAAAATTCGCGATCATCAACACCTCTCTTATGATCTATTTGCTAAAGCAAAAGGCAACAAAGAAACCTATGGCTATAAGCTACGCGCTATCGGTCGCAGGTATAAAGCAAGAAACTGCCCGATCCCAGAAGACCATGGTTCAATCTGCTATGTCACGGTTAAACTTCCATTAAGCCGCACCCTCAAGCAGGCAATACTGCCCGAGCACACCACCGACTTCACTCCCCTGTATCAAAAGCTGGAAGATGCCTTTGTCCAAGCCGCGTCGGCGAAGCAGCTCAAACGCATTGCTATGGTGGCTAACGGCTTAACACCGCTTGTACGTAACAGTAAATACGATCAAGTTGAAGGTACGGATGAGGTACAAATGCTGGGGTTTGACCCTAACCTAGAAGAACAACAATTTGTCAGCCATTGGGATGGTAAGCACTTAGTCGAGATGGTCAGCTTTACCATAGTCGCAGGCAAAAAAGATTGTAAAGATGCAGGCTTTGGCCGCTTTATGAATCAAGTAGAAGATGCCCTCAAGGGTTTCACATCGGCACTCGCATTCGATAAAACACGAGAAAGCCTAATTGTTAGGTTCCATCAGCATATTAGCTACCATAGCCATAACAATACAAACAACTAAGTCGATACAGACAGCTTAGTGCTGCAATCCGAAACGCCCTGACAAAGCAGGGCGTTTTCTTGTATTGGTGAGTATAAATATGTGACGGGGATAATTTGGTTTTTACCGCTTAAAACAGCGCCATCCGTCACCTTAAGCAATGTGCTTTTATCACAGAAAAAAATGACTCATGCACAACTCATTTTGCATCACTCTCGCCAGTGCACTGGCTTGCTCAATGTTACCAATGACAATGGTCAACGCATCCCCTGTGGTTGTGTTTGACCCTACTTGCCATGGCAATGTTATTCACACACAACAAGAAGCCAGTCGTGACTTTAACTATCTCGAGTTTCAACGCAATAACCAAACATGTCAGTTAAAAGGTAAGATTGGCGGCGAACATCAAACCTATATTAATGTCCTCGGTTTTGCTGGTGATCAATTTTCAGTATCTTTAATTGAACCAGTGGAGCAACCAGGTTTTACCATTTCAGGTGAGGGATTAAAGGTATTACCAACTGCAGACAAAACATTTCAGGTGATTGAAATTGAAGCGAGGCAAACCTTCTTTAGCATCGAAGTTTTTGGCTATCCTTACGCTGAATATAAGATGATAATTCAAAAACACTAAATGGATTCGCTGCGCCCAAAGTGCCCCTCATGATTAAGGAAAACATCAAATGGATGCTATCAATCAACTACTAGCACATCAATTCGAAGAGGAGATTTACCACAGCGATGGCTATGGACACCTACAAGTGCAAAGCACAGCGACATATGACTTTGGCTGCGCCCCTGCCGAGCTACTCGACCAGATTGAACAGACAGGCCAGTGGCAAAGGTTTTTTCTTTCCATAGCTGAGCAGCCCGACAGCTGGTTACTCGCATTATCAAACCATCTCCCTTTGGGTAAACCCTACTCAATCAGCATCTTGGTTGAATTATTACAACGCCTACACAGTAGAGACTCTCGCATGATTTTGATTCAAGAGTCGCCAATGTGGAGCTGGCGCAGCCAACATATTCTGCAACTCCAGACTGTACTTAACATACTGCAGAAGCTAATTGATGAAACAACTCCGGCCCAGCAAAGTAGTGTGGAATCGAACGATTTTGGCTATGAAATCGAAATATCGATGCTTAATGACATTGCGCTGAAGTTAGCCAACATAAAAAAGCGATCAACACGCCCAGTTAGCCAATAGATGTAAACTGAAGGTTATCAAAAAGAGTGCGATAAAACGCGTCACTATGTGCAAGTGCCGTCAAACAATATGACTTAAGCAAAGATATAACATTCTTTAACAAACAACTTGAAGTGTTGCACCAATAAAATAGTCTCAATGGTAGCGAAATTGCTGACAACCATAACTGATTGTCAGCAACGCCTCAGTGGTTAACTAAGGCGTTGCAGCAGTTTACAGGCCGTTTTGGTATTGCAACGAGGTCGACTCTGGCACTAATCGCTCCAGCATAACGCTGGCTTCACGGTGGCCATTAAGCAGGGCGTCGAACTGCTTAATTAACTCAACTTTGTCTGGTGACTGTCTGTCACCCGCACCAATATTAGTCAAATCAATCATAAAGCCATCAAACATCTCACCTAGATCATCAATAATGTCCGTATTTAAAAACTGATCTTGGTTATAAATGCTTGGATAACCCGCTTTTTGCTTATCGATAGCAAACGAATCGCCTTTGAGGTTTTTAATGCTGGTCGACTTATCGCACGACAACATACAGCCATTATCGATACGAGGTTTTTCACACCCCACGCTCTGCTGAAAGAAACACTGACGACTGGCCATCAATAAAATCGGGTGATAGATGCTATAGAGCATTTTAAAGTTATCAGGCCTTGCTATCTGCTTAATTTGCTGCCTATTTATCTCATTCGAAATAAAGGCGCCACCGCATTCAAATCCTTGCTTGAGTGCCAGTAACGCAAAGGAGTTAGTGGTATTTAAGAATGGTCCAGCAAGCCATTTTATGCCCAGTTGCTGTGCATGGTAGGCAATACCTGTGTTATTAGTAACAATCAGCTTTGGCTTTACTTGCTGCAAAATATTTAGCGCAACGTCAAAGTCCTTGCCAATTAGCACTGGCGGGAACCAAGGAATTAACCTAGGGTTTTGCAACAAGAAATCGACATACTTAGTACAGCCACGCTTATAGGCATCGGGTAGCTTAAAGTAGATATCACCATCAGTCACATCCGCCAGGGCGACATCCTCCTCATCACATATCAGTAGTGACAGCTCTATCGCTTGTCCCGCAGGCTTAGGGGAGTGTTCAAGCTTAGGTAATGGCACTTCAGCAATCACAGCAACATCATGGTTCAAATAAGCAAGCAGCGCATTTTTAAGCGTAGTAATTTCGCGATATGGAATACTTAAGCCATTGGTTAGCTGCTCAGTATCAAGCTCCATCAATTCATAGTTGGCGTTATTGATGTTTTTAAAGCGTTTTTCAATCGCTTCCTTATCAACACTTAACTCTTCACTCGGTCGCATCAAGCTTGTGGAACTAAAGCACTTGGTTACCGTTCTAGTACTGGCTTCGTCTCCAGCCACAAGACTATCACTTTGCTCGGTTGTCACGGTTAAACGTAGCGGCTCACCTTGTTCACTGGCAAAGCACAAACGAAGCTTTATTTTATCGATACTCAAGTGGGCAATTTTTTCATCCACTGAGGCATTGATTTCCTGTTTGTCTAACTGCAATTGCTGCTTAGCATCGTGGATCTGTACCACAGAGATCGACTCGCCTTTTTCGGCTTTGAGCTTATCAACCAAATGATTTTTAGAATTATCACGGGGATTATCGATAAACATCGACTGGTTTAAATCACCACGCAAAAACGCATTAGTAAAATCGCGGTTAAATACCTTATATAAGCGCTCACCATCTTGGGTGAGCTCGCCAGTTTCAACATAACCATCAATCTGCTTACGAAAGCTATCAATCACAGTATGAACATAGCTAGCCCCTTTAATACGGCCCTCCACTTTAAAGGAGTAGACCCCAGCATCAATCAATGCGGGTAAGTCGAAAAATGCAGAGTTATCTTTGATATTTAATGGAAAATTATGCCCTGACTCGGTCGTTTCATACTCTTCGCGGCACGCTTGGCTGCAACGCCCACGATTACCAGAGTTACCTGCACTGGCCGACGTTGAATAGCAAAGACCCGAAAATGCGACACATAATGATCCATGCACAAACACCTCTAATAAGGTGTCATGCTCCTGTCCCACTTTGGCTAATGCCGTGATCTCCCGCAAATTAAGCTCTCGCGACAGGTTTACCCGGCTGGCACCAAGTGCTTTCAAAAATGGAATTTGCCCCGCATTGTGAGTTGTTAGCTGCGTCGATGCATGAATATCAAGGGTCGGAAAATAGTTACGCAATACATACAGTAAGCCCAGATCTTGTACAATCACACCATCTAGCGTGGTATTAACCAACTTATTTAAAAGTTTAAATATGGTTTTAAACTCTTGCTCTAAGATGACAATATTGAGGGTTAAGAAAATTCGACAATCATATTGATGGGCAAGTCTGATGATCCCCACAAGTTGATCGAATGAAATATTAGCGGCGCGATTGCGGGCATTAAAGGTATCCAAGCCACAATACACGGCGTCTGCACCTGCAATAATGGCGGCTTTAATAGCATCAATGTCGCCACCCGGCGCTAATAATTCAATCTTGGGTTTCATCACGGTAAGCAGGTCTCTGTAAACATTAAAGCGGGAATGGTACCCGTATATTTTGCCTATTAATATCGCTAAAGTAGATTAAACATTAGCAAACTCGTAAATAAGTCACCTAGGAATAGTCTATAAAATGAATAAAAATAATAATTTACCTATCATCTATTCCCTAAGAAACTGCCCCTTTGCCATGCGTGCTAGAATCGCAATTTATAAATCTCAGCAGCCAGTACTGTTGCGTGACATCGTATTAAAAGACAAACCCACCGAGATGTTAGTCGTATCACCTAAAGGCACAGTCCCCGTATTGATCACCCCAAATGGCACTGTGATAGAAGAGAGCTTTGAAGTGATGTTGTGGGCGCTTAGCATGAGCGATCCCGACGATCTGTTGTGCTCGGGTGATGATGAGATGCTAGCGAGCATGCAAACCTTAATCTATCGATTTGATAATGAGTTCAAGCGCTGCTTAGAAAACTATAAATGTGCTAAACGCTACAGCGAAACGAATATCATCGAGTGTCGCCAAGCTTGTGAAGTCTATATCGCCCAACTGGAGCAATTGTTAACGGCGCATCAATACCTGTTGGCCGATAGAGAGAGCCTTGCCGACATCGCCTTGCTACCATTTATCCGCCAGTTTGCCCGCGTCGAGCGCCAATGGTATCTGCAAGCTCCTTATCCCCATGTTCGCCAATGGCTTAACCGCTACTTGCAAAGTAAGATGTTCAGTAAAGTAATGACAAAGCATCAATTGTGGCTACCTAATCGTAGCGATCTTCTGTTTGGTGGGTGAAATGATATAACGATCGTTTATGTCTCAAACTTGGTGCCGTCTCTATAAGGCTAACTTTTGCTGAGCTAGCCACGTTAATTTCTTGAGCCTAAGCGCAGTATTGCCTACAATGACGCACGCTTTATTCACTACAGACAACGAGCATGAACGACACAACATCACAACCAGCCTTACCGGATCGCCTTTCAGTTAATCCACGTAGCCCACATCATGTGGCTGCCATTTTTGAACACGACATTGGTATTCGCGTTAATGGCAAAGAACGTTTTGATGTGGAAGAGTATTGCATCAGTGAAGGTTGGGTCAAAGTCCCTTCAAAATCCTTAGACCGTCGTGGACAACCACTACTCTTGACCGTTAAAGGCACCGTTGAAGCGTTTTACCGTTAAGACAAATGGTCCTTAAAGTCTAAAAAGGCGAACCTATGTGTTCGCCTTTTTAATGCGTTTTTACCCAGACTTAGGCTTACGAATCGACAGCACAGCCACCACAGCGATCAGCAATAGCCCGCCCATAATCAAAAACACATCGTTGTAGGCTTGAATATAGGCTTGCTGCGTCATCGTTTGTCCCAATAAGGCTTGCGCCTGAGCACTGGCAGTAATGGGGTCAGATCCCGCAGACTGCAGCATATTGGCACTTTGCGCCAAGTAATCTTGGGCATAACTACTCACCGCAGGAATAGACTCCTTTAAACGTGCCAGATGGGTACGCGCTAAGTTATCGGTCAGTGTTGCCACCAGTGCAATACCACAAGCGCCACCAAGATTTCGCATCACGTTCAACACGGTCGAGGCAGAGGCATTCTCTTCCGCTTTAATATGCATGGTCGCTAGTATGCCAATGGGCACTAAAATAAACGGCTGCCCCAAGGCCCTTATAATTTGCGAAGCAATCATCTGCTGGCCAGCAAAATCTGCGGTCATATGACTATTCATGTAATAACTAAGCGAGAACATCGAAAAGCCAAACGCGGCCAGATAGCGCCCATCGAAACGCTTCATCAGCTTGGGAACAAATGGCAAGACTAAGAGTTGGGGAAAACCCATCCACATGATCACCTCCCCAATTTCTAACGGGTTGTAATTATGTATCTGCGACAGATAAAGTGGGATCATGTAAATCGCGCCAAACAAGCCCATACCCAATAGAAAATAGGCCAAAGTGGAAATAGCAAAGTCGCGTTGCCCAAGCAGTCGCAAGTTGACCAGTGGGGTTCGATGGCGCAGCTCTATCCAAATAAATAGTGCAATATTCACGGCAGCGATAATGGCTAAATGACGAATCAAGTCTGAACCAAACCAATCCTTACGATTGCCCTCCTCAAGCACCACCTCTAAACACCCCATCCCTAGTGCCATGGTGACAATACCCGCCAGATCTACATTTTTAAGCTTGTCCCACAAAACTGGCTTTTTCTCTAACCCGTAGGCCAGCATTGCCATCACCAACAGACCTGGTGGCACATTAATGTAAAACAGATAATGCCAGCTAAATTGCTCAGTTAACCAACCACCCAATGTTGGGCCAATTGAGGGGGCAAAGGTGGCTGTGACCCCAAACAGCGCCATACCAATGGCACGCTTATCATCGGGTAAGAACTCTAGGATCAGTCGGAAAGCTAAAGGAATTAACGCGCCGCCAAAGAAGCCTTGCAGAGCCCTGAAGGCGATCATCGACTCAAGGTTCCAAGACAATGAACACAGCACCGAGGCAATAATAAAGGCAGAGGTTGTCCACAATAGGTAACGACGTGTCGATAACCCTGTGCTTAACCAGCCAGATAGTGGAATCGCTATCATCTCAGCCACTAAATAAGCGGTTGCTATCCAACTGCCCTCTTCTAATGTGGCCCCGAGGCTGCCTTGGATCTCTTTCATCGACGCATTGGTGATCTGAATATCCAGAATCGCCATAAAGGCACCAATTAGGCCACCAAACACCGCAATCCAAGCTCGGCGACTGCCCCGCTCGAACCCTTGCGGTTTAACCACTTGCGAAGTAACGTCTCGACTTCCAGCATCAAGTGCCGATGCGTTTCCCATTGAGGTATTGGTACTGCTAAGAGTGCTCATCCTAGCGACTCAAGTTAGCCGTCAAGGTCGACACTTCAGCCACAGAAGTATCAACATCCACCACCGCACTTAATCCGGGGACAACTCTTGCGGCATCAGCGCCTTGCTCTGTCAGCGGCAAACGAATACGTACCGGAATACGTTGTACAATTTTAGTAAAGTTTCCGGTGGCATTTTCAGCCGGCAATAAACTAAATTTGGAGCCGGAAGCCGGTGACAGACTATCGATAACACCTGTAAAGGTTTGGTCGGGAAACGCATCGAGACTAACCTGCACCGGCTGGCCAGGCTGCATATGCTGGATCTGCGTCTCTTTAAAGTTCGCGGTGATCCACACAGCCCCATCCGGAACCAAACTGTATAACGCTTGGCCTGGTTGCACATACTGTCCAACCTTTGCACCACGCTTACCTATGATGCCAGAAAAAGGCGCGGTGACCCTGGTATCGTTAAGTTGAATGTTGGCCAATGTCAGGCTTGCTGTGGCTTGATCTACGTCAGAGTCGGCTTGTGTCAGTTGCGCATTAAACACCGCTAATTCACGCTCCTTAGCGACTAACTGCGCTTTAGCTTCATCTAAATGCGCATTAGCTGAGTCAAACCCAGCTTGCAACTCATCGACATCATCTTGAGAACTATAGTTACTGGCTTTCAGCTTTTGTGCTCGGCTCAACTGCTGTTGTGCTCGAACCCTGTCAGAAACCGCGGCCACTACGCCAGAGCGTGCTTGGCTTATTAGCGCTTGCTGCAGATCGACCTTAGCGACTAAGGTTTGCAAGTTCGCCTTAGCGCTTGCCAATATTGCTTCACTCTGGCTCACTTTCGCCACGAATTGACTATCTTCAAGCTGCGCTAATAACTGTCCAGCCTCAACATGTTGATTATCGCTCACATTAGCCAACACCACATACCCCGGCACTTTGACGCTAATATTAGAGATGTCGTTTTCAACATAGGCGTTGTCAGTCGATTCGGTAAACCTGACTAGCGTCCACCAGTAATAGCCCATTCCAACCACCGCAGCGAACAGTACAGGGACAACAAACACCATTTTACTTTTGGACATATTTGACTCCTAGATTTGTTAAACCTATTGTACTACTGTCTCACCAGGTTTATTAGATAGCTAAAATTCAACCAACTGTTTCACAGGTGTAACAATCATGGATCTCAATCGGGTACAAATTTTCGCGCAAGTGGTTGAACAAGGTAGCTTTACAGGTGCCGCCAAAGCACTGGGCATCACCAAAGCAACCGTCAGTAGAAAGGTCGCCGAACTGGAAGCGGATGCCGGAGCGCAATTGCTGTTTCGCACCACGAGAGCACTAAAGCTTACCGAGGCGGGGTCGAGCTATTACAACCGGATCAGTAAAATTTTGGTCGACTTACAAAACGCAGAAGACCAGCTCAGTGCCAATCAGGAGATCATCAAAGGCAACCTAAAAATTGTCTGCCCCATTGAACTGGGCCAGTTATTTTTGGGCCGTATTTTTGCGCAATTCTTAGCGGCTTATCCCGACATCACTATCGACGCCGAGCTGACCAACCGTAAAGTGGATGTCATAGAGGAAGGGATTGATATACTTTTTCAAATCACTGAAAGCAATGACGCGAGGCTACAGCAATATGAAATAGTCAATGCCCATAAAGCATTGATGGCTAGCCCAACATACTTGGCTAAACATGGCACCCCAACGGTACCGCAAGACCTTGCCCAACATACCGCGATTAAGCTGCAATCGGCACATATCGATGGTAGCTGGAAAATCTTTGATGGTAAGCAGTGGGTGGCGATGGAGCCCAAAGCACAACTCACGGTAAACAATGTCACTTTAGCGCGAGAAGCCGCTATTGAAGGGTTAGGTATCACCGCTGTGCCCAGCCTTATTGCCCAAGAAGCGTTAGAAAAAAAACTCTTAATACCCGTATTAGAAGATTACCCAATGCTGCAAACCAAGGTCACTGTGAGTTTTCCACAGCGCGCTTATCTGCCCCGTAAATACCGGGTGTTTATTGAGTTTCTCTATGCCGCCGTGTTTATGCGCTGGCAAGATCGTGTACTTCAAGTGCCTGACTTTGTGACCCCAAAAAGCCATACAGCAACACAAGAACCGTCTTAAAACCATAATAAATACAGGACAATAGGACAGGTTTCCAGGTTAAAAATGGCGCCATTAAGGCGCCTTGTTAACCCTATTAGCTCATTAGCCGTTTATTGAGCCGGGCATCATCTTGCACCCGACGATACAGTTTACTTAAGCTTTTACCATGAGCACGTTTCTGCGCAATGCTGGCACCATTAAGCGCTTGTTCTCGTAACAGCTTTTGATAGCTTTGTAGACGACGCATGTCGAGTGTACCGCTCTCCAATGCTTGCTGAACCGCACATCCTGGCGCTTGCAGATGCTGACAATCGACAAAACGACATTGGGTTGCTAGATCAACGATATCGCTAAACGTGTGCTTTACCCCCTCTTCACAATCAGCCAATTGCAACTCACGCATGCCTGGCGTGTCGATTAACAAACCACCAGCATAAGTGAAGTGCAGTGAGCGTCCCGTTGTGGTGTGGCGTCCTTTAGCATCCTCCTCTCGAATACCCGATGTCACCTGTTGCTGCTGACCCAATAGGCTATTAACTAAGGTAGATTTACCGACCCCAGATGAGCCGATTAAAGCCACAGTCTTGCCTTTTTCTGCGTAACGGTTAAGTACCGCTGTGCTGTCGGTATCAAGGGCATTAACCGTCTCGATTAGCAAGTGGGCATTAAACTGCCTTAACTGCTTAATGTAGATCTCTATGTCGTCGCAGAGATCCTGTTTAGTCATAACCACAACCGGTGTCACACCAGCTTCATTAACCAAAGCCAAATATCGTTCGATACGGCTCAAATTAAAGTCTTGGTTAGCTGACGACACAATAAAAACCCAATCAAGGTTAGCGGCGATTAACTGCTGGTCGACTTTGCTGCCAGGGGCTTTACGGCTAAATAACGATTGCCGTTCTAGCCGTTTCACAAATTGTTGCTGCGCATCCAATACCAGCCAATCACCGACAGTCATCGAGGGAAGTTGAGTATGTATCGCCAGTTGCTGCGTGCCACAGGGTGAAATGAGTTCGTAGTATTGCCGATGGTGCGCCACTACGCGTGCTAGCGTCACCTTGTCGATATCGATATCCACTAACTGTGTTTGGAAATAGCTGTTCCATCCCAATTGACTTAGGGATAACGTCTCTGTGACTGCGTGAGCAGCTACAGATGCCAAGTTTGAATTGGTGTTTGTTGATGTTTTAGTTGCGCGTATAACGGCAAAACGATTGGATTTTGTCATAATGACCCCAGCGCAAAGCGCCTGAATATAAAATTCTGGGATACTTAAATAGGTAAGTTCCCGGTATAGATGCGATGAACTACCGGGCAATGCAGCGCCACATTGCGTTGTCTAAAGACAAGCAATAAATGTGGGTTATTGTGCGAATGTTGCCCAGTATAGGGAAACAACAATCATCAAATTCTCCTTCTCATTGAGTGAATAGCTAAAGTATAGAGCTAGCTTAACGGTGACTAATTTATCACCAAAGCGACTCATGGGCTAGCATAAAGCCAACTCCTCAGAAGATTTCTGCTCGCGCTGTTGGTTTGATCACAAATGATCCCAATCCATATAAGAGTGTGATCGACTCAGCGTATTGTTGGCAATTAATGCAAGGCGAATAGATGATAGAATGGTTACTCACTTGTGAAGCTATTCAACACCGGAGTAGGCAGCCAAAATACGTCTAGAAGGCGATTTTTACCACATCCGATGTAGTCTTTACGAGATTAAACTCGGTTCGACTATGTTCCTCACTCGTTGCAAATAACAAGAGCGTTGTGAATGTCTTTAATGCACGACTAAAGGGGTTTAGGATTTAGGATAACGCATGGAGCGCTTACCGAGGATGCTAGAGCCGAGGAACAATTAAAAACCTGGCCTCAGACGCGCTAAACTCTCGCTAAGCGATCAGATCTTTATACTGATTGGTATGAGTTCATTGAGTGGGCATGAATGTCGGTGACCTACCACCAAAAAATGGGAGGGTGCTCATATCTTTAAGTAACTGACTTTGCTACCTTGGTGTTGCAATATTGTTCTCAAGTTGTAACTCACGAATGGGGTTACTTTTTAGGAGAGGCATGTGACAAGATCACTCTTCATACTTATCGCATTATGCTTAGTGACTACGCTTTCCGTGAGCGCAAAAGCGCTTAAGTTTGCCGTTGTCCCTAAATATTATGGTGTTTTCTTCGATCAAAGTAAAAATGGCTGTCAAGACGCAGCGGCCCAAATAGACGGGGTCGAATGTATTTATCGTGGCCCAGAAGTCGCGAGTGTCAGAACCCAAGATCAAATCATAGTACAACTTATTAATGAAGGCATTGATGGGATTGCCGTGGCTGTCACCCAATCAAAATTTTTAGCAGAGAACTCGCTCAAGAAAGCGCAACAAGCGGGCATACCTATCGTTACCTACGACTCTGACTTTGATGCCCTCACCCAAGCCAAACATGAACATCTTCGTTTAGCCTACATAGGTACCGACAACTTTGAGTTTGGCAAGGCCCTGGGTGTACAGCTAAAAACATTGAGGCCCAATGGTGGTACATTGATCATTCAAACAGGTAGACCTGACTCACCCAATTTAAATTTAAGAATCATGGGTATACGCTCAGAACTCTCAGCGAAAACCTACGACGCACCGCCTGGTGAACAACTTAACAACGACAATGGTTGGACTGAAGTAAGAGAACCATTTTCCAATTTTGACCAGTTAACTCAGGCCGTTAAGCAAATGGAATCGGTAATGAGAGGTAAACCAACCAAAGCGAATTCTTTTGTTGCTGTAGGAGGATGGCCACAAAACGACGCAGACCTGTACCGTAAAATGATTGCCCCCTACCAAGCCAAACTTGATAATAACGAGGTGGTGGTCGTGATCTCTGATGCCGCTCCACACCAATTAACCCTACTAAAAGACCGTCTCGCCCATATCAACGTGGGGCAAAACCCGTATGAAATGGGTAGACAAGCTATTCTTACCCTACATAAAATCGTCACGCAGCAAGCCTATGACCCAGTCATCTACACACCAATGAAACTTTGCACCCCAGAAAACTATGCCACCTGTGGCAAAAGCTCCCCAAAAGTGCCTATCAGTGATTAGTTGACCAGAGCCACACGGCGGCTATAGCGCTGGTTAAACTTAAACGAGCTCATGCTCAAGGTGCGCGCCGCATCAACCCAACCAACAATCATCGGCACTAATGTCCAACAAAATACCAAGTACATACTGCCCTTTACATAATGGCCTAAATAGAATTGATGTAAGCCGAACACCCCAAATAACAAGCCAAACCAAATTGTGAGGGTTTGGTTTTTAATGTGCACGTTAGGGTCGATGCCAGCAAGCGCTTCTAATCCTTGGCCCGCATGGCATTGGGGGCAGATCGCCACATTAAAACCGATCCTCTGAGCGCACTGCGAACATTGCACGTCTATATACTGCGAAAATGGGGCGTGATTCTGGGGCATTACAAACTCCTGTGTCATACACAAATAAAACCACTAATCAAAAGCTGCTTGAGACTTTTGATAAATATTAGGCCACACATTATGCGTACAAGTGTTCGCTGAAATATAGGTGTGTAGTTCACATTAATAAAATAAAAGGCCCAAAATCGAAGACCCTGTATGTCTACTAAATCGCTCACCTCACAGAACCATAGTCGTTATGAATAAATTTAGCGTGCTTTACCCAGCGACCCACTATATTGTAATTGACTTAATTAAAGTGAGCTTAATGATGTGATGATGGGTGCGCACAGCTTTGATGACAAAATTAAAGCGGGCAAAGTGAAAATGGAAGGCGACAGCCAGGTGATTAACGATCTAATGAGTTCATTAGTGACCTTCACCATGGCATTTGAGCTACTACCTGGCACCTTGCCAGACACAGCCAAGTAACTCGAAAGCCACACACCACAATTTGCGGTTTCCGGAAATGCTAAGCTCGGCACAAAGTCTAAAATGAACAATACCACTGATTACCATCAGTGGTATTTTTTGCCCCAGCGTCATACTGTTATCCATCGTACCCCACATCAGTCCCCCTTACAGAAGCTTAAAATTCTAGCTATTGAAAAATAGCCAAACTCGGCCTATTCTTGTTGGCACTAGCAAAGGATGCTACAGCCAATACACATTACCTCATCGCAAGGATGCAATATGGATTTAGTTCAATTGATATTAATCGCCCTTGGTTTGGCGATTATGCTTATTGTTCCATTTATCGCCCGACTAATCAGCCCCAGCAATGACAACAGCTACACTTATCGCAAGCACAAGGCGCTATTTTCGCCTGCCGAACGCTCGTTTCTTGGGGTGCTAGACCAAGCGATTGGTGACCAGTATCGCGTGCTTGGCAAAGTGCGTATCGCAGATGTGATCACGCCCCAAAAAGGCATGAGCCGCCAACACTGGCAGGGAGCCTTTAATAGAATATCCGCCAAACATTTTGACTACCTGCTGTGTGACAAAGAGAGCCTGAACGTAGTTGCTGCGATTGAACTTGACGACAACAGCCATCAACGCGCTAACAGGCAGCAACGCGACCAACTGATCACCGACGCCTGCCTCACTGCCGAGCTACCACTGATACGCTTTAGCGCCCAGCGCAGTTACCATATCGATAAGGTGCGCAACAGCATCCACACCAGCTTAAAGCCGCTTGTTGCGACTAAGGCCTCACAACATATTAATCAGGCCACTATTTAACGTCAGCACGAATTGAGAATTCAACCTCTGGCAGGCAAAAGCAATCACTACCCCATGCTATTTCGAGGTTGCTTTCTCACTGTTCTCCATAGAGAATAGCGCCTAGATGAAGTGATAAATACCGCATAGGAGCGCCAACGACATGATGACAAAATGGGCGATACGTTTTTTACAGATGGCAGAGCTCGTCGCATCTTGGAGTAAAGATCCCTCCACCCAAGTGGGTGCAGTGATCACTGAGAACAATCGCATCGTCTCTTTAGGTTTTAACGGCTATCCACATGGTATCTCTGATAGTGCTGAAACCGATAATCGTGAGATGAAACTACTTAAGACCTTGCACGCTGAAGAGAATGCCATTCTCCATGCCAAACGCGACCTCAGTAGCTGCGAGATCTGGGTGACTCACTTCCCCTGCCCTAACTGCGCAGCCAAAATCATTCAAACTGGTTTGCGCGCTGTCCACAGCCCACAGCCTAGCGAAGACTTTTTATCGCGCTGGGGCGATAAGATTAAAGTTAGCCAAGATATGTTTGAACAAGCTGGCGTCACCGTCGATTGGATGCAGGTCGACGCAGCACCAGCAGAATAGATCTGCTCACCACCTTATCGAAACAAATAACTCATGAACTGGGCTAATGGATTTAGCCCACGTTAATCTAAGGAAAGATAATAAAAACAAGATCTCATACCGCTATCGAGGTTAAGTAGCCACTATTCAGATAAAGCGATAAGACAGTGCTGCTGGCCAACAGCATTCGCCACTGCTATTAGTCTCGCCTTTATCCCCTGCTCTATACCAACGCCACCCCGAGCCAAATCATCGACTGCGATAAAAGCCGTGGTCGTTAGCTTGCTGCTATCATTTTGGTAGGCATAGCCTGGCTCTACCACCCAGCGTTTTGCAAGAGCGTCCGCAGCGCTTTCTTCACCCTTTTCATTCTTCACCTGTGTATCCGCATGAGTGCCAGCCTGAGTGCCCGCTGGTGCGCTCGTCAAATGCTCGGCTTTCTCTGCTAACGATCTCACCAAGATAAAGTCGAAAGACAAGATGAAATCTTCATTACTGTACCAGTCTGCTTTTAGGGCCTGAAAATTGAGCCACATCTCAAGCTGGGCCAACAATGGCTTAAGCGAACTGGAAAACTGGCTATCGGCCGTGATGGTAATAGGAAACCCTTGCTGCATAGTCTCTTTGCCTGTGGTTCTGCTGCTCGGCATTTAGCTATCGAGCTGGTTAATACTTGTTATCTGTAGTGAAAGTCCTTGCTATAAGCGGTTGCGCTAAACGCCTTACTGCCGGCGATTAACGTCAAGCATTTACCGAGCTCGAGTCTTTACTGCGTTTATGCTGGTACATGCGTTTATCTGCAAGCGCCAGACATTCAGATTGATTGGTGCTTTCCTGGGCATGCGCGATACCATAGCTAATGCCTGATTGCGGCCATTTAGCCTGTAATGCATGTTCACATTGCCTGATTAGCCGCTCAATGTCAGCAACCGCTCCCCCCATATCCTTAGGTAAATGGTCTTTCAGCAACCACACAAATTCATCACCGCCAGTGCGATACACTTCGCCTTTATGGTCCAGTGCATTGGTCATGGTTTTAGCCCCATAACACAAAAAGGCATCGCCCTGATCGTGGCCGAGTTTGTCGTTAATCTGTTTAAACCCATCGTAATCGATAAACGCAATAATGTACTGTTTATCGACTTGGGCCAGCGCTTCGCTCAGCGCGTAACGATTGCCGATGTGAGTGAGCGGGTCAATTCTGGCCTGATAGTAGGCACGAGAGTAGTCTTGTTTCTTTTGCTGCAACCAAGCCGCCAAAGAGAGGAGTATGCAAAAACAATCGCCTGCTAAGGCCAACAGCACCACCAATTCGGCGTGCAGTTGCCCAGTAATGATGTTGCTATGAGATAAAATATAGTAAAGCAAGGACAGGCCATATAAGAGGTTACCAAGCAGATAATACTTAGCCCTAAAATCACGATACATCAGCATTTTATAGCCAATAACAATGGCCAGTGGCACCCAAAGTAGTGCGATGATATGGGAAATAGCAAAGGCAATTGAAAAGCTTAGCAGCGGCATGGCTAAGCCAAAAGCCAGACAGATAATAGATACCCCATTGAACAGTTTTGCCAAGTTTCTATGCAAGGTGTCGAGGTTAAAGAGTAATTTCGTAAATTGACTAGCAGCGGCGATGGCAAAGGGAAATATCACCATACCAAGATAGGTGGTATTGATGTGTTGGAGATTAAACAGATCGTCAATTAAACCAGAAGCCGCAGCCCAGCCTAAACCATGTAATCCAATGTAAGCCGAACAGGCAAGCGTAACCACTAGGCGCGTTTTGATATACAAGGTTAAAGCAATGGCCGCCAGTGTGAGCATGATAGCTATTGAAAACAGGGTCACCGCATTGGTAATAAATTGCTTCTGAAAAAAGCTGCCGCTGTTAATAATCTCAATCGATAGCGGCAATGCGTAATGCTCCGCTTTAATGTAAAGCCATAGGTAACCACTTTCTTGCTGGCTCAATGCAAGTTCAAACGCCTGATTGTGCATTAATTTAGGCGTGTCGATATCTTCATGCTGTGAAAACTTTATCACACCGGTATTTGCGTATTGATCTGACTGCCAAAAACCAAGCCCTTTATCGACAAAATTGGCGTTGATTCTGATAAACCAGCTGGCAGCCCGCAGTGTCTGACTAGAGAGTTGAAGGCGTGCAACATAGGCCCCAGACTGGTTAGCCAACGAGGTTTTAATGGGGGTTGCTGATTGATATAAACCTTGCATCGCAGCGATGGACGTTGGCACGGAGTGAGACTGGGCATCCACAGCACGCCAAATATCAATATCTTGTATGGCGATATCTGTCGTCGCTGAAAGTGGTTGAGCCACCCCAGCAAAGCTTAGAAAGGAGAAAGAGATCGTCGCCATCCAGAGCAACATCAATGCTAATACACGCTTAATTGCCATGTTGTCCATTTATGCAAATCAGTATGTTGCAAGCCTAGCATAATTGTGCAAGTTCGCTGTAATGTTTAACAGCAAATCGTGCCGTAAAACAGCCAGATGTGTGGCTTAAGCGGTATGACTGAGGTTTTCGCCGCGTAGTTGACTCCAGTCAATGAGCAGCGAAAATCTCAAACTGAGGCAGTATTATCAAGCCCAAGCAATAATTACTCGTAGTCGGAAGCGTAAGTCTCTTGATACGTATGCGAATAAAGCTCAAACAAGTTACCAAATGGGTCTTCTAGGTAAACCATTTTCGCTTGCTTGCTATCATCTTCTGGGTGGTAACGCATGATGTCCATACGCACTTTACCGCCAAACTCCTCAGTGCGCGCGATGGCCCCTTCAAAGTCATCGGTTTGCAAACAGAAATGGAAGATCCCCAAACGAGAGAAATCGACTTCGTGACGCTCTGCACGTTGTTTCATCTCAAACAGTTCAACACCTATGCCATCTGTGGTGACCAGGTGCGCAATATTAAAGCCTTTAAAGCCTTCGCCAAATACGGCAATACACATTCTGCCAATCGCGGTTTCGCGCTCTTCAATGACTTTGGTGTTGTCCATCACTATGTTAAGACCTAACGCTTTAGTGTAAAACGCTACCGCGGTGTCCATATCGCCAACCATAATACCTACGTGATTCATTTTCATAATATTGCTCCACACTCTGAGATGAGATAACTCGTTTGTTTTGACTGACATCTTTAACTAACCCGTCATTTGACTGAGTTGGTCGCTTCAATTCACCAGCCGTTTCGATGAGTGAAGTATATGGAGCAAGAGTGATTACGTAAAATTATCAATAATTATGATTATAAGTACGTTTTGTTATTATAATTCTAAATATAGCTAATATCAGCTAACCGTGAATAGCCTTTGAGTCTTGATGATGTTATCTGTTTGCGGTGTCGCGCTTTGCCCAACGCCGTTTAATCCTGCATGTCGATGATGGCTTGGTCCCAATGGGGCGGTGAGCCATAGTACCCCTCGATAAAATCGATAAAGCACCTCACCTTATTGGGCAGTAGCTTTCTGTGGGCATACACCGCATACAAACCTACAGGCTCTGGCGCTAGCTCAGGCAATACCTCTACCAGGTCGCCACGGCAAATAGCTTCGCTGGCAATAAAGCTAGGTTGTAGCACAATTCCCCCTCCAGCAATCGCGGCCCCCACCAACACATCGCCATTATTGCAGTGAAAATCGCCATTCATCTCGCTGTTTTTCTCGCTTAGCCACTTAAAGATGGACTCTTTGCCGGCCATATCCATATAGCTGTAATGCAAGTAGCGGTGATACTTTAGATCTTCAGCTTGGCGTGGAACGCCATGTTTTTTTAGGTACGTAGGCGCTGCACATAACATTAGCCGGATGGGAGCTACTTGCTTAGCAATCAAGGATGAGCTTTTGAGCTGCCCAATACGCAACACAATATCGAAACCTTCCTCAACGACATCGACTTTACGATCGTTAAGCTGCAGATCGACACTCACTTGAGGGTACTGTAATTGAAACTCAGTGAGTAGCTGACTGAGATGCTTTATTGCAAAGGATACTGGCGCACTGATACGCAGGGTTCCTTTGGGGTTTTGTTGCAGCCCACCTAATTGGGCGTCCATCTCATCAATGCTTAACAGGATCTGCTGTGCATGCTGAAAATAGTACGAGCCTGCTTCAGTCAGGCTCACTTTACGTGTCGTTCTGTGTAGCAAGCGTACATCAAGGCTCGCTTCTAGCTTAGACACGTATTTACTGACCAACTGCGGTGATAGCTGCATGGCAGTCGCCGCATTACTGAAACTGCCTTCGGTCACAACCGAGACAAAGGCACGCATAGCGTCAATTCTGTCCATTGGCCTCCCTATTAACAACGTTTTGTTGGTAATCAATCCCAAAAATCCATCTTACTCTTGCATTATGTTGATAGTAAAGTGTGCTCATCCCAAGGCGGGAACCAAATCAACTCAATTTAATAAAGGGCACCACCATGAACACATCACGATTAAACAAACTATTTGTATCCAACGCAGGGCTCGCAGGCTTAATACTTAGGGCACCCATTGGCTTAATCTTGGCTGCCCATGGCGCACAAAAACTGTTTGCTTGGTTTGGTGGCTATGGCTTAGAGGGCACAGGGAAATGGATGGCAAGCATAGGAATGACGCCGGGCTATTTGATGGCGTTATTGGCTGGCAGTGCTGAATTCTTTGGTGGCTTAGCCTTAGTATTAGGCCTGGTCACTCGCCCTGCGGCAGTGGTCGCCGCTTTCACCATGTTAGTGGCGATATTTGCAGTGCATATTGGCAACGGGCTATTTATGTCAAACAACGGTTATGAATATGCGTTAACACTTTTAGTCGCACTTGTTGCGGTCACTGTTCAAGGTAGCGGCTCTTTTAGCCTTGATAACCTTATTGCTAAAAAGCTTAACCGCTAGGCCATCTCACGTATCGACAACATCGCCCAGTCGCGGCTTAGGCCGCGCCTAAATAATCACTCAGTGGCTAGGGTGATATCGTTTGGAGACAAGTATGAGCAACTTTAATATCGCTTTCATTTCCCACGGTGGTGGTCCAATGCCGTTACTTGATGACCCTCATCACAGCGAGCTGGTGGTCTATCTAAAGTCCTTGGCTAGCAAATTGGTGCGTCCCAGCGCAATTTTAGTCATTAGCGCCCATTGGGAGGAATCAGTCGCGACAATCACCGCCGGCCCGCATCCTAAAATGATCTACGATTATTCAGGTTTTCCGCCTGCTAGCTACCAGTTGCAATACCCAAGTCCTGGTGAGACTGCGTTGGCACAACAAGTACAGAGTGCGTTACAAAGGTCAGGTATCGAAGCAAAACTAGATAGCCAACGCGGATATGATCACGGGATGTTTGTGCCATTAACCTTGATGTATCCAGAGGCCGATATTCCCGTTATCCAGTTGTCATTGGTCAATACCCTCGATGCCGCTCAGCATCTAAACATAGGCAAAGCATTGCAGGCCCTTAATCACGATAACTTACTGGTCATTGGCTCAGGTTTCTCTTTTCATAATATGAGAGCGTTCTTTGCCCCAAACACTGAAAATAGCCAGCTGAAAAATAAAAAGTTTGAGCATTGGCTACAAACAACTTTAAGTGATAAACAGCTAACTGAGGCGATGCGAACCCAAGCAATGACAGACTGGCTCAGCACCCCCAATGCCCGATATTGTCACCCCCGCGAAGAGCACCTGCTGCCTCTTCATGTCTGCTACGGCTTAGCTGGCCGCCCCTATGATGAGCATCAAAACGTCACCATCTTAAACAAGCAATCGAGCTCGTTTGTGTGGCGCAGCCAAACAGCAAGTTCACCGAGCTAAGGCTTGGGTAAGCCGTTAATTTTTAATGGCTTGGCTTGATTTCTTTTTAGGATAATTTTTCGAATTAAACTGTGCAGACGATGGCGTTGAGCAAGCCATCAAAGGTTAGATAAAGCTATAAAACGTAAGTAGACAAAGGTGTGTTGGCCTTGGAATGAAGGTGTTGGCATTTTTGTGGTTTAACATTTGGCTGAATTAGTGTTGGTAGAGTGTCTTTGAAATTTGTATCTTCACTGTAACTAATCGCCTGTCCGGCGAGGAAATGTGCAGATACTGCTGCTACACGCCGTGAATCCATCCTTGGAGGCTCGACGATGGCATCCCTGCCATCAACGTCCGCAGCCGCATCTGCACCGAGTTTTCTACCTCTTCGATTTGACCTTGTGAGAAGCTTTTGGACAGAAATTGGTTAGAGTCAAAGCTCTTAAAGTGATGATTATTATTAGGGAAAGAATGGCAAGCTGATATACGGTAACGCTTTGCTAAGGGGCAATTGACTGTTGGCTAAACTTGCGCGAAGCGCAAAGCCAACTGTTAATTGTCCCAGTGAGTTTACGAACGAACTTGAGCAACTTGTTATAAGCCATCTTTAGCGCCATGCGTAAACAGTAAAAATTTAGGGGCATAACCTGTAAATACAACATGCCCGGACATATATGACATACCAAACGTCACAATGCCTAAAAGCCAAATAATATGATCATATGGTTCAGTGAACGCAAAAGTAACCGTAGCTAAAATAGCAAAGAATGAAAGTACAAAGATGAAACCCGCGAGTACCCTAAAAGGTGTTCTAACTTTGGCTAATTGTTCCCTCGGTAAACTCATATATTCCTTTGGCTTATAACGCTTCAAACATCGGATTGGTGAAGTTGGCGACTTTTTTGGAACAAAAAAGATGACAGCTTTGCCAAGTCCGAGTGCTTTGACTTGTTATACGCTTTGCTCACGATTCACCATCATATGGTTTTAAGTCAGCAAATTCATAAATGTTTTTGACATATTCTTTGCCATTGAGGTCACACGCATAAGCCTGAACTTCTAGCTGCATATTTTGCGCGATGTATATGTCGGTTCTTAGCTCGGAAAATACCGAAACATCTAACTCATGCTGGGTTAGAAGCTGCGGAAGCCAATCTTTGTAATATTCAATACTTTTTGTGATTCGTTCGCTGAATAAAGGGACCACCTTATTTTCTTGATATAGCCAATAGATAGAAACCTTTGCGCCATTGGCTTTAACCGCTAACTCTTTCAGCTCTTTAAATACAAACTCACCATCAACGTAGTTCTCGAAGCTCACATAAGAGTGGCTTAGGTTATGTGATAATGATTTGATGTTCTTCAATTTCATAATTGCGTATAACGCCGCATTAAGCGGACAAAAATTGCGGGTTAAAATGTGTAGCGAAGCGAAACGTAACCCACTGTTTTTGTTCCGTTTAAATGCCTTGTTATATTTTTATTCTTGCTCGCTAGTGTATTTCTCAATAAATTCAGATAAACCTTCAGCGTACAGATTACAAGACATAGATTCGTGATCTGCAAAACCAACTGAAAATTCCGTTGAATTTAAATTTGTTACATAATAATCACCACAACCATTTTGCCCAATTATAAAATAATGCTCAGGCCACTTTTCACCAAAGTAACCTTCTTTTCTTACGGTATTATTTTCTTCTATAATTTCATCTGCATCATCTAACAACCCAAAATCTTGAGCATCTGTTTCTAACAATTCAACAGGATAATTAGTCACGATATCAACATAACAAGGTGGTAATTGTATATTTGTTCTTTTTTGAATAAGTTCGATGTCATCCAATGTCATGCGACCCCCTTAAAATATAACATTTTATTAGTGCGCATGCGCGTTTACCTCGTTGGACCAGTGAATACGCGCACAGTTAACTATCTGTATACAATGAACTTATCAGCATTTTGCTAAATATACCATCTGGAAAAACGCGCATGCGCGTTTTCCAAACCTATTATCTACTTGGCGAATAGCATAAGCGATTAATTTTAAAGCAATTTATTCAAACCAAAATGAGAAAGCGCGCACGAATACAGGATGAAAATTGTTCAAAATCCTGATGATTTGAATATGACTGTATAGTTATTCAGTTTTTGGTTGGGAAGTTGTGAATTACATCTCGCTGGTGTAGCGATGAAAATTGCCAAGCCAGAAAGTCCGTTAGGTACTGATCCACCGACAACGTGTTAACTCATTTTGGGGTAAAATCAAGTCAGTTTTTTATTCCCCCTTCCGACATCCGCCCAATCGAAGAGACGTTGAGATACCGAGTGTAGATACGCCGGTGAGCTTCCGAAACAGGGATGTTTCGGCAGAGCCTAAAGGGACTTATTCACGGCGTCTCACAGGCGTATCTGCACATCCCTCGCCGGGCAGGCGTTAGATGGCGATAAAGATATGACCTTCACGCACACACCCCAATAACAATGAACCAAAAGAGAAAATGTAACCAGCCTTCACTCGAAGGCTAACAAGTTTTGGGGCAAAACTAAGTTAGCTTTTAATGCGTTATTAGTCCCAAATGAAGCAAAATCGAAGAGAGAAAATAACCCAGTGTAGATGCAGCTGAGGGTATCGAAAACATGGCCAAAAATGTTCCCGACATTTTTCGGCATTCCCTACTTCCATGTAGGTCAGATGTTTTCGTTAAGCGGCCAAGGATGGCGCAAAGCGTCCCGAAGCAGTATCTGCACATAAGCCTGCTGCAAGC